>DATIMT010000268.1:0-6268 GCA_035475035.1 Arthrobacter sp.
GTGCCGGGCATGGGGTCGCGGTCCACCGTCATGCCCCGGGCCGAGGCCTCGGCCAGGAACGCCTCGCGGCGGATTCTAAAGGTCTCGGTTCCCGTCACGCTGTCCAGGTAGGCCACCCGCCGGTGGCCGGAGTCGGCGAGGTGGGCGGCCAACGCCCGTGCGCCGTGGGCAACGTCCAGGTTGACGGCCGGGGCAAGCGTCTCCAGACCGGGGGCATCCAGCAGCACCAGCGGCCCCGCCACGGAGAGGTCGGCCAGGAAACCTGCGTTGGGCGCGTCCACCAGCAGCCCGGCAGGGCGGAGGGACATCAGTTTCCGGACGTCGTCGGCCTTGGGAAACTCGCCCGAATCCGTGACCGAAAGCAGCAACTGGTAGCTGGGGCCCAGGGACTCCCGCACGCCGCCGATCACCTTGGCGAAGAACGGGTTGGAAATGTCCGGCGCCACGAGGATCACGATGGAGCTGACACCCTTGGCCAGCGAGCTGCCGATCCCGTCCACCACGTAGCCCAGCTCAGAAATGGCTTCCTGCACGCGGGAAATGTTGTCCTCGGACACCCGGCCGGCGGTCTTGCCGTTGGCCACCAGTGACACCGTGGCCACCGAAACCCCTGCCCGGGCGGCGACCATGGCCGCCGTGATCCGCCGGGGACGGCCCCGATGCTGCACCTGTTCCCCGGAATCCATACTTCGATCCTAGTAGTTCCGGCGCGCGCCGAGACCGCGCAAGGCGTCAAGCGTTTGACGTGGGCAAACATAAGTTCAACGTTAAGCGCTTGACGTGGGGCACATAACGGTGCCATGATCACTCCCGAATACTGGACCCCTGCCTCCCCGGCAGGCCCCAATGACGTGGAGAACCATCGTGGAACCAAACCCCCAGCCCCCGAAGAGCCAGCCCCGGAAGATCATCCTGGACTGCGACCCCGGCCACGACGATGCCGTTGCCCTGCTCCTGGCGCACGGCAACCCGAACATCGACCTGCTGGCCGTGACCACGGTGGTGGGCAACCAGACCCTCGAAAAAGTCACCCGAAACGCCCTGGCCGTTGGCACCATCGCCGGCATTACCGGTGTCCCCTTCGCCGCCGGCTGCCCCCGCCCCTTGGTCCGCAGCATCGAAACTGCGCCGGACATCCATGGCGAGTCGGGCATGGACGGCCCCGCCCTCCCCGAGTCCACCGTCGAGCTGGACCCGCGCCACGCCGTCGACCTCATCATTGATACCGTCATGGCACACGAGCCCGGCACCGTCACCCTGGTACCCACCGCCGGCCTGACCAACATCGCCATGGCCGCCCGCAAGGAACCGCGCATCGTGGACCGCGTCAAGGAAGTTGTCCTCATGGGCGGCGGCTACCACGTGGGCAACTGGAGCGCCGTTGCGGAGTTCAACATCATCATCGACCCCGAGGCCGCCCACATCGTCTTCAACGAGAAGTGGCCCGTGGTCATGGTGGGCCTGGACCTCACCCACCAGGCCCTGGCCACCCCGGACGTCGTGGCGAAGATCGCCGCCATCGGCACCAAGCCGGCCAAATTCGTCACCGAACTGATGGACTTCTTCGCCCACACCTACAGGGACGCCCAGGGCTTTGACTACCCGCCCGTCCACGATCCTTGCGCCGTGGCCTACGTGATCGACCCCAGCATCGTCAGCACCCGCAAAGTGCCCGTGAACATCGAACTGCAGGGCACCCTCACCCTGGGCATGACGGTGGCGGACTTCCGCGCCCCCGCCCCTGCCGACTGCCACACCAGCGTGGCCGTCGACCTGGACCACGCCCGCTTCTGGGACCTCGTCACCGACGCGCTGGTCCGCATCGGTGAGCCGGACACCAAAAGCAACGCGGACGACGGCGAGCCCCACCAAGGCGCGGCGCCCACCGACGGCAACGCGTCCGACGTCGTCCGCCCGAAAAGTGCCCACCTCACCGCCGGAGGGGTCAAGTAAATGACTGCCATGATGACCGGAACCAAGACCGGCCGCGGCAACATCGCCGCCCTCATGACCGCCCTGCTGGCCGCCTGCGTGGCCTTCCAGCTCAACGCGTCCATGCTCAGCCCCGCCCTGGTGACCATGGGCCAGGAGCTCAAGACCGACCAGGCGGTCATCGGCCTCTCGCAGACCTGGTTCTTCACGGCCGCCGCCCTGTTTTCCCTGTTCCTGCCGCGGCTCAGCGACATTGTGGGCCGCAAAAAAGTCCTGGTGGGGATGATGATGCTGATGGCGGCTGGCTCCGTGATCGCCGCCCTCGCCCCGGACGTCACCTGGCTTTTCGTGGGCCGAATTATCCAGGGCGTCAGCGGACCCACCGTGCCGCTCTGCCTGATCATGCTGCGCTCCGCGGTCAGCAATCCCCGCAAATACGGCACCCTCATGGGCCTCATCACCGCCGTCAACGGCGGCGTGGCCGGTGTGGACTCCTTCGTGGGCGGCTACTTCGCCGAGCACTTCGGCTTCCGCAGCATCTTCTGGCTGATGGTGGTCCTGGCCGTCGCCGCCACCGCCCTCATCCTGGTCCTCGCCTCCGAAAGCAAGCCAGCGGCGGGCACCCGGATGGACTGGCTGGGCGTGTTCTTCATCGTCGTTGCCGTCGGCGCGCTGCTGACCGCGCTCAACGAAGCGTCGAAACTGGTCGCCGGCTTCTCCACCGCCACACTCATGCTGAGCCTGGCTCTGGTCCTGGTTGCCGCCGTCGCGTTCGTTGCCTTCTGGCGCACGGAACAGCGGAGCGCCCAGCCGATGGTGGAAACCGTCCACCTGCGCCAGCGCTCCACGTGGGCCCCGCTGCTCACCACCACGCTGACCATGACCGGCATCTTTGCCGTGATCAACGGCATCGTTCCCGCCTACGTCCAGGCCGCCGACCCCGGCTTCGGCCTCGGCCCCACGGACATGTCGCTGATCATCCTCACCCCGTACGCCCTGCTGGGCTGGCTGGTGGGCCCACTGAGCGGCAGGCTGGCACCCGTGCTCGGATACACCAAGGTCCTGCGGATCGGGCTCCTGGGCAGCATCGCGGCGCTGGCCGTCATCGCATTCCTCGGCCTGCACAGCCTGCCGCTGATGATCGCCGGTACGGTCTTGCTGGGCATCATGTACGCCGGTACGGTCAACATCATGCTCAACGGACTCGGTGTTGTCCTCTCGCCCGCCGGCAATCCCGGCTTCCTGCCCGGGATGAACGCCGGCGCCTTCAACCTGGGCGCGGGCCTGAGCTTCCTCATCCTGCCCGCCGTGCTGGTGGCGACGTCGGCACTCGGCGATGCGGTGGCGTCCTACCTGACCGTCGTCGTTGTCGGCCTGGCGCTGACAGTGGCCGCGTTCGCCGCCTCGCTCCTGATCCCCAAGCCCGTTGAGGCTGAGGTGGCCGCGTGAGTGCCGCGGCGGTGCAGGACGGCCGGATCGTCGTCGTCGGTTCCCTCAACGCCGACCTCACGATCTACTGCGAAAACCTTCCGAAGCCGGGTGAGACAGTGCAGGGCAACGGCTTTGCCGTGAATCCCGGCGGCAAGAGCGCCAACCAGGCCGTTGCCGCCGGCCGGCTGGGCGGCTATGTCAGCCTGGTGGGTGCCGTGGGGGAGGACGCCAACGGCAGCATGCTCGAAGCCTCGGTGGCCGGGGCAGGCGTGGACGTCGGCCATGTACGCACGTCCAGCGAGCCCACCGGCGTTGCGGTAATTGCCGTGGACGCCCGCGGGGAAAACAACATCATCATCTCGGCCGGCGCGAATGGCACCCTGTCCCCGGCCGACGTCGCCGGAGCCGCGGATGTCCTGGAGGGGGCCGCCGTGGTGAGTCTCTGCCTCGAGGTCAGCATGGACACCGTGCTGGCGGCAGCCCAGGCAGGGCACGACGCCGGCGCCACAGTCCTGCTGAACCTCTCGCCTTACGCCGAGATCCCGGCAGCCCTGGCCGGCTTGACGGACGTCCTGCTGGTCAACGCGCACGAAGCAGCACTGTTCCTGGGACTTGCTGTGCCGGGCTCCGACTCGCCTGCCGCCGAGTGGCAAGCGGTGCGGGAGCAGTTTGCCGCCCGCGGAATCCGGCAGGTCCTGGTGACTTTGGGTTCGCAGGGGTCGGTGGTGCTGGACTCTACTTCCCCTCACTCCGGCGTGGTCTTTGTGGCGCCCACCCGGGTTGCCGCTGTGGACACCACCGGCGCCGGCGACGCCTTCACCGGTGCAGTTGCTGTCCGGCTGGCCGCGGGCGATGCGCTCGCCGATGCCGCAGCCTTCGCCTCCGTTGCCGCCGCCCTGGCTACCACCCGCAAGGGGACTCAAGCAGCGTACCCGGACACGGCCGACGTCGAACGCCGCCTGCGGATCGTCTAAACCCATCGCGGGTACCCGACTCAACAAGCCCCATCGACTGCTCCGTACTTGTCGCTTTCAGGCCCGAAAACGACAAGTACGGAGCAATGGATGAGATCTAGAGGGTGACGCCCGTGTGGTCGGCGAGCCGGGCCAGGAGGGCGTCCTGGAACTGGGGGTCGTTGGCCGCAGGATGCGGGGTTTGCCGGTGCTGGTGGTACCAGTAGCCGCCGCTGCCCCGGGCCTCGGGATCACCACTGGTTGCCAGCCATTCCTGGGTCCGGTGCCCCAGTTCCAGGCTGTCCGGGGCTGACCGCCCGCCCATCCGGGTGGGCACCCAGCCGGGGTCGACGGCGTTGCTGGCCACGTGCGGCATAAGGCGGCCCAACGCTGAGGACAGGGCAGTGACGTGCAGCTTTGTTGTGGAGTATGAGGCCGTCGTCGTCCTTCCTGCCCAGTCAAGGCCGTCAAGGCCGGTGCCGCCGCCGCGGTGCATGCCGCTGCTGAGGTAGATGAGCCGCTGCGGGCCGGGGATGAGGGCGGTCAGCAGGTACGGGGCCACCACATTGACCGGAAGCAGTGCTTTTCCGTTCAGCACGCCGGCGTTGTGGATCACGGCGTTGATGCCGCCGATTGCGTTGGCCTCGTCCGCGATCTGCCGGACTTCCTCGGCGAGGGCGAGGTCCCCGATGACGCATTGCGCCCCGCGGTCCAACAGATGCTGGACCGCGGGGAGCCGCTTGGAGGACCGCGCGTGCACAATCACCTCATGCCCTTCCCGCAACAGCGTCTCCGCCGTCGCCAGGCCCAGGCCGTCAGTGGATCCGGTGATGAAAATGCGTGCCATGCGCAGCCTCCCTGCTTCATGCTGTTGGCCTCTACGCTACTCGGAGCCCCCTGCGGCCGGGTCCATGCCCCGCCAGGTACCGGATCAGCTGCGCTTGCGGCCAAGGATCAGCGCCAGCAGCCCTCCGAAGGCTAGAAGCAGCAGGCCCGCGACCAGCATGCCGGGATTGACGCCCGTGCTGGCTAGGGCTTTCGGGGCGGAGGAGTAGCCGGCCGCGTTGGCGGCGACGCCACCAAAGGCCAACAGGCCGCCTGCGAAAGCCGAGCAGAGCAGGCACATGCGGATCTTGCGATGCATCATTGGAGTTCTCCTGGAAGTTGGATCGGGCCTACTGCTTAGCCCGGAATTGGCTCGTTTCCGCAGTGGGATGCGGAATGGCCTCAACTAGTCAGGAGATGATCCGGGGTCGAAGGCCACCGGTCCGGGGGCAGTGCGCAAAGGGTCTTGGCCCGCGGCCGCGCCGGCCGCCGGGATCTGGAAGTGGTGGGCAGCCAGCCAGGCGGGCATGGCTGAACCACCGCAGCCGGACCGGCTGCTTCCGCCCGTGGTGGCGCCGGGCGCGGCGGGAAACGCATCCGACGGTGCCCGGAACGGCGCGTCTTGCCGGCTCCCCGCCGACAGGGTCGGCCATCCGGCTGTGGCCTTCATCCGCGGGTCACACGTCAGGCCGTTGCTGTACCACGTTTCGTGGTCGAGGAACCGGGTGGAAACCGGCGAAGCGACAGCGGTCTCCGCCTCTATTTCGACCGCCCGGTCACTCGCCGGCTGAATGTCGGCGACCACGGCAGGAGCAGGCGCCGTCGTCATGGGGTCGGGTGCAACGCGTTGGGCCGCTGGCAGCGGCACAGCGCCGATGACGGGTTCAAGGACGGGGTCAGGTGGCTCGAGGACCGCGCCGGCCAGGGGAAGAGCGCTCTCCACCGTCCCGCTGGCGACGCCATCCACAGTGCCAACGGCAGGATCCACCACTGCCGCCACAGTTCCTGCAGGCACTACCTGGCTGACAACTGGAACAGTCTCCACAACGTTCTCGGCCAGGCCCTCGACTTCCTCCGCTACCGGGCGGAGGGACGGTGCTGGGACGAGCGTTGGGACGGTGGAAGCG
>DATIMT010000269.1:0-13302 GCA_035475035.1 Arthrobacter sp.
AGGCCGGGCGCCGCGGGGGTTTCCGGCTGGTGGTGGGCATCGACCGCAGCGGCCAGCGTGAGGAGCTCGAAGCGGCCGGCGCGGACGTGGTGCTGGAAGATCTGAGTGAATTCGACATTGGACTGGTCCTGACGGATCCGCTACTGCTCGTGTACGAGGGCTTCGATCCGGCGCAGGAAGGACACCGCGAAGCGCTGACGACGCTGGGCAACGGCTATTGGGCCTGCCGCGGCGCCGCACCTGAGCGGTCCGCCGACAGCCTGCACTATCCCGGAACCTACCTGGCCGGCGTCTACAACCGCCTTTCCAGCGTCATCCAGGGACAGGTCAGCGAGGATGAGCACATGGTCAATGCCCCCAACTGGACGGTCTTGGATGTTTGTATTGCCGACGGGAAATGGTGGTCGCAGGGTGGGTTGACATTCCGGCAGGAGCGCCGGGAGCTGGACTTGCGGCGGGCGGTACTGCGGCGCACCGTCCTGCTGGAGGGCGACGGCGGCCGGCTCCTTGAGGTGGTGCAGCGGCGGCTGGTGTCGATGGCGGTGCCGCATCTGGCGGCGCTGGAAACTGTCCTGGTTCCGCAGGGCTGGAGCGGGCGGGTGCAGGTGAGAAGCGGCATTGACGCCCACGTAACCAATGGAAATGTTCCCGAATACGCCGGATTGGCCAACGGGCACCTGGTCTTCCTGGCCGCAACCGATACGGAGGACGGTTGCCAGAGCCTTGAAGTTGGCACCTCCCAGAGCCATATCCGGATCGCTACTGCGCTGTGCACCCGCACCTCCGGTCCGCCATTGCACGCCGAATGGGCGCAGTGGCAGGGCCAGCCGGCGTGGCTGCTTGAGGTAGCACTGCAGGATGGGATCCCGCTGACAGTCACCAAGACGGCGGCCGCGGTCACCTCTCGTGACCGGGCTGTGTCCTCCCCACGCAGCGGTGCCCTTGCTGTTCTGGCCGACGCCGGCGCGCAGTTCGAGGACATCCTCAACCGCCATGAAGCCGCCTGGCAGCGGCTGTGGGACCTTTTCGAGGTTTTCCTGGAAGCCGATCCACAGAGCCAGCTGATCCTGAACCTGCATGTATTCCACCTGCTGCAGACCATCACCGGGCATACCCAGGAGTTGGATGCCGGGGTTCCGGCCCGGGGGCTGCACGGTGAGGGGTACCGGGGCCATATCTTCTGGGATGAACTATTTGTGCTGCCCCTGGTGACCTCCCGGTTGCCCGACGTGGCCCGGTCGCTGCTGGACTACCGCTGGCGCAGGCTGGACGCGGCACGGCGCGCCGCACGGTCCGCTGGACTGGCCGGCGCGCTATTCCCCTGGCAAAGCGGCAGCGACGGCCGTGAAGAGACGCCGCAACGGCTCTTCAATCCACGTTCCGGCCGCTGGGTGCCGGACCATTCGCACCTGCAGCGCCACGTCGGACTGGCCGTGGCGTTCAACGCCTGGCAGTACTTCGCTGCCACTGGGGACCGAAGCTGGCTCCTGCAGCACGGCGCCGAGCTGATTGTCGAGGTGGCCCGGCTCTTCGCTTCCATGGCCGAGCATGACCGGGTTGAGGACCGGTACCATCTGCGGGCCGTCATGGGCCCTGACGAGTACCATGACGGGTACCCCGGCCGGCCGGGACGGGGGCTGGATGACAACGCCTATACGAATATGATGGCCGCCTGGGTATGCCGGAGGGCCGCTGGTCTGCTCACCCTGTTGGCTGGCCGGGACGGTACGGAACTGCAGGAGCGGTTACGGATCGGCCAGGACGAAGCCGCGCACTGGGAGCATCTGGCCTCCCGGATGTTCGTCCCGTTCCATGACGGCGTCATCAGCCAGTTCGACGGATATGCGGATCTGCTGGAACTTGACTGGGAACGCTACCGGCGGACCTATGGGAACATCGAACGCCTGGACCTGATCCTGGAGGCTGAAGGGGACAGCACCAACCGCTATCGGCTCGCCAAGCAGGCGGATGTCCTGATGCTGCTCTACCTGTTCGGCGAAACGGAACTGATCGAACTGTTGGGTCGGAGTGGCTACCAGGTGGATCACGCACAGCTGGCAGCCACCGTTGACTACTATCTGGGCCGGACCGCCCACGGCTCCACGCTTAGCCGGGTAGTACACGCCTCCGTGCTCGCCGCCCGGGATCCGGACCTGGCCTGGCACACCTTCCGCGAGGCCCTCGACGCCGATCTGGACGACACCCAGGGCGGCACGACCCGCACAGGCATCCACCTGGGTGCCATGGCCGGGACGGTCGATGTCGTCCAGCGCACCTTCGCGGGCCTGCGTAGTACTGCGGAGGGTCTGGTCTTCACACCGCGGCTGCCATCCGGGTTGCGCAGCGTTGCCTTCCGTGTTCGGCACCGCGGCCAGCTTTTGGACATTGCCCTGGACCACCAGCGTCTGCGGCTCAGCGCTGCGGCCGGAGACGCTGGACCTGTGCACGTCCGGGTCGGCGGCGAGAGCATATTCATGCTGGGGGGTGAAGTGCACGAATTCGAGCTGCCGAGTTCTGCATAAACGCTTCCCTGCGTGAGGTCATACCCGCCGCTGCCCACGCCCTGTGCCGGCGGTTCAGTCCTTGTGCAGGTGGCGGTGAATGGCCTCAATGCCGGCGCACCCTGCTGATGCGGCCAGCAGTGAAACCGCCAGCAAGTCCGGAGGCGGCACCGCCAACGCGAAGAAGTCCCGGACGAGCGGCAGGGCCAGAAGGCCGCCGAGCCCCAGATACATCGATGCCACGAGGAGCCGGCGCCAGCGGTCCAAGGGCCGAGCCAGCACCAGCAGGACCCACAACCCCACCACGGACAGGGCCAGCACCGTTGCGTTCCTGACCGTGGGCAGCGGATAGGCCGTCCCGAACAGAGCGTACGCGTTCACGGCCAGCACTACTACAGCGGCGACGGAGCCGGCCGGTATGGCAAACATCAACGAGCGTTTCAGGAAACCGGGAACATAGCGTCGAGTGTTGGGCATCAGCGCCAGGAAGAAGGCCGGTATGCCGATGGTGAGCCCGTCCACGGCCGAAAGCTGGCGGGGCAGGAAGGGGAACGGCCAGAAAAGTCCCGCATATGCCAGCGACAGGAGCACGGCGTAGGCGGTCTTGGTCAGGAACAGCATGGAGACACGTTCAACGTTCGCGATCACCCGCCGTCCCTCGGCCATTACTGCCGGCAGGCGGGAAAACTTATTGTCCAGCAGTACCAACCGCGACACGGTGCGGGTCGCGGCCGCTCCCGACCCCATCGCTATGCCAAGGTCCGCTTCCTTCAGGGACAACGCGTCGTTGACGCCGTCGCCGGTCATGGCAACGACATGGCCGCGCCTTTGGAGCGCCTGGACCATATCTTTCTTTTGGCCAGGGGTGACGCGGCCAAAGACCAGATGCCCTTCCAGGATTTCTCCGAGTTGGTCCGGATCGCTCGGCAGAGTCCGGGCGTCAACGCCGTCGCCCTCGAAGACCAGGCCGACCTCCCTGGCCACGGCCGATACTGTGCCTGGACTGTCCCCGGAAATGATCCGCACGCCGATACCCTCATCCTTGAAATAGGCCAGAGTCCGGGCGGCATCCGGGCGGATCTGCTCGCGGAAGGTCAGCACCACCACCGGCAGAAGGCCTGGTGGTAGCATGTACTGCTCCGCCTCCCGTCCGGTCATTGCTGTGGGCGCGTGTGCCAGCACCAGGACGCGGCGGCCGGATAAGGCCAGCTCCGCGGCGACAGCCAGCACCGGCGCCACGGAGGGGTCCGGCGCGCCGTCAGCGGCCCTGTTCAGGACAAATTCCGGAGCTCCCAGCACCCAGGCTCCGGATGCCGGCCCTGCGGCGAAGCTGACAGCGCTCCACTTCCGGGACGATGCAAAAACCACAGTCGATAGCGGACTGGCCGTAGGCGCATCCTTGAATACGCTTCGCAGGCACCGGGAGGTCGCATTGGCATTGACGTCCGCGGCGAACCAACTGAGTGCCAGCTCCCAGCGGGCTAACGCCCGGCCGCCGCTGCCGTCAGCGCCTGCGACGGCGCGCCCGTCCTGCGATCCGTAGCCGCCAAGGACCTGGCCATCGGGCCGATACGCGGCCTCAAAAACGGCCGCCCCCTCCGTCAGGGTCCCGGTCTTGTCCAGGCAAAGGATATCCACCCGGGCCAGCGCTTCCACCGCCGGCAGTTCCTGCACCAGGACCTGCCGGCGAGCCAGCTTCAGTGCCCCGACAGCGAACGCCACGCTGGTCATCAAGACCAGGCCCTGCGGGATCATGCTGATGACACTGGCGACGGCCGCGACCGCAGCGTCGCGCCAGGTGCCGTTCCGGATGGCCTCGCTCCAGCCGTGCTCAGATTGGATCTGCCCGTTGACAACAAGGGCCATGATGGGCAATAAGGCCCAACTGAGGGTTCGCAGGATCCTGTTCAAGCCGTTGCGCAGTTCCGAATTGATCAGGGAGAAGCGCTTGGCCTGCGCGCCTATGCGGCCGGCAAAGGAGTCGGCGCCAATCCGCTCGACCCTCGCCCTGCCCGTTCCCGCAATAACGCTGGAGCCGGAAAGCAGCCGGTCGCCGGCCGTCTTAGGAACCGGATCTGATTCGCCGGTCAGCAGCGATTCGTCGACCTCCAGTCCAGCAGCGGTCAGGACGCAGGCGTCGGCCGGCAGTTGCTCACCTGGCCGCAGCAGTAGGAGATCCTCCGGCAGCACGTCCCGGACCGCGATCTCGGCGGGGCCGCTTTGGCGCAGAACTGTGACTTGGACGTCATGCAGAAGGGCAAGCCGTTCCAGCATCCGCCTGGCCCGGAGCTCCTGGACACAGCCGATTACCGTGTTGGCCAGGGCCGCGAGGCCAAAAAGAGCGTCCTGCCACCGTCCCAGCAACAGCAGCAGCATGAAACTGGCCAGGACCACCGCATTGAACAGGGTGAAGACATTGGCACGCAGGATGTTCCAGAGGCTGCGTCCGGTGAAGGCGGGAACGCCGTTGGTCAGCCCGGCGCTTATTCTTTCCGCAACCTGGGCGTCGGTCAGGCCGTCCGTCCCGCCCTGTCCGCCCAGAGGGCTCAGCGGTTGAGGACCACTTTTAAGGCCTTGGTTTCCGCCGCGTGCGAGAAAGTGTCGTAGGCGTCCATGATCTTCTCCAGCGGGAAGTGATGGGTCGCGAACCTTTCCGCCGGAATCTTCTTTTGGGCCACGAGCTTGAGCAGCATGGGAGTTGAGTTCGCGTTGACCAGTCCCATGCTGATGTTGATATTGCGGATCCACAAGTCCTCCAGATGCAGATTGACCGGCTTACCGTGGACCCCGACATTCGCGACCCTGCCGCCCGGCCGGACGATGTCAAGAGCCATGCCAAAGGTCTCCGGGATACCCACGGCTTCGATGGCCACATCGACCCCTGCACCGTCGGTCAGGTCCAGCACCTGCTGGCGCCAGGTTCCGGTGCCGGAGAGGACGGCGTCGGTGGCGCCGAATCCAGCGGCCTGGTCCAGCCGATTCCGATCCGTATCAATGGCGATGATGGTGGCTGCCCCATAAAGTCCCGCCGTGGCCATCGCTGCCAAACCGACCGGGCCGGCACCAATGACGGCGACTACGTCCCCGGGCTGAACAGCTCCGTACTGGACTCCTATTTCGAAGCCCGTGGGCAGAATGTCCGAGAGCATCACTGCCTCATCGTCGCTGACTCCCTGGGGAAGGAGATGGAGGGAGTTGTCCGCATAGGGAACGCGCACAAACTCAGCCTGCGTGCCGTCAATCAGATGTCCGAATATCCAGCCGATTCCGGAGGACCCTTCGTCTCCCAGACAGTGCGAGTAGAGCCCCTTCCTGCAGTTGGCGCAGTGGCCGCAGGATTTAATGCAGGAAATGATGACTCGGTCGCCGGTCTTGAGCGCTGTCACCGAGGAGCCCACTTGGGTGACAGTGCCGACTCCCTCATGGCCCAGGATCCTACCGGCTTCGACGGCGGGGACATCGCCCTTGAGGATGTGCAGATCGGTACCGCAGATAGTGGTCGTGTCCACCCGGACGATGGCGTCCGTGGGCTGCAGAATCTTCGGGTCCGGGACATCGGTCCACGACTTTTGTCCGGGACCACCATAAACAAGTGCTTTCACAATCTCTCCTTAATAGTGATATCCGCAGGCCACAAGCAGGCCTTCGTCGGCCGGCGGCCTCTATTCAAAGGACTCCCGCCTCTTATCCGTGACGGGTGCAGTCCAGATGTCAGGTTTAGCCACGGTGAACCTGCGGCCGGTCATGTTGATCAGGTGGATGCGTACGAAGTGTTCCTTTGGCCCCTGCTGCCATGGGAACAGCGGCAGGCTGCTGGCCGCGGCCAATCCTCGCGGTTGCAGGATGTGTTCTGCCCTGCCACGCAAGACGACGCTCCAGGCCTGCTCGCTGGCAACGTCATAGCCGTCGACTTCCAAGGCAACAGGCGTATTGGCCAGCGCGCCAGCCATCTTTGTGCCCGCCGCGGTACGGAAGACGACGCTACCGCCGTCGACCACATAGTTCAGCGGAAAGATGTCCGGGTGATCCTCGATCACGACGGCGAGCCGGCCCACGACACTCGACCGCAGCAGCTCCCAGCAGACCTCCGCCGGGAGGTGTTCTACCGGTGGGATCTCGTTGTTCGCCATACCGTTGACTCTAAGGGTGAATATAGGGAGCTGTTAGGGGCTAAAGGCCTGCTTGTGCGGACCATGGAGGATGGGCAGGCGACGCCCACCGGTGGGGACTTTCGGCCCTACGCAGTCTTCCTGACGTCTCCTACGCTGGAGTCAAAACCGGCGAGCCGCTGACAGCTGCGGACAGACCGGACCGCACAGCCGGACAGTGAGGAACGACGTGAATCTACCAGATGAACAGGGCCGTCTGGACGGCACCCTTCACACGCATAAGGACCTGGACGCAGAGCAGTGTTGGGAACTCCTCCAATCCAGGAACACAGGACGCCTTGGCTATGAACACGAGGGGCGGATCCTGATCTTTCCGGTGAACTACATGATCCACGATGCCGCCATCTACTTCCGCACCGCCTCGAAAGGCGCCATCGGCACGGCTACGCCGCGCACCAGCGTCTCCTTTGAAATCGATAAGGCGAATCCGGAACGCAGCGGCGGCTGGGCCGTACTGGCCAGCGGCCCGGCCTCGCAGGTGACAGACCCGGATTTGCTCAAGTTCCTATGGGGCCGGATCATGCCGGAGCCCTGGGGTGCAGGCCATCGTGACCTGTTCATCTGCGTCACACCCACCATCATCACCGGCCGCAGCGTCTTCCTGAGCTAGCCGCCCCGACCCTGGAGACACAACCATGACTGAGACACCAGCCGCAGAAGGCCGGATCGTCGTCGGCGTCGACGGATCCCCGGCCTCCATCCTTGCCCTGCGTTGGGCCGCCCGCCTGGTTCCGGAACTGGGCACTTCCATTGCTGCCGTCACCGCCTGGCAAACGCAGATTGCCGTTGGCACCTTTGTTCCGGTCGAATGGGAGCCGGAGAAGTGGGCCGAGCAGATAGTTGCGGACGCGGTCACAGAGGCGTTCGGCGACAAGGAACCATGCCAGGTGCAGACGCTAACGCGCCGGGGTCAGGCCGCACGGGTCCTGATCGATGAAAGCGCAACCGCCGCCCTGGTCGTCGTCGGCAGCCGTGGACACGGAGGCTTTGCCGGGCTGCTGCTCGGATCGGTGAGCTCGGCCGTGGCCGAACACGCGCACTGTGCCGTGCTGATTGCCCGCGGAGACGGAGAACCGGCCGACCAACCGGCGACATAGTGCTACAGCAATCTGGTTCCGGAACGAAACGGCCGTACGTCTTTACCTTTCTTATTGTGGCAACGATTGCTAGCGTCAATCTCGTATCGGCACGCGCCGTTGCCTCTCTGCCCGACTTGCCGGCGGCATGGCTGGAATTGCTTACCGAGTTGGTGCTCGCCGTAGTGGCCATCGTGCTCGTGACCGCTCGCCGGGCATGGAGGACGATCGGATTCCGCGCCTTGCCGAGTCTGAAGGACTTCCGGCTGTACTGGGTACCTGTGCTTCCGTTGCTACCGGTCGTGGGTGCGGTGTTCACCGGAGTCTCCCGGATGCGCATCCAGGATGCCCTCTCCTTCCTGGTGCTGGCGTGTGTCATCGGTTTTGTCGAAGAGGTCTTCTTCCGCGGGCTGATTCTGCAGGCTCTCGCTTCACGGGGGCTTTGGAGGGCATCAACCCTCTCCTCCATCGTTTTCGGCCTAATGCATCTACTGAATTTTCTGTTTGGAGCTGACTTTCTCGCGACCCTGCTTCAAGTCGGCTACGCCACGGCAATGGGGTTCGGTTTCGCGGCCGTGACCCTACGGACGGGGGCTCTTTGGCCCCTCATTCTCATCCACACGTTGATTGACTTCGCAGGTTTCATTGCCTCCGATTCAACGCTTGCGGCCAGCCTGACGAGCACTGACGCAGTCATATACACGCTCTACATTTTCGTCTTCACGGCGTACGGATTGTTCATGATGCGAGCAGTCAAACGCAATCGTATGCAACCTCGGGACGATTCTCAGCGAATACCCATCCGCTGACATGCTCCGCCGATTCCCTGCCTCGGTGACTCTTAAGTGACGGCGGCGCAAGCGGATGAACTCCGACGAGACCTGCCAGTTTGAGGGTCCAATGGCCCTAGCTGGCACCCGTACCCTGTGCCAGCCTTGAACAGAATCGAAATGCCGGGTCAAACTCCGCCGGCGGGATCCCTCTGAAGGAGACAAATCATGCGCGCATTGATCGTCTACGAATCCATGTACGGCAACACCCGTAGGGTCGCCGAGGCTATCGGCCGTGGGCTGGGCAACGGCGGCAGCAGCCCGGATGTGGCGGTTGTTCCGGTGACCGCGGCGGCGGATCAGCGGGCCGCGGACTGGGACCTGCTCGTCGTCGGCGGACCCACGCATATCCATGGGATGAGCCGGGAAGCCACTCGCCGCTCTGCCGTGGATGTGGCGCGCAGCCCGGGGAGCGGGTTGGATATGGAGCCGGGCGCGTCAGACGGCGGCCTGCGGGAGTGGCTGGAATCGCTGCAAATGGACGGCGGCAAGGCAGCCGTCTTCGCTACTCGGGCCGATGGACCCGCCCTGTTTACGGGCAGTGCGGCAAAAGGCCTGGCCAAAGCGTTGCACCATCACGGGTTCGAACTGGTGGCAGAGCCTGAAAGTTTTCTGGTGGACGGGCAGCCCCATCTGCTGGCCGGGGAGGAGCAGCGGGCCCAGCAGTGGGGACAATCGCTCGCAACCCGGCTCGGCGTCGTAACGCCTCAGCTGCCCACTCCGGATGAAAGGTAGACGGCCGTGAAGGCAGGATCAATCGTCATGCTGGTGCTGGGGACAATCCTGGCCATGCTGGGCCTGGGGTCCCTCGCCGCAGGAACAGCCGCGCTGTGGGCAAATGGTGCGCAGCAGGACGGCCAGTACTTCACGACGGCTTCGGAACCCTTTAGCGTCAGCACTTATGCACTGACGTCGCCGGGCAACGAGGGCATCGCGGCGCAGAACATGCCGGCGCATCTTCCGTTCGATGTCGGAAGCATAAAGTTCCGGGCTGAATCCACCAAGCCGGGTGCTGTGTTCATCGGTATCGCCCCCGAGGCCGCGGTCGACCGATATCTGGCTGGCGTCGCGCACAGCGAGGTGACGAAAATCGGCGGCTCGCCGTTCAGCACGCAATACCGTGAAGTGCCCGGTACCGCCACTCCGGCGGCACCGCACGACCAGAGCTTCTGGACAGCCTCGGCGTCCGGCCCGGGCGCCCAGGAGGTCAGCATGAAGCTGCAGACCGGAGCGTGGGCAGTCGTCGTCATGAATGCGGATGCCAGTCCGCAGGTGGCGGTCAACCTCCAGGCGGGCTTCCGCTCCGACCTGCTTCAGCCGCTGGGCATCGGCCTATTAGTCGGCGGTGGTGTGTTGCTGCTCATCGGTGTGCCGCTGATCCTGATGGGTTCGTTGGGGTTGGGCAGGCGGCTCCAGGCCTCCAATATGACCGGTCCTGGCGGGCCGACGGACGGAGGCTGGCCGGGTGCCGGCGGTCGGGGCCAAACGCCCGGTCCCATGAGGTCGGGAGTCCCGACGGCGGGGCCTGGAGTGCCGCCGGACACGGGGCCTGGAGTCCCGACGGAGGCGGGTGCGCCCGTTGTCCCGCCGGCTGGCTGGGGCCGGTATCCGGCCACTCTCAACGGAGGGCTGGATCCGCAGGTTTCGCGCTGGATATGGCTGTTCAAATGGCTGCTGGCGATCCCGCACTTCATCATCCTGTTTGGGCTTTGGATAGCTCTGGTCATCACCACGATCATTGCCGGGTTCGCCATACTTTTCACCGGCCGGTACCCGGAGCCTCTCTTCCACTTCAACGTGGGCGTGCTCCGGTGGAACTGGAGGGTCGCTTTTTATGCGTACTCGTCGCTGGGAACCGACCGTTACCCGCCTTTCACCTTGGCGCGTACTGACTACCCGGCGGATTTTGATGTCGCCTATCCCCAACACCTGTCGCGGGGCCTGGTGCTGGTCAAGTCCTGGCTGCTGGCGATTCCGCATCTTGTGATCGTGGCTGCATTCACCACCGCCTTTACGGCTTGGTGGCAGCGCGGCAATGCCTGGTCCATGGACCCCAGCCGGGGCGGTGGCCTGTCTCTGCTGGGCGTGCTGGTTTTTATTGCCGGCGTCAGCCTGCTCTTCACCAATCGCTACCCGCGCGGATTATTCGACCTGAACCTGGGCATCAATCGCTGGATCTACCGAGTGGTGACCTATGTCGCCCTGTTGCGGGACGAGTATCCGCCATTCCGCCTGGACCAAGGTCCCCTTGACCCAAATCTGACCCCTAAAACCCCCTGGCGATGACGGGCTCAGGTATGAAGGCGACGGGGCAGCGGGCGTGGGCCACCGCATGCTGGCTCACCGAGCCGAGCACGGCTCCGACAAATCCGGCGTGACCCCGGGCGCCCACCACAAGAACATTCGCGTCTGCCGCATCCTCCACCAGCACCTGTGCAGGATGTCCCTCGACGGCACGGCAGCTGATCTTTACCCTGCTCCCTCTCGCGGCCTCTTCCGCGAGCCGGACCAGTTCGGCCTTGGCTATCGCTTCAATCGGTTCCTTGTCATCCGATGGGCCACCGGTCCCAACAGCCCAGCCGTTTGTGGCCCCGGGGCCTTTGGCGCGCTCCCACGCGATAAGCGCGTCCACGGATGAGCCGGACATTTGCGCTTCCGTTACCGCCCATTTCAGCGCCGCCTTGGAACCGGCGGATCCGTCTACTCCCACCACGATCCGGCCGCCGCGATGAGTGCTAGGCGGCGCTGCTGCATCCACCTCTTCCCGGTCCGTCCCGGGTACCAGGACAACGGGGCAGCGGGCGTGGGCCAGGATTTGATGGCTCACCGAACCCAGCCGCACGCCCGGAAATCCGCCATGGCCGCGTTGGCCCACCACCAGGGCACTGGCGCCTTCGGCCGCCCTGAGCAGCACCGCCGCCGGATGCCCTTCCACAGCCTCCCACGTGACAGCAGTGCTTTCTCCCTCGCCAGCCTCAATGCCAGCTTCCTTGCCGAGACGGCTGATCTCCGCGCCGGCGGCGTCCGCCATGGACTGGCGGTTTGTTCCGACGCGGTCCATCATCATCGTCCACACACTGGACCCCCCATACGACTCCGGATGCCGCCAGGCCATAACCAGGTGAACACCAGCACCGCGCAGCTGTGCCTCCGCTAGGGCCCAGCGCAGCGCGGACCGTGATCCCGCGGAACCGTCCACGCCCACCACCAGCCCTCCACGGTGACTGCCGGTCAAGGACTCGTTATGATCCACGGGCGAACTCTGCGTTGACACAGTTTTCCTCCTGACTCCGCATAGTATGTCGCAGGCTTCGTGCGTTCATGGTTGCTGGTCTTCGCTACCGGTGGTTTCATCCCACTCCTATCTCAACAGAAGGTCAAGGACATGCGTTGCAGCCCTAGCCGCCCACCCGAAGGCGTCCTGGTGCCTCAGAATCAGAGTCTTAGGACCCTAACCGGTTCCTGGCCAGACGCATAGGCTCCGTATATGAGAGACAAAGCGGCAGATAAGGGACTAGTCCCCGAAGCGGAAGACCTGGCCACCAAGGAGTGTTGGGACTTACTACGGCAATCGCACGTCGGACGGCTTGGCGTTGTCAATGATGGCCGTCCTGACATCTTCCCGGTGAACTACCAGGTGCGGGATGAGACGCTGATTTTTCGCACAGGCGGCGGAACCAAGCTACAGGCTATCAACGAGGTCGGTTACGTCGCCCTTGAGACAGATGCGGTGAGCGCCGAATTCGGATTCGCCTGGAGCGTCGTAGTTAAGGGGGCAGCTGCGGCGGTGGAGGATTCGGGAACCTACCTGAACAAAGTCAGCAGACAGCTGTTTCCCTGGCAAGGCATAGGCCATGATCAGCTGATCAGGATATCGCCGGAGTCGGTCACCGGTAGGCGCTTCACCCTCACCTCCCGGGTGAAGGCGTGGACGGACCTTGATGTAGCAACCCGCGCAGGATTCGAATAGATCAGCAACCAGGCCCGACGGAGGAACGGTAGCAATGACCAGCAAAGCAGCCCAGCAACGGATCATTGTCGGAGTTGACGGTTCGCATGCCTCCATCGAGGCACTGCGGCATGCAGAACGCCTTGCGGCCGAACACGGTGCGGTCGTTGAGGCAACGGCCTGTTGGGAATACTCGAATCTCTACGATGCCTACGCGGCACTGGGTATAGAACGTCCCAAAGATGAAGCCCACCAGGTCCTGACGGAAGCCATCATCAACGCGTTCGGCCCGGTCCCGCCCGGCAACGTCACTCCGGTGCTGGTACGCGGCGATGCCCGCAGACTGCTGATAGAGAGCAGCAAGAACGCAGCCATGTTGGTTCTTGGGAACCGTGGCCACGGGGGTTTTATGGGACTGCGCCTTGGCTCAGTCACCGCGGCTTGTGTTGCCCACGCGCATTGTCCTGTCCTGGTCGTCCACGCGAATGACGAGATACTGGCTCCGGCGGAGGACTGAGGACTATTAGCGCGCGATAGTCCGGCGTCAGTCCCTTGGCTGCGGCAACCGTCTACCGCGGCGCGTCAGGATCGGCCGGGGACTGCCGGCGCCGTTCCTCGATCAGGTCCTTGCTGCGTACAAGACGCAGCCCGGTGACCAGCACAAGGCCGCCGATGACGTTGAAGAGCAGGGTGTAGCCGAACCATCCCAGCCACTGCAGGTACGTCACGGAGGTCCCGGAGTGC
Organism: Arthrobacter sp.; assembly: GCA_035475035.1. GTDB lineage: Bacteria > Actinomycetota > Actinomycetes > Actinomycetales > Micrococcaceae > Arthrobacter. The sequence goes on from DATIMT010000269.1 coordinate 13,270, forward strand.
AGCGCTCCGAAGATCAGCAGTGAGTCCAGGATG
>DATIMT010000270.1:0-55469 GCA_035475035.1 Arthrobacter sp.
CCCTGAGCAACCTCGACGACGTTCTTCAGCGCCGCCGGGCGTAGGGCCGCGCAGGGCTTCTTCGCCTTCAATGCGGATGGGCAACGCGTCAATTGGCATTGGGGCGGGAAAATTTGTAGCCTAGGGACACCGGTTCCGCACCGCCTGGGGTACGTATCAGGCTGCGGCCAGTTCCGGGGCTATAGCTCAGTTGGTAGAGCGCTTCGTTCGCATCGAAGAGGTCAGGAGTTCGAATCTCCTTAGCTCCACAATGAATCCGGGGTGGAAACCCTCACCCCGGTAAGTGTCCGCTCCGAATCAGTCCTCCTGCTGGCCGGGAGCTTTCGATTCATTATTGACCTGGCCGCCCTGGTGTGCGCCACGGACGAATTGTTCCACCCTCCGGTCCGGAACAAGCCAAATCATTGCCACGACCGTGTAGATGGCAATTCCCAGCAGCGGCTGGACGGTTGCCAGCGCGATGCCCAGGAGATAGATCAGCGGGGAGGCTTTGCCTTTCCAGTCCCGGCCAAGGGCCAGGGCAAGCGGACCGCTCCGGCCTTGTTCACGGATAAGGGCTCTCTCCAGGACGTAGAACGCCACGGCAGCGCAAAGAAGGTTGATTCCGTAGATCAGCACGGGGACTTGAAGGAATCCGGATTCATCCATCCAGCGTGTGGTGAATGGAAACAGTGAAAGCCAGAACAGCAAGTGCAGGTTCGCCCACAGGATTGCCCCGTTGACCCGGTCAGCCAGCTGGATCAGGTGGTGATGGTTGTTCCAATAGATCCCGACGTAAACGAAACTGAGCAGGTAGCTGAGCAGGGTTGGCAGGACTTCGGCCAGGCCGTGCCACGATGCGTCTTCCGGAGTGCGCAGTTCCAGCACCATGATGGTGATGATGATGGCAAGCACACCATCGCTGAAGGCCTCCAGCCGGTTCTTGTTCACAGGGTTCCTTCCCGGAAAAGCGTCATGCAAGGCGCGAACGGCAAGGCCTCCCGCCGTGACAGTATAGCCAGCGGCGAGGCGGCAATACCCGCAGGCGAAACGCCGAGCAGCCGCCGCCTGGTCCACGGGATCGGGCCTAGAGTGGGCCCATGGGAATTATCATCGGACTTCTTGTCATCTGGCTTATCCTGTCCATCGTCGGCTTCGTTGTGAAGGGCCTCATCTGGCTCGCCATCATCGGCCTGGTCCTCTTCGTGGCCACGGGCGTCTGGGGCTGGCTGAAGCGCAAAACCAACGCCTGAGCGTACTCCCGGCTCCGCAACCTCTTGCCCAGGTACAACTCCCAAGGGGCTGTGCCTGGGCAAGAGCGTTAAATCCAGCCCTTCCTTTTGAAGATGCCGTACATGAGGCCCCCGGCAGCCACCATGAGGATCAACGCATAGGGATAGCCGAAGGCCCAATGGAGTTCGGGCATGGTGTCGAAGTTCATCCCGTAGATCCCGGCCACGAATGAGGGCGCGAACAGGATTGCCGCCCAGGACGAGATTTTCTTGACCTGTTCGTTCTGCTCGGCACTGGCCTCGTTCTGCCGGTTGGCGGTCAGGGTTCCGTCCAGGGTCAGGGCATTCTGCAGCAAATCGCGGAAGGAGTCTGCGCGTGAGATCACCCGCTCAACATGGTCCTCCACGTCGCGCAGGCTGTGCCGAAGATCGCTTTCCACCTGGTACTTCTCGAAGCCGCGCTTCAGCTGGTCCAGCATCTCCGGCAGGGGGTGGATGGCGCGCTGGAACTGGATGACTTCCCGCGCCAGCTCATATATTCGGCGGGATACGGAGGAGTCTCCGCTGAACAGCTGGTCCTCGATCTCGTCAATGTCGTTCTCCAGCCCGGCCACCACGGGTGCATAGTCGTCCACCACCCGGTCCAGCAGGGCATACAGTACGGCTTCGGGCCCATGCTGAAGGAGGTCCGGGCGTGCCTCAAGCCGCTGCCGCACGCGGGCAACCCCGGCGGTTTCGGCGTGCCGCACCGTCACCACAAAGTTCTTGCCGGTAAAGACATGGAGCTCGCCGAACTCCACGGTCTCGTCCGCGTCCACGTACCGGGCCGGCCGCAGGACGGTGAAAAGGTTGTCATCGTAGCGCTCCAGCTTGGGCCGCTGGTGGGCTGAAACGGCATCCTCCACGGCAAGGGCGTGGAGCCCGAACTCGGCGGCCACGGCTGCCATTTCCTCCGCTGTGGGCCGGTAGAGCCCAATCCACGCCATCCCGCCGTGCCGGGCCAGGGTTTCAAAGGTTTGTTCAAGGTTTTCGGGCTCGACGTGGCGGACGCCGTTGACGTAGACGGCGTTATCGATGATGGTCATTCAGGAAATCCTAGCCGCCGGAGCTGAGGCGCTGCTGAGGCCGCTGATCAAGGGCTCGGTTCGGTAGGGGATGTGGGTGTGCAGGGCCAGGACCGTCTCTGTCCGGATAACGCCCTTGATCCTCAGGACCTGCCGCAGGGACGACTGAAGGTTGTGTGTGTCTGTGGCCACCACCCGGCACCAGACGTCGCCGCGGCCGGAAATCTCGTGGACCTCCAGGACCTGCGGGATGAGCCGCAGCGCCGCCACGACGCCGTCGAGCTCGCGGTGGGAGACCTCTATGGTCACGAAGGCCACCACGTCATAGCCCACCGCCTCGAGGTCAACCTCGCGGCCGCCCGCACGCAGCACGCCGGCCCGCAGCAGGCGGCGCACGCGGGACTGGGCAGTGTTGCGGGCGATGCCCAGGGATTCGCTGAGTTCGCCGATCTGGATCCGGGGGTCCCTGATGAGGGCCAGGAGGATCTTCAGGTCTGTGGGGTCCAACTTGTTCAAGATCGTCACTCTCCATCATTCAGGGGTTCGTAAGTTGATAATTATGCTCAATTATCCGCCCCATATCAGAGATCTGGCGCAGCCCTGCCGCACCCTTAAAGCATCACAGTTGTATCCGCGCCAGGCTCCCACAAGGACCACCTGCCGCGGCGATCCCTAAGGCGGCACAATGACGGTCTTCAGCGAACTGCGCATGCGCCCGGTAACGGCCGCGACCAGCGGATGGAATGCCTCCACCACGGCGCGTCTGGTGATTTCGGGCGCGGTTATTTTCATGCTCCTGGTGGGCGCCAACCTTGCCACGCCGCTGTACCCGCTGCTGCAGGCCAACCTTGGGCTGTCCAGCCTCGAGGTGACTGCCGCTTTCGCCAGCTACGTCCTGGCTTTGGTGGGGACGCTGCTGCTGGCCGGGCACTGGTCGGACCACATCGGCCGGCGGGCCGCCCTCCTGGTGGCCGTGCTGACGGGACTGGCGGGCGGCTGGATCTTCTCGGATGCGGGAACACTGGCTGCGCTGTGCGCCGGGCGGGCGCTGCAGGGAGCTGCGGTTGCGCTTGCCACCGGCGCCAGCGCCGCAGCCCTGCGGGAGCTGCTCCCGTCCCGGCCGGAGTGGGCATCCCGCTTTACGCTGCTGGCGTCCTCCGGGGGAGTGGCGGCAGGCCCTGTCATCGGCGGGCTGCTGTCGCTGCTTCCCGGCGCCACCACGGCTCCGTACGTCGTCCACTCGCTGCTGCTTGCCGGGCTCCTGGTACCGCTGTACCTCATCCGGGCACGTCCGGCCATCATGGTTCCTGCGGTGTCCCGGCCGCTGCACGCCCTCGCACCGCGCCGGCCGTCCGTTTCCCGGCAGGCGAGGGGCGCTTTCTGGCTGGCGTCCGGCGTCGGCTTCCTGAGCTTTGCCGTGTTTGGCTTCTCCCTCTCGCTGGCACCCGGCTATTTCGCGCAGGTCCTGGGAACCGACTCCCGGCCGATCATCGGCGTGCTGGCCGGCCTGCCGCTGGGAGCCTCAGCCCTGAGCCAGCTGGTCACCGTGCGCGGCCGGCTGACCGTGCCCGCCGGCCTGGCAGTCCTGGGCGTGTCGGTCATGCTGCTGGGTGCCGCCGGCGCATGGCACAGCCCACTTTTGCTGGTTGCGGCTGCCGTTTCCGCCGGCGTGGGGCAGGGACTGGCGTTCCGGACCGTCTTCAACGAGGTGGCGGGCAGGGTGGAGCCGGCCCGCCACGCCCAGATCATCAGCACCGTCTACGTCATCACCTATCTGGGGAGCGCGGTGCCGGTCCTGGGGCTGGGGTGGGCCAGCGCCGTGTTCGGGATGGCCGCGGCTGTGCAGGGATTCGTCCTGCTGTGCGGCACGGCCGCGCTCGCCCTGTCCGCCGTGACGTTCGTGGCCACGCTGACCGGGCAGGCACGGCAGCGGCCCGGCGCCTGATACGGTCCGGGCCCCTGCGCGGCTAATCCGGAAGCGGGCCGTGGTTGCCCTGGATGTGTTCGAAGACAAGCGTGGTTTCGGTATGCCCCACCACCGGGTCGGTAGCCAGATTGTCCAGGACCCAGTCCCTCAGGTCTTCAGTGCTCGCGACAGCGATGTGCAGCAGGTAGTCCACGGAGCCTGAGGTGTGAAAGGTCGACAGCACGGCGGGCAGGTGCGGCACCCGTGCAGTGAAACGGTCTATCTGGTCCCGGTCATGGGCGCGCAGCCGCACGGCCACCAGGGCCTGCACCGACCTGCCGATGGCCGACAGGCTGAGTTTCGCCTCATAGCCTTGCACGATGCCCCGCTCCGACAGCGCCCGGGTTCGCATCAAGGCCGTGGACGGCGCGATTCCCACCATCTCGGCGAGCTGCTTGTTGGAGATCCGGGCATCTGCCACGAGGGCCGCCAGGAGGCGCTCGTCAATGGCATCCAGTGGCTCCAGGTGCGCCCCGGGCCTGGTGTTCCTGGCATTCGTACTCACTGCGGTTCCTTCCACGCGGTCCTTCGTTCATCCTAGACTGCGCCAACCGCCGCCACAGGCGCGGCAGGTCTGCGTCGCACCGAATATCCTCACCGTGCAGCGGCCCCGGAATGCCGGTTAATTCGCCGTTCGGGGGTCAGGCAGCGGCTGTTTCCGAGCGGGGATGGACGACGGCGACAGTTGCGGCGGTGACGCACGCCAAGGCAATGACGGCTCCCGCAAGTGCGTTCCAGCCCCAGGCCTGGAAGACCAGGCCTCCTGCCCAGCCCAGCGCGCTGGAACCCAGGTAGTAGGCAAGGTTGTACAGCGATGCCGCCTGGGCCCGGCCGGTACTCGCTATGGCGCCCGTCCAGCCTGAGCCGATGCTGTGCGCGGCGAAGAAGCCGCCGGTAAACACCACCAGGCCGCCCAGGATCAGTATCAGGGACGGGGTGAGCGTCAGGGCCAGGCCGCCCACGGCGAGGGCGAGTCCCGCCAAAAGGACGTTGCGGCGCCCGTACCTCGTGGTCATGCCCGCTGCCCAGCGGGAGGAGAAGGTGCCGGAGAGGTAGGCCAGGAAGATCAGGCTGATCACGGTGGCAGGCAGCCCGAACGGTGGGCCGGACAACCGGAAGCCCAAATAGTTGTAGACGGCCACGAACCCACCCATCATCAGGAAGGCCTGGGCGTAGATGGCCAGCAGCCGGACATTCCGCAGGTGGCCGCCGAGGGTCCGAACGGCACTGCGGAGGCCGGCGGCCGGTGCCGGCACGAACCCCCGGGCCCGCGGCACGAGGACAAGGAACGCGACGGCGGCAACGGTCGCCAGCAGGGACACGGCCAGGGCTGCTGATCGCCAGCCCCAGAGCTCGCCGGCCGGGCCCGCCACCAGCCGCCCGGACAATCCGCCCAAGGTGGTGCCGGCAACATAGCTTCCCGCTGCAAACGCGGCGTGGGCCTTGCTGACCTCCTCGTTGAGGTAGGCAATGGCGATCGCGGGAATGCCGCCCAACGCCATTCCCTCCAGCAGCCGCAGGACCAGCAGCATGGCAAAGTTGGCGGCCAGTGGTACCAGCAATCCCAGGACGGTTGCCGCGGTAATACCCCACATCATGGCTTTCACCCGGCCGATCCTGTCCGCCAGGAAGGACCAGGGAATGACGGTGGCGGCCAGGCCCACGGTGGCCAGGGAGATGGTGAGGGCGGCCTCGGCGGCGGTGATGTGCAGGTCGGCTGCCAGGAGGGGCAGTACTGCCTGCGTGGAGTAGAGCTGCGCGAAGGTGGCCACGCCGGCGCAGGACAGGCCGGCCAGGATCCGCCCGTAGGCCCTGGAGCCCTTGGCGTGGCCGTTCCAGACGGGGAAGGTGCCAGTCCCGGTACTCGCATTCTGTGGCATTAAACCAGCGTAGACCTCTTCAGACGGATGCCTCCAATGCATAGTTCATGCCAAACTGATAGCGGGAACAGATGGTTTTTCCAGTGGGTGAAACGCTGGGCGGAGAGGAAGCGGGCGATGGAACCTGACCGGAAACAGTTGGCGCAGCTGCTGCCCCTCCTGCCGGTGCTCGCCGAGCTCGGGCGGACTGAACACGTCACCGAAACAGCGGAACTCCTCGGAGTACCCCAATCAACGGTGAGCAGGGCAGTGGCGAGGGCCAGCGCCGCCGTCGGCACGGAATTCTTGGTCCGGGACGGCCGCGGAGTCCGCCTGACTCCCGCCGCCCGCACACTGCTGCCCTACATTGAGCAGGCGCTCGCTGAGTTCCAGGCCGGCCTGGACCTGGTCCGGAATGAGTCCCAGGTGGTCAGGGGCACGGTGTCCGTGACGTTCCAGCACACCTTCGGGGAGGCCACGCTGCCGCTGCTGATCAGCGCGTTCCGTGCCCGCCATCCAGGGACCGGGTTCCGGCTCAGCCAGGGCGCACGGAGCACGTGTCTCGAAGAACTGTCCTCGGGGGAAGCTGACCTGGCCCTCACGGCTCCTGTGGCGCCGGCAGGCAAAATCCTGGATTCGGCCCCGCTGTACCGCGAGCCCCTCCGGCTCGTGGTGCATCATGCCCATCCACTGGCGCAGCAGCGCATGGCGCGGGTGGCCGATATCCGGGCGGAGCCCTTCGTTGCGCTGGGGCCCGGGTACGGGCTGCGTTCCCTGACGGACGCACTATTCCGGGAAGCCGGGTTCCGGCCGCGGATTGCGTTCGAGAGCCAGGATTCCCACACGGTCCGCGGGCTGGTCGCGGCTGGTCTCGGCGTCAGTATCCTGCCGCCGGGTGGTGACGCCCCCGGCAGGACGCTCCGACCGGAAACGGGAGACCTGGGGTGGGTGGAAGTACCGCTTGACTCAGCGCTCGCCTTCCGGGACGTCGGCGTGAGCTGGCGGCGCCGCAAACCGGAAAGCGAACCCGTTCCCGCCAGGCTCTTCCGGGAGTTGGTGGTGGCAGAGGGGCCGCGCTTGCTGGCGGGGCTGGTGACCAGGCCCGCGCCCCAAGGCCACGCCGCGCAAGTACCCTTGTGACGTGACGAACACCCAGAACCCCTCCACCAGACCTGTCCAGCCTGAGGCAGGCCCAGCAGGCAGTCCCCTCGACGGCAGCCCACTGCACGGAATTACCATCGGGCTGGACATCGGTGGCACCAAGACACACGGCGTCCGGTTCGAGGACGGCCGGCCGGTCGCTGACGATTCGGCCGGAAGCTCCAACGTCCAGAACGTCACCCGTGAGCAGGCGGCACGCAACCTCGCGGAACTTTTCGCCAGGATCGGCGGAGGCCGCGTGGATCGCGTCTATGCGGGGTCCGGCGGAATCGATACCGAGGAGGACGCAGCCGCACTGGCTGCCCTGATCCAGCCGCTGGTCCCGGCTGCCCGCGTCACCGTTGTCCACGACTCCAGGCTGCTCCTGGCGGCTGGCCGTGCCAGTACGGGAGTCGCGGTCATTGCAGGCACCGGTTCGGCTGCCTGGGGACGCAATGCCGACGGCGGCGAGGCCAGGGCCGGCGGCTGGGGATACCTTTTGGGGGATGAAGGCAGCGGTTATTGGCTGGGCAGGGAAGCGGTGCGGCACAGCCTCCGGAGGATGAACCAGGGCCAGCCCATTGACCAGCTCACTGCCTCCCTCCTGGCGTCATGCGGGCTGGACCATCCCAACAAACTGATCGCGCTGTTCCACTCCCCGGACACGGGGCGGCGCTTCTGGGCACAGCAGGCCAGGCACGTCGTGGAAGCAGCGGCTGCGGGGCACCAGGACAGCGCGACCCTCCTGGATCAGGCGGGGCAGGACCTTGCTGCCTTGGCCGCGCAGGTGCTGGGCCAGCTGAAAATTCAGGGTCCCGTCATCCTGGGCGGCGGACTGGGCATGAACGTAGCACCCCTTCAGGAGTCATTCCGCCGGAACCTCGAAGCCGCCGGAATCACCGACGTGAGGGTCCTTGACCAGGAACCGGTGTTCGGGGTGCTGCAGCTCCTGGCAGAGCCCGCCTGACAGCCCAACCGAAAGGCAACCTCTAGCCGACGGAACGCTTGCGGGGCGTCAACCGGACAGTGGGAAGCGGGGGAGCCGGAATCCGGCCCGCCTCCGGCCCGGCATCCGGACCGTGTCCCGGCACCAAGCCGTAGCGGGCGGCAGCTGTCCCCGCATCCGGCAAGCCCGCCTGCGCTTCCCAGTCCTCCCGGGCCTGTTCCACTTCGTCATGGGTGCGGCCAACGAAGTTCCACCACATCAGCAGTTCCTCACCGAACGGCTCACCGCCAATCAGCAGGAACCGTGTGCCGGGGCGCGCCTGCAGCCGGAGTTCGCTGCGGCCGGTGCCCAGGTAGCCCAACGGCCCCGCCGGCACGTCCTGGCCGTCCACCGCCAGGCCGCCGTCGAGCACCAAGATGCCGTGCTCAAAGCCGGGGTTCAGCGGCAGCACGGTGTCCCCTTCGCAGGAAACGTCTGCGCCAACAATTGGCGAAAACATCGTCGCGGGTGACGCCACCCCCGCAAGCTCTCCCACCATGACGGTGGCGGTAAAGCCTTGACCGGCAGCGCGCGGCAGCTCCCGGTGCTGCTCGAACGACGGTTCCCGGTGCCGGTCAGCGTCAGGAAGGGCAACCCAGAGCTGCAGGCCACGCTGCAGCGGCAACTCGCCGTCAGGAGGAAGCACCGCGAACTCGGAGTGCGAGACACCGTGCCCGGCGGTCATGATGTTCAGTTCCCCGGGTCGCACCACCACGTCGCTGCCCACGCTGTCGCGGTGGCGGATGTGCCCTGCCAGCGGCCAGGTCACCGTCTGCAGCCCGATATGGGGGTGGGGAAGGACGGACATGGCGGTCCTGTCCGGGCCGAAGCTGTCCAGGAAGCACCAGGCCCCGATTGTGGGCAGCCCGCGCTGCGGCAATGTGCGCTTGACGTTCATGGCGCGGACCCCTCCCAGCGGCACCTCACGCTCGGGCCACAGCTGCAGGCACGGCCCTGATGTCCCTGCGGCAGCGGCGGGCGGACAAACTTCCTGTTGTGGTGAAACTTCCAAGTTGGTCACGCCTCCACTTTAGGCCTGCCGGCTTTTGGCCGCCCATCCGCGCCGGCCTGGGTACCGAATGGTCACAGTAGGGATTCCTTTGCGGAGATTAGGGCTTCAGCTGCTGAAGCGCGCCCCCGTTTGGGTTACCGTAACTAACAACGTGCTGATGGCAACGTCGCGGTGCTGTTCAACAGCCCGTCCAAGAGAACAGGTAAGTCCGCACCATGGACCAGGCGATGATCGAGTTCCAGAGCGTTACCAAGCAGTACCCCGGCGGCCAGCCCGCGGTGGACGGGTTATCCATGTCCATCGCCAAAGGCACCGTCACCGTCTTTGTGGGCCCGTCAGGCTGCGGCAAAACAACGTCCCTCAGGATGATCAACCGCATGGTGGAGCCCACGTCCGGGACCATCACCGTGGATGGCCGGGACGTTACCTCGGTACCGGCGGCGGAACTGCGCCGGTCCATGGGCTACGTGATGCAGTCGGCAGGGCTGCTGCCGCACCGCTCGGTCCTGGACAACATCGCCACCGTTCCGCGGCTGAACGGCGTCTCCAAAGCGGACGCCCGAAGGCGCGCGGAGGAGCTCCTGGATGTGGTGGGCCTGGCCCATTCCCTGGCCAGGCGTTATCCGTCACAGCTCTCCGGCGGCCAGCAGCAGCGCGTGGGGGTGGCACGCGCGCTCGCGGCGGATCCTCCGGTTCTCCTCATGGATGAGCCATTCAGCGCAGTGGACCCCGTTGTCCGGGACGAACTCCAGCAGGAGCTGCTGCGCCTGCAGAAGGACCTGGCCAAGACCATTGTGTTCGTGACCCACGACATTGACGAAGCCACCATCCTCGGCGACAAGGTGGCTGTCTTCGCCACCGGCGGCAAGCTGGCCCAGTACGCCACCCCGGAGGAAATCCTGCGGGCGCCGGCCAACAACTTCGTGGCCTCGTTCGTTGGGCGGGACCGGGGCTTCCGCCACCTGGGGTTCACCGCGTCCGACGGCGTGGCAATCCATCCGGTTCCCACGATCATCCGGGGTTCAAACGGTTATGAGTCGGATTCGAGCGCTGCCGGCGGCTGGCAGTTGGTGGTGGACGAGGGCAAGCGTCCGCTGGGCTGGTCCGCACCGGGCACTGAGACTGAACTCGTTCCCGGCGGTTCCCTGTTCCATCCGGGTGAGAGCCTGCGCCGCGCCCTGGACGCGGCCTTGTCCTCCCCGTCCGGCCTTGGTGTTGGGGTGGATTCCGATGGCAGGGTGCTGGGCGTGGTCCGTGGTGGTGAAGTCCTGGCACTGATCGAAGAAGCGCGCCAGGTGCGGCAGGCTGCCCTCTGATGGAATGGTTCCTGGCCAACACCGGCATGATCCTGGAGCGCGGCGGCCAGCATCTGGTGCTGGCGCTCGTTCCCATGATCCTTGGCCTGCTGTTTTCCATCCCGCTGGCGCAACTGGCGCGGACGAACAATGCCCTCCGCTCCGTGGTGCTGACAGCCTCATCCCTCCTCTACACCATCCCTTCGCTGGCACTGTTCATCATCCTTCCCACCATCCTGGGGACCAGGATCCTCGATCCCCTCAACGTGGTGGTGGCACTGACCATCTACGCCGTGGCACTGCTGGTACGTGCTGCCCTGGACGCCTTCGATTCTGTTGATGCAGACGTCAGCCAGGCCGCGCAGGCCATGGGGTTCAAGCCGCTGGCACGGTTCCTGCAGGTTGACCTGCCGCTCTCCTTGCCGGTCTTGTTCGCAGGGTTGCGGGTGGTGTCCGTCAGCAACATCTCGCTGGTCAGTGTGGCGGCCCTCCTGGGCGTCGGCAACCTGGGAATGCTCTTCACCGACGGTCTCCAGCGCGACTTCGTCACCGAGGTGGTGGTGGGGATCGTCGCCATCCTGGTCCTCGCGCTGGTAATGGATGCCGTCCTGGTCCTGCTGGAACGCATCCTCACCCCATGGGGGCGGGCCGGTAACATGCGCGGCCCCGGGGCGGGGAGTCATCGCACAGAGGAGCGCGCTGCTGCAGGGCAGGCCGGATCAACGGGTGGAGGAGCAGCGTGAGCAACGTCTTTGCCGATACCTTCGCCTGGCTCGCGGAACCCCTTCACTGGTCCGGAAGCATGGGCATCCCCACCCGGCTGGGGGAGCACCTGCAGTACACCGGGCTGGTCATGCTGATCGCCACCGCCATCGCAGTTCCCGTCGGGCTGTTTGTCGGCCACACGGGACGGGGACGGGTGGCCGTCGTCGCGCTGGCCGGGGCCCTGCGGGCCCTGCCCACCCTTGGCCTGCTCATCCTTTTCGTCCTGCTGGCGGGCATCGGGCTGATGCCCCCGGTATGGGCCCTGGTGATCCTCACAGTGCCTCCGCTCCTGGCTGGTACGTATGCCGGCATTTCCAGCGTCGACCGGAATGTGGTGGACGCTGCCCGGGCCATGGGAATGACCGAACTGCAGGTCCTGTTCCGTGCCGAGCTGCCCAATGCCCTGACGGTCATGTTCGGTGGCTTCCGCACCGGCGTGCTGCAGGTAATCGCCACCGTCTCAGTGGTTGCCTATATCAACCTCGGCGGCCTGGGCCGCTACCTCTTCGACGGACTGGTGCTCAGCGACTTCCCCCAGATGCTGGGAGGTTCCCTCCTCATCGCCGCGCTGGCGATCGCCGTCGACCTTGTCCTGTCCTTAATCCAGAGGCTGTTCCTGACACCGGGCGCCTCGAAGCAGTCCCGCCGCAGCCAGGAGGCTGCGGTTGATCTCACAGACCCCGTGGTTGCGGAGGCTGTTGTTCAAGGAGGTAAGTCATGAAAGATAGCCGTCCCCAGCGTTTCGGCAGGCGGGCGTTCGGTGGCCTTGCCGCCGGGCTCGGTGTGGCCGTGGCACTGTCCGCCTGCGGCGGTTCGTCCGATCCGCTGAAGAACGCACCCGCGTCCAGCGGCAGCGCATCCGGGGGAGCCACCTCGCTGGTGGTGGGCTCCGCCGACTTCCCAGAGAGCCAGATCATCGCCGAGCTGTACGCCGGAGCCTTGAACGCCAACGGAATCACCGCCACGACCAAACCGAACATCGGTTCCCGTGAGGTGTACTTCAAGGCCGTCCAGGACGGCTCGGTGGACGTGGTGCCTGATTACAGCGGCAACCTGCTGCTGTACGTCGACAAGGAAGCCAAGGAGGTCTCCGCCGGCGACATTGCCAAGGCCCTGCCGGGCAAGCTGCCGGACGGGCTGGGCGTGCTGGACGTGTCCAAGGCAGAGGACAAGGACGCCATGGTGGTTACCAAGGCAACCGCGGAGAAGTACCAGTTGAAGTCCATCGAGGACCTGGCCAAGGTCTGCAGCGAGATCGTGGTGGGTGCCCCGGCCACGTTCGGCGAACGCGCCTACGGCCTGCCCGGGCTGAAGACGAACTACAACTGCGAGCCCAAGAAGCTTGAGCCCTTCAGCGACGGCGGTGGTCCGGTAACGCTCAAGGCGCTGCTGGAGAACCAGGTGCAGGTGGCGGACATCTACACCACCACGCCGTCCATCGCCGACAACGACCTGGTGGTGCTGGAGGATCCCAAGAACAACTTCATCGCCCAACAGGTCCTGCCGCTGTACAACAAGGCAAAGATGACGGACAAGGCCAAGCAGGCACTGAACTCGGTCTCCAGCACCCTCACCACGGATGACCTGATCAACCTCAACCGGGCGGTCAGCGGCAGCCAGAAGCAGGATGCCAAGGCCGCGGCCGCTGCGTGGCTCAAGGACAAGGGCATCGTCAAGTAGGAGCCTGTTCTCCGGCCCGGGGCAGGGGACCGGCTGGCGAGAACGACGGCGGCTGCCGGACTTCCAAAGGTCCGCTAGCCGCCGTCGGCCATGTGGTGGACGTCTCAACGGCCATTCATCCTTCCTGTGGCATATTTGAGGAATGGCAGAATTCAGGCAGTCCACGAAGCTCCACAACGTCCTCTATGACATCCGTGGACCGATCCTCCAGGCCGCCCAGCAGATGGAGGCCGAAGGCCACAGGATCCTCAAACTGAACATCGGAAACCCGGCGCCGTTCGGTTTCGAGGCACCGGACGCCATTTTGGTGGACATGATCCGCCACCTGCCACACGCCCAGGGCTACAGCGATTCCCGCGGCATCTTCTCCGCGCGCACCGCCGTTTCGCAGTACTACCAGACCCGTGGCATCCAAAACATCCACGTTGACGACATCTACCTGGGCAACGGCGTCAGCGAGCTGATTACCATGTCCCTGATGGCCCTGTTGGATTCGGGGGATGAGGTCCTCATTCCCACCCCTGACTACCCGCTGTGGACGGCGTCCGTGGCGCTCGCAGGCGGCAAACCGGTGCACTACCTCTGTGATGAGGAATCCGGCTGGCAGCCTGACCTTGAGGACATGGAAGCCAAGATCACCCCGCGCACCAAGGGCATCGTGGTCATCAACCCGAACAATCCCACGGGTGCTGTGTATCCCGAAGAGACGCTGAAACGGATCGTTGCCCTGGCCCATAAGCACGGCCTGGTGATTTTCGCCGACGAAATCTACGAGAAGATCCTGTACGAGGACGCCGTCCATGTGAACCTTGCCAAGCTCACCGACGACCATGTCCTGTGCCTGACCTTCAGCGGGCTGTCAAAGGCCTACCGGGTCTGCGGCTACCGCGCGGGATGGATGGCGATCTCAGGCCCCAAGAAGGACGCCGCGGACTACCTGGAAGGCATCAACCTCCTGGCCAACATGCGTCTCTGCGCCAACGTGCCCGCGCAGCATGCCATCCAGACGGCGTTAGGCGGCTACCAGAGCATCAACGACCTGATCCTTCCAGGCGGACGCCTCCTGGAACAGCGCAACAAGGCCTATGACATGCTGAACGCCATTCCCGGCGTGAGTACCCAGCAGGCCCGGGGGGCCCTCTACCTGTTCCCGAAGCTCGATCCCGAGGTCTACCACATCCGGGACGACGAAAAATTTGTCCTTGACCTCCTGAGGGAACAGAAAATCCTGGTATCCCATGGCCGCGCCTTCAACTGGGTGCGCCCGGACCACTTCCGCATGGTGACACTGCCCAATGTCAAGGACATCGAAGAAGCCATCGGCCGGATGGGGGACTTCCTAAGCAGGTACCAGGGGAACTAGCCTGTGCTCACGGGCCCACCGGGTCCGCTCACACCTTCCGGAAAGGACTCCCATGGCCCGCGTCGTTGGCTTCGACCAGCATCCTGCTGAAACCCTTCGGGCAGGGAAAGGGTTTGCACTTTCCGCGGTGGATCCGGACTCCACGCCGGGATACAGCGGAAACAAGGCCGACGGGCGGCTGCTGCTGATGGAGATGGACGGCCAGCTCTCTGAATTGCAGGAAAGGCTCTTTGCCGAATCACGCTTCGGCGGGACCAAACGGGTCCTGCTGATCCTGCAGGCCATGGACACCGCAGGCAAGGGCGGCATCGTCAGCCATGTCATGGCAGCGATGAACCCGCAGGGCGTCCAGTTCAAGGCCTTCAAGGCGCCCACGGATGAGGAAAAGTCCTACGACTTCCTGTGGCGGATTGAAAAGGAAGTCCCGGCCGCGGGGATGGTGGGTGTGTTCGACCGCTCCCATTATGAGGACGTCCTGATCCACCGGGTCCACGGCTGGGCCAGCCCGGACGAGATCAAGCGGCGCTACGTGGCGATCAACGAGTTCGAGGCCAGGCTGACGGGCTCGGGGACGCAGGTCATCAAGGTGATGCTGCACATCAGCGGCGACGAACAAAAGGAACGGCTGCTGGCCCGGCTGGACAATCCTGCCAAGCACTGGAAATACAACCGGGGCGACCTGGACGAACGCGCCTTATGGGAGGACTACATGAGCGCGTACCAGGCAGCGATCGACGAAACGAGCACGGCGAACGCCCCTTGGCACGTTGTTCCCGCGAATAAGAAATGGTTTGCCCGGATTGCGGTCCAGCAACTGTTGCTCGGCGCCCTGTCCGGCATGAACCTGAAGTGGCCCAAGGCCGAGTTCGATGTCGCCAAGGAGCGGGACCTGGTAGCCCATTCCTGACACCTGTTCCTCAGGCCCGGCGCGGCCGGTGTTGGCTTTTTTGTTCGCTTATAGTGGCTGGTCCCGGGCGGCAGCCAGCCGCTTCCGGGCGCCCTCCAGCCACTCCTCGCAGCGTGCGGCGAGCGCTTCGCCCCGCTCCCACAGGGCCAGGGACTCCTCAAGGCTTGCCCCTCCCGCCTCCAGCCTGCCCACCACTGCAATGAGCTGCTCCCGCGCCTCCTCATAGCTCAGGGCTGCGACGTCGGACTCTGGTTTCTGTTCGGTCATGCCTTCTCTTCCAATTCGTGGTGGTGCTTTGCGTTGTCTTTCGGGGCCCCGGTGGACGTGGCGCCGAAACGTCCCTCCGCCACGCGGATGGACAAGGCCACGCCCGCGGGCGCTTCGGCAGGACGGCGGACAACAGCGTGGCCGGCTTCGGCGATCCGGGCGGCCTGGTCTCCGGCCAGTTCGACGACGGCGTACCCCCGGTCCAGCGTCTTCTGCGGGGAGAGGGCACGCACCTGTGCCTTCAGGTGCTCAAGCTGGTCGGCCGCCCGGACGACTGTGGAGCCCACTGCCGCGGAGGAGCGCCGCAGCAGCCGCTCGATTTCCTCGGCCCTGACGGAGACCATGCCCTCGGGTGCTGCCATGACGGGCCGCGAATGAAGTGCCGCCAGCCGGTCCGACTCCCGGTCCACCAGCCGCTCCATGCACCGCCGCAGCTGTTCCCGCGCCTGTCGTACGCCGGCCAGTTCTTCGGAGACTTCGGGAACGATCCGCTTGGCGGCGTCGGTGGGGGTAGAGGCCCGAAGGTCTGCGACATAGTCCAGCAGTGGGCGGTCCGCCTCATGCCCAATGGCACTCACCACCGGGGTGGAGGCAGCAGCCACGGCCCGGATCAGGTCCTCGCTGTTGAAGGGCAAGAGATCCTCCAGCGCCCCGCCGCCACGGGCGATGACGATGACGTCCACTTCGGGCCGGGCGTCCAGTTCACCCAGTGCGCGGACTATTTGGGCCACTGCCGTGTTCCCCTGGACGGCGACCTCGCGGATTTCAAATTCCACAGCAGGCCACCGCAGGGCTGCGTTGCGCAGGATGTCCTTCTTCGCGTCCGAGTCGCGCCCTGTGATCAGGCCGATGCGGTGCGGCAGCAGGGGCAGGGGTTTCTTCCTGGAATCGGCAAACAGGCCCTCAGCCGCCAGGGCTTGGCGCAGCCGCTCGATCCTGGCCAGCAGGTCACCCAATCCCACCGGCCGGATGTCCCGGACCAGCATGTTGAGCCTGCCCGTCTTCAGCCAGAATTCCGGTTTCAGCAGGGCCACGACCCGGGAACCGCGCTCCAGCGGAAGGTTTTGCCGCTCCAGTACTTTGGTCCAGACAGACGCCGGAAGGGATACCTCCGCATCCACGTCCCGAAGGGTCAGATAGGCGTTGGTG
Source organism: Arthrobacter sp. (assembly GCA_035475035.1). GTDB lineage: Bacteria > Actinomycetota > Actinomycetes > Actinomycetales > Micrococcaceae > Arthrobacter. The sequence continues at coordinate 16,664 of DATIMT010000270.1, forward strand.
CCACGGCGGTTCAGTTCGATGACCTGGCCTTCCACCCACGCCGACGGGGTGCGGTCGATATGGGCCTTCAACTTCTGCGACAGCAACTGCAGAGGCCAGGGATTGTCCGGGCTTGTCTCCGCAGCGGTGGCGGGCAGAGTGGTGGGTGCAGTACCCGGAAGAGAAGCCTGGTCAGACATGCGGACGCCGTTGCGGGGCTTGTGCTGCTGGCATGGGGTCCTTCAACTGTTGTGGGCGGTCAATCAACCTTATCCATAAGGTGTAGCACCAGGCACTGACAGGGACGGCCCCTCGACACTGCCTAGGATGGGGTAAGGCCCCCAACCCCGAAGGACCTGCTGTGCGTACTTTTGTCTCCGCGATCGCCACCGTGCTGGGCATCCTCCTGGCCGCCGTTGCCGTTCCCGCCATATGGGTGGACCGGAACATCGTCCAGGAGGACGGGTTTGTCCATCTTGCCGGTCCGCTTGGCAAGGACTCAGACTTTCAACGGAAGCTGGCCGCCGCGGCGGTGGGATCAATCGATACCGGATCCGTTCCGGGCTTTCTGTCAGAGCTGGTCCAACCGGTGCTGGAGAAGGCGGCGGAGTCGCTGAGCGGGCTTCCCGGCTACCCGGCGGCGTGGGAGGAGACACTCCGCAGAAGCCACCGCCTTAGCTTCGCTGATCCTGGGGCCGGGGCACAGGAAGGCGCTTCGGCATCATCGTTGACACTTGACGTTGCCCCGTTGGTTGCCCTCGGCTCGGAGGAGATTTCCCGGGCCACCCGGCTTCCCCTCGACCCGCCCAAACAAACGCTGATCAACGTCGGCCAGCCGGCGCAGAGGGAGTGGACTGAACGGCTGGCCACGTACGCACCCATGGGCTACATCCTTGCCATAGGCTCGGGCGTGGCGTTCCTCCTGGCTCTCGTGGCGGCTCGTCGACGCTGGACCGTGGTGTTCGCTGCAGGGCTTGGGGGTTTGGCCCTCGCCGGGCTATGGGGACTGGGCTTACAGCTGGGTTCCGCCCGGGCCCAGGCCACCGACACCGGCAACGCGGTGGCCAACATGTTCCGTGACGAGTTCCTGGCGGCGGCTGGCACCGATTTCCAAAGGTGGATCACCACCGCCGCGGTTACCGGCGGAGTCCTGGCCGCAGCAGGCGTTGTGATGTTGTTCGCATCCCGGAAACGGACGCGGACCAGCCGGTAACATGGAGGGATGACCACCTCGGCTGTATCCCTATCGATGCCAACCATTCCGCGCAGGCGCCGCTCGCCCGAGGAAGTGGCGGCCGCAGCCCCTGTGAACGGCCCCAGGAAAGTGCTGCTGGCTGCTCCGCGCGGGTACTGCGCAGGCGTTGACCGGGCCGTGATCGCCGTCGAAAAGGCGCTGGAACACTACGGGCCGCCCGTGTATGTCCGCAAGCAGATTGTCCACAACGTGCACGTGGTCAGCTCGTTGGAGGAAAAGGGCGCCATCTTCGTGGACGAGACAGACGAAGTCCCGGAAGGCGCCCTGGTGGTTTTCTCTGCCCACGGCGTTTCCCCGGCCGTGGTCGAATCCGCGGAAATCCGCGGCCTGCGCACTATCGATGCCACGTGCCCCCTCGTCACCAAGGTTCACAAGGAAGCCGTCCGCTTTGCCAAGGACGATTTCGACATCCTCCTGATCGGCCACGACGGGCACGAGGAAGTGGAAGGCACCTCCGGTGAAGCACCGGAACACATTCAAATCATCAACGGACCCCACGAAGTGGACAAGGTAACCGTCCGCGACCCCGAAAAAGTGATCTGGCTTTCCCAGACCACACTGAGCGTGGACGAGACCATGGAGACGGTCCGGCTGCTCAAGGAGCGGTTCCCCACCTTGCAGGATCCGCCCAGTGACGACATCTGCTACGCCACCACCAACCGCCAGGTGGCTATCAAAAAGATTGCGCCCAAGGCTGACCTGGTGATCGTGGTTGGCTCGGCCAACTCATCGAACTCCGTCCGGCTGGTGGAGGTGGCACTCGAGTACGGTGCGAAGGCCTCCTACCGGGTGGACTTCGCCAACGAGGTTGACGAAGCCTGGTTCGAGGGCGTCGCCACCGTTGGTGTCACGTCCGGGGCTTCCGTTCCGGAAGTACTGGTCCAGGACGTGCTGAGGCTCCTGGCGGACTATGGTTACGGGACGGTTGAGGAAGTGGTCACAGCAGAGGAAGACCTGCTGTTCTCGCTGCCCAAGGAGCTCCGCGCAACCCTCAAACAGGCCGGCGACGTCAGCCGTGCCCTGGGCGGTCGCAGGCCCCGCAGCTGACAACAACCAGCAAAGGCATCAAACAGAAGTAAAGGAGTGGGCCGGGCAGTTACCAATTGCCCGGCCCACCTGCATGTACGGACTCTTTCAGGCGGCTTCGTCGTCGCCCTGGAGTTCCGGTGCCACCAGCGCGCGCGGGGTCACCTCCACAACGGGGGGTGTCACCAGGCCGGAGTCCTCGAGGGTGTTGAGCTTCCGCGCCGTCGGCAGGACCCTGGCTTCCAGCGTGCCCACCATGGCGTTGTAACGGTCAACCGAGGACTTCAGGGAAGAGCCCAGTTTGCTGACGTTTTCGCCCAAGGTGCCCATCCGGTCGTACAGCTGCCGCGCAAGTTCGAACAACTCGCGGGCACTGTCCGTCAGGACGTCCTGGCGCCAAGTGAATGCCACCGCCTTCAGCACAGCCAGCAGGGTGCTCGGTGACGCGAGGACCACGTTGCGGGACAATGCGTGGTCCAAAAGCCCCGCGTCGGCCGTCAGTGCTGCCGCCAGGATGGATTCGGCCGGAATGAAGCAGACGACAAGTTCCGGCGAGTTTCCCGGGATGTCCCAGTACTTCTTGGTTCCCAGCGCGTCGACGTGTGCCCTGAGGGCCTTGGCATGCGCCGCCAGCAGGGCCTGCCGGTTCCGGGCGTCGTTCACCGACTGAAATCCGGACGGCTGGCCCGTGCGTAGGTCAACCGCCCCCAGTTCCTGTGCCTCCAGATAGGACGACAAGGGGACCTTGGCATCCACCACCAGTTGCTTGTCACCGGGCAACTGCACCACCAGGTCCGGACGGACTGCTGAGTCATGGCCCGCGCTGTGCACCTGCTCCACGAAATCGACGTGCCGGAGCATGCCGGCGGCCTCCACTACGCGCCGAAGCTGCACCTCGCCCCACTGGCCCCGTGCACTGTTGGAACGCAGAGCTGATTCCAAGGCGTGTGTGGACCGGATGAGCTGTTCATCGGAAAGCCTGGCCTCCTGCAGCTGCTGTGCCAGCTGGCCGTACTGTTCCACCCGGTCCCGCTCCAGCAGTGCCACCTGCTGCTGGACCGCGGAAAGCTTTTCCGCCACGGGCGCCAGGGCACGCAGGACGCTGCCGTCCTGCGTCCTTGCCTCGCCCAGCTCCCGGTTCTGTACCGCCAAAAGCCGCCGCTCGGCGTCGGCCGCTGCCAGCTGTGCCGTGACCTCTGACAGGCGGGACGAGACCTGGTCAAAGTCGGCCTCCAATGCATGCGAGTTCCGGCGCAGCGAAAAATAGGTGGCGGCGGCGCCGGCCAGCGCACCAAGCAGCAGCATGAGAAGGGCGAGAATCAAGGCAAAAGCATCCATGGCTTCACTGTCGCACGGGCCTCTGACATTCACGGGAAGTGACGCTCCCCGGTACTGGCTGCAGGGGCCCGGCGGGTAGAATCAATGCTCGTGGCTCTTACTATTGGCATCGTCGGACTGCCCAACGTCGGCAAATCAACCCTCTTCAACGCGCTCACACGCAACCAGGTCCTGGCGGCGAACTATCCGTTCGCCACCATTGAACCCAATGTCGGCGTCGTGAACCTCCCGGACCTGCGGCTCCAGAAGCTCGCCGGCATCTTCGGCTCGCAGCGTATCCTGCCCGCCGCCGTATCCTTCGTGGACATCGCCGGCATCGTCAAGGGCGCGTCCGAGGGGGAGGGCCTGGGCAACCAGTTCCTGGCCAACATCCGCGAGGCCGAAGCCATCGCCCAGGTTGTCCGGGTCTTCGATGACCCCGATGTGGTGCACGTCGATGGCAAAGTGGATCCGCGCTCGGACATGGAAACCATCAACACCGAGCTGATCCTTGCCGACCTGCAGACCATTGAAAAGGCCATCCCGCGGGTCGAAAAAGAAGTCAAGATCAAGAAGCGGGAGGCCGCCGAGCTTGCCGCCATCAAGGCCGCGCAGGCAGTGCTGGAGCGTGGAGACACCATCTACTCCTCCATCAAGAGCGACAAGCTGGAGATGGAGCACCTCAAGGAGCTGGGCCTGCTGACGGCCAAGCCTTTCATCTACGTGTTCAATGCGGACGAAGGAATCCTGGGCAGCCCCGAAAAACAGGAGGAGCTGCGCGCCCTGGTGGCCCCGGCGGACTGTATCTTCCTTGACGCAAAGCTCGAAGCCGACCTCGTGGAACTGGATGAGGAAGAAGCCCGCGAGATGCTTGAAATGAACGGCCAGGACGAGTCCGGCCTCGACCAGTTGGCGCGCGTGGGCTTCCACACCCTGGGGCTGCAGACGTACCTGACCGCCGGGCCCAAGGAAGCACGTGCCTGGACCATCCGGCAGGGGGACACCGCACCGCAGGCGGCCGGCGTGATCCACTCCGATTTCCAGCGCGGCTTCATCAAGGCCGAGGTGGTCTCCTTCAACGACCTCGTGGACGCCGGATCCATGGCTGAGGCAAAATCGCGCGGCAAGGTGCGCATCGAAGGCAAGGAATACGTCATGGCCGACGGCGACGTCGTGGAGTTCCGCTTCAACGTCTGACGGCCCGGACGGCTTATCCTGACTGTGTAGGGCGTGATCGTGGCGACCCCAGTCCCCTCCCGGGAGGGAAAAACACAAAGGAGGCGGCATGCCGGTCCGGCGCCTGATGAAGTTGCTCATCGCCGCGTTGGCGGTTGCCCTGGTTCTTTCGGGCTGCTCAGGCGGGGGTGCCCCGTCGGTGGTGGTGGGCGAGGCGAAGCGCGGCGGAAGCGTGACGGTGGCCGAGGTCAATGCCTTTTCCTCCTTCAATCCGTACAGCGCGAACGGCAATACCGACATCAATTCGAAAATCGGTGCCATCACCCACTCGGGCTTTTTCTACCTTGATGACAGCTCCAAAGTGGTCCGCAACGATAAGTTCGGCCACTTCGAAAAAGTCTCCGACCAGCCGCTCAAGGTGAAATACACGGTCAACGAGGGAGTCAAATGGTCAGATGGTGCGCCGATCGGCGCCGATGACCTCCTGTTGAGCTGGGCCGCCGGCTCGGGCTACTTTGACGACGTCGATCCAGCAACCGGCAAGGGCACCAGGTACTTCTCGGTTGCCTCCGACACCACCGGGCTTGCAGGTACCCTGTTTCCCGAGATCGGTTCCGACGGCCGGTCCATCACCATTGAGTACGCCGCACCGTACGCTGACTGGGAAGTCGCGTTCGACGTCGGACTCCCTGCCCACGTCGTCGCTGCCAAGAGCGGGCTGAACGATGAGGAAGACCTGGTTAAGCTCCTCAAGGACACGCCGCGCGGCAACCCGGAGAAGCCGGCGTCAAACCCCGCGCTCAAGAAAGTCAGCGACTTTTGGAACACCGGGTTCGATACAAAATCCGTTCCCGTCGATCCGGCGCTCTACCTGTCCAGCGGCCCCTACATCGTCCGGGACATCGTGCCGGAAGTCTCCATGAAACTGGTCCGGAACCGGGACTACGTCTGGGGTCCCGAACCCTGGCTGGACGAAATCAATGTCAGGTTCACCGGGGCAGTGCCGGCCGCGGTCGACGCCCTGCGCAGCGGCCAGGTGGACATCATCTCGCCCCAGCCCTCAGCCGCAACGGACGAGCTCCTCACTGGCCTGTCTGGGCAGGGCATCACCGTTGAACGGTACAAACAATCCGGCTACGACCACCTTGACCTCAACTTTTCCGGGCCGTTCGCCAACAAAGACGTCCGGGAAGCATTCCTCAAAACGGTTCCGCGGCAGGCGATCGTGGACGCAGTGGTGGGAACTGAGGTGCCGGACAACAAGCCGCTGGACTCGCAGGTGTTCCTGCCCGGCCAGCCCAAATACGCAGACACGGTGAAAAACAACGGTTCTTCGGATTACGCCTCGGTGGACGTCGAGTCCGCCAAGCGCCTCCTGAAGGGTGCCACGCCCACCATCCGGATCCTCTATAACCGGGACAACCCCAACCGGTCGAAGGCATTTGCCCTGATCCGCGACTCGGCTGCATTGGCGGGGTTCCGGGTGGTCGACGGCGGACAGGGAAGCGCTGACTGGGCGGCCGCGCTTAGCCGCGGCGGCTACGAGGCCGCGTTGTCGGGATGGATCGGCACCGAAGCCGGCGTGAGCCGCGTACCGCAGATCTTCCGCACCGGGGCCGGCAGCAACTTCACTGGCTATTCCGACGGCGACGCGGACAAGGTCATGGAGCAACTGGCTGTCACCACGGACCTGGGCAAGCAGGACGAACTCCTGGCCGAGATTGACAAGCGTGTCTGGGAGGACGCTTACGGCCTGCCGCTCTACCAAACGCCGGGGACAACGGCCTTCAATTCCCGCGTTGCCGGCGTGAAGACCAGCCCCGGGCCCCTCGGCGTGTGGTGGAACGTAGCGGACTGGCGGTTGTCCTAGCTGTCCAGCCCGGTCTCGCCGGGTCTTTCGGCCCTTGCGGAGCCTTCGCTCTGCCGATTCGCCGTCCGGCCTACCGGCGAGTAGCATGTGACGTGCCTAACTACCCACTACCAGCCGGGGCATTTCACTGCTCCGGTCACGGTTTGGCAACGGAGTACCAGTATCTGGACTACGTGCGGTTAGGCTAACTCGTATTATGTAGGTCTCGTCACAGCGGTGAGCTGCGTCTGGCCTGCGGGGAAGCACAAGATTCCCCTATATTTCTCCCACAACTCATAGGAGGCGGAATGCGTTTCACGCGCACTTCCAAAGCACTGGGCATCGTGGCAATCGCCGCGCTTGCCCTGACCGGGTGCGGCGCCGGTGGCGGCGGCGGCACTGACGGGTCCAGCACTGCTGCCGGCGATCCGAACAAGGTCATCACCGCTTACAGCAATGAGCCACAAAACCCGTTGCTGCCGGCAAACACCAATGAGGTTTACGGCGGCCGCGTCGTCAACCTGCTCTTCGAAGGCCTTCGCAGCTACGATGCGAACGGCAAGGCCGTCAACGCATTGGCCGATTCCATCGACTCATCGGATGCCCAGAACTGGACCATCAAGGTCAAGCAGGGCCAGAAGTTCACCAACGGCGAGGCCATCACGGCCAAGACCTTCGTTGACTCCTGGAACTTCGCAGCAAACTCCAAGAACCTGCAGAACAACGGGTTCTTCTTCGAGTCCATTGCCGGTTACGAGGACGTATCGGCCGTGAACACGGAGAAGGGCGCTGACGGCAAGACCACCAGCACCCCGGCCCCCAAGGCGGACACCATGTCGGGTCTGAAGGCAACCGACGACTCCACCATCACTGTCAAGCTCGCCCAGCCGGAAGCTGACTGGTCCCTGCGCCTTGGCTACTCGGCCTTCTACCCGCTGCCTTCCGCCGCACTGGCAGACCCCAAGACCTACGGCGAGAACCCGGTGGGCAACGGTCCGTACAAGTTCGACAAGCAGGGTTCCTGGGTCCACGACCAATCCATCACCCTGGTGAAGAACCCCGACTACAACGGAACCCGCGCAGCCAAGAACGGCGGCGTCACGTTCAAGTTCTACACCGATCCGGGTCCCGCATACACGGACCTGCAGTCTGACAACCTGGATATCACCGACGTTCTGCCGTCCAATGCGCTGAAGACGTACATCAATGACTTCCCGGACCGCAACGCCACCAAGGCCGTAGCCACCGATTCCACCCTGAACATCCCGCCATACAACCCGAACTTCCAGGGTGAAGCCGGCAAGCTGCGCCGCCAGGCACTGTCCTACGCCATCAACCGCGAGGAAATCGCCAAGGTAGTCTTCAACGGCACCCGCACCCCGGCCAAGGCTTTCGCTCCGCCGGTCATCGACGGTTTCAAGGAAGGCATCAAGGGCAGCGAAGTCCTGAACTTCGATCCCGCAAAGGCCAAGGACCTGTGGGCGCAGGCCAACAAGATCCAGCCGTATGACGATTCCAAGCCCCTCCAGATTGCCTCCAACACTGACGGCGGCAACAAGGAATGGATCGACGCGGTTGCCAACGGCTTCAAGAACAACCTCGGCATCCAGGCTGAAATCCAGCCTTTCGCGAAGTTCGCCGAAGTCCTGAACCTGCGCAAGACCCAGCAGCTGCCGGGCCTGACCCGCGCCGGCTGGCAGGGTGACTACCCGTCGCTGTACAACTTCCTGGGACCGGTTTGGGCCACGGGTGCTTCCTCCAACTACGAGAAGTACTCAAACCCCGAGTTCGACAAGCTGCTGAAGGAGGGCCTGGCCGCCAAGAGCACTGACGAGGCAAATGCCAAGTTCAACCAGGCACAGGAGATTCTCTTCCAGGACCTGCCCGGACTTCCGCTTTGGGACCAGGCACGCCCGATCGTGTGGAGCAACAACGTCGTGAAGGCCGAAACCGGCTGGAACGGTGAAATTCTCTACTACGGCATCACTGCCAAGTAGTCCCAGATCTAACTTGCCGTCAGGCTGATGGGGGTTCCGGTCACGTCCGGGCCCCCATTGGCTTGCAAGCGGCAGGAAGGCATTCATGAACGCGTTTTCCCCTTTACCGGAAGGCAGGTGACCCTGTGATCCGGTTCATCCTGCGCCGACTCCTTCAGGTGATCCCTGTTTTCCTCGGCACTACCCTTTTGGTGTACTACATGGTCTTCGCCCTGCCCGGCGATCCCATCGCTGCGTTGTTCGGCGACCGCCAGCCCCCGCAGGCAGTCATCGATACCCTGCGCAGCCAGTACAACCTGGACCAACCCTTCTGGGTCCAGTACGGCCTGTTCCTCAAGAACCTTTTCACTTTCAACCTGGGCAACGACTTCACCGGTCAGCCGATCGCGGCAAGCCTCGCCCGGGTCTTTCCCGTAACGGCAATGCTCGCCGTCGAGGCATTGGCCATTCAGGCCGTCTTCGGTGTTGCGTTCGGCGTTTTTGCTGGCCTGCGCCGCGGCGGCTGGTTCGACTCCACGGTCCTGGTGGCCTCCCTGGTGGTCATCGCAGTCCCCACCTTTGTCCTCGGCTTCGTTTTCCAGCTCGTTTTTGGCGTGCAGCTCGGCTGGGCCAAACCCACCGTGGGCGCCAATGCCAACTGGGTTACCCTGTTGCTGCCGGCAGTGGTCCTGGGTCTCGTGTCCTTTGCCTATGTGCTGCGCCTGACCCGGGCATCGGTGAGCGAAAACATGAACGCCGATTACGTGCGGACTGCCACCGCCAAGGGCCTGTCCCGGCCCCGGGTGGTCCTGGCGCACATCCTGCGCAACTCGCTGATCCCGGTGGTGACCTACCTGGGCGCCAACCTTGGCGGCCTCATGGGCGGCGCCATTGTCACCGAGGGCATCTTCAACGTTCCCGGCGTAGGCAACAAGCTCTACCAGGCTGTCCTCCGCAGTGAAGGTCCCACCATCGTCTCCATCGTCAGCGTGCTGGTGCTGGTGTTCGTGGTGGCCAACCTGCTTGTCGATCTCCTGTACGCCTGGCTTGACCCGAGGATCCGCTATGACCAGTAATCACAGCCACTTTGTGGCCCCCATCGACCAGACCCCGCTGCAGGCAACGGACGCCGTCAAGACTGACCAGGCCCCGCTCAGCCTCTGGACAGACGCCTGGCGCAAGCTCCGCCGTCGTCCGCTGTTCATTATCTCGACACTGCTGATCCTTGCCCTGATCGTGATTGCACTGTTCCCGGGTATTTTCACGTCAACCCCGCCCAACGAGGGCTGTGAGCTTGCCAATTCAGAAGGCGGCCCCACCGCCGGGCACCCCTTCGGCTTCACCTTCCAGGGCTGCGATGTCTACTCCAGGGTCATCCACGGCACGCAGGCTTCACTTTCGGTGGGCCTGCTCTCAGTGCTCTGCGTCCTGGTCATCGGTGTGACCCTCGGCGCCCTTGCCGGATACTACGGCGGCTGGATCGATGCCGTGCTGGCCCGCCTGGGTGACATCTTCTTCGCGCTGCCACTTGTGCTGGGCGCATTGGTCATCACGCAGCTGCCGCTGTTCCGCGCGAACAAGAGCGTCTGGACTGTGGTGTTTGTCATCTCCCTCCTGGCCTGGCCACAAATGGCCCGCATTACCAGGGGCGCGGTGATCGAGGTGCGCAACGCAGACTTCGTCACGGCTGCACGCGCGCTGGGTGTCTCCAAATTCGGCGCCTTGATCCGCCACGTCCTGCCCAACGCCCTGGCTCCGATCATTGTCCTGGCAACGCTGGAACTTGGCGTCTTCATCGTGGCAGAAGCCACCCTGTCCTTCCTGGGTATTGGCCTCCCGCAGAGCATCATGTCCTGGGGCAACGACATCGCAGGAGCCCAGGCATCCATCAGGACCCGGCCTGAAATCATGCTCTACCCGGCCGCGGCGCTGTCCCTCACGGTACTGAGCTTCATCATGCTGGGCGACGCCGTACGCGACGCCCTTGACCCGAAGAGCCGTCAGCGATGAGAGATAAAGAGATGACCACTCCAGACGTCCGCATTGATGAGGCCGGCACCACCGGCGTCAGGCCGCTACTCGAAATCCGCGACCTGGCCATCACCTTCAAGACCGGCAGCGGTGAAGTCCAGGCTGTCCGGGACGCCCACCTGACCATCATGCCCGGCGAAACGGTCGCGATCGTGGGGGAGTCCGGCTCCGGCAAATCCACCACCGCCCTGGCGGCCATCGGCCTCCTGCCCAACAACGGCAGCGTGTCCGGCGGCCAGATCCTGCTCGACGGCGAGGACATCGCCCACGCCAGCGAGCAGCGCATGATCGAACTGCGCGGCAACACCATCGGCATGGTGCCGCAGGACCCCATGTCCAACCTGAACCCGGTATGGAAGATCGGCTACCAGGTCCGGGAAACGCTCCGGGCGAACGGCCGTCCCAGCGGGCCGGATGACATTGCCAAGGTGCTGTCCCAGGCGGGACTGCCGGATGCCAAGCGCCGGGCCAACCAGTACCCGCACGAGTTCTCGGGCGGTATGCGCCAGCGCGCGCTGATCGCTATCGGCCTCTCCTGCCAGCCGCGCCTGCTCATCGCGGACGAGCCGACGTCGGCCCTCGACGTCACGGTCCAGCGTCAGATCCTGGACCACTTGGAGACCATGACCAACGAGTTGGGCACCTCGGTCCTGCTGATCACCCATGACCTGGGCCTGGCAGCAGAGCGTGCAGACAAAGTCGTGGTCATGTACCAGGGCCGCGTCGTTGAAGCGGGACCGTCGCTGGAACTGCTCCGCAATCCACAGCACCCCTACACCAAGCGGCTCGTGGAGTCGGCTCCTTCCCTCGCCAGCCGCCGTATCCAGGTGGCCAAGGAGCAGGGAGTGGAGACGGCGGACCTGCTGGCGCCCGCCGCCGAGACGGTGAAGTCCGAAACCTTCCTGCAGATCCAGGACCTGCGGAAGGTGTACAAGCTCCGCCAGGGGCTGGGAAAGACGACCGATTTCGCGGCCGTCGACGGTGTGAGCTTCGACGTCCGTCGTGGTACCACGACGGCGATCGTGGGGGAGTCCGGTTCGGGCAAGTCCACAGTGGCCAAGATGGTCCTCCAGCTGGAAAAGCCGACGGACGGCAGGATCCTGTTCGACGGCGTCGACACCTCGGCCCTGAAGCCGGCTGAACTGTTCAAGTTCCGCAGGCGGGTCCAGCCGATCTTCCAGGACCCGTATGGCTCCCTCGATCCGATGTACAACATCTATCGCACGATCGAAGAACCGCTACGGGTCCACAAGATCGGGGACCAGGCCAGCCGGGAAAAGAAAGTCCGGACACTGCTGGACCAGGTGGCACTGCCACAGTCCGCCATGCAGCGGTATCCGAATGAGCTGTCGGGCGGGCAGCGACAGCGCGTTGCCATTGCGCGGGCTCTGGCGCTGGACCCCGAGGTCATCATCTGTGATGAGGCCGTCTCTGCCCTTGACGTGCTGGTGCAGGCGCAGGTGCTGAACCTGCTCGCCGACCTGCAAGCCAACCTTGGGCTGACGTACCTGTTCATCACCCACGACCTCGCCGTGGTGCGGCAGATCGCGGACCACGTGTGCGTGATGGAGAAGGGCCGCCTGGTGGAAACCGGTTCCACCGACGACGTGTTCGAAGCGCCCCAGCAGGACTACACCAAGGCCCTGCTCAACGCCATTCCGGGGGCCAAGCTGATGCTTCCGCCCGAAGTGGCATAGCGGTAATTCTCCCGTGAACGGATGAAGCCGGGACCTTCGGGTCCCGGCTTCAACCGTTTGTGCAGTTCGTACCCGTGGGCGCTAGCTTGGGCCGGCGCTGGGGGCGGCGGGAACCTGAAGCTCGCGGAAGCGGCGCTCCAGGATCCCGCCAAGCTGTTTGCGGCCTTCGGCATCCATGTGGACTGAGTCAGCCAGGTGCTGCGTGAGGTTGTACTTCGTCAGCCAGTCGCCCGCGCTCACGAATGTGACGTTTTGCCTGGCCGCGATGTCGCCCAGCAGGCCGTCCACCTGGCTCCGGCGGCCGCCACCGTTTTGGGCTCCGCGCGCAAGGGTTCCCACCATCACGATCTGCGTGGCGGGGTACCTGGCTTTGAGTGCTTGGATGAGCCGGTTGGCGTTGGCGGCGATTTGGGCATCCGATGCTCCGCGGGCGGCATCGTTGCCTCCGCCTTCCACCACGATCAGGCCCGGTGTTCCGGCCGGAAGGAGCCAGTCGCCCCGCTCCAGGGCATCGATATAGTTGCCGATCTTCCCGTTGGCGGCGGTGAATCCCGTGCCGCCATAGCCGCAGAAGTGGACGTTGTATCCCAGGCCTGCCAGCGCCCGGCGCGGCCAGCCGTCAACAGGTTCGGACTGTGAATCCCCGATCAGAATCGCCGTGCTCCGGACATTCGCCACCACGACTTCCCTGCGGCCAAAGACGGGGTTGCGGTAAATGTCCCCGGGAAAAAGCGCGGGCCGGTGCAGTACTTCCGAGAGGTCGATGTCTGTGGAATGGGGCGCGTCGTCCAGGCGCGGGGCGGCAGCCGCCCTCAGCAGGGCAGGCGGCATACTCTCCGTGCCGGCTCCTGGGGGATCCTCCGGCAGGTCCACAACCGGTTGTCCCGGACCCACGAGGACCACGCCCGCAGCCAGTGCAAGCACCGCGGCGCGCGTGACGACACGCATAGGGTGAAGGCGCATCGTCCGGGGCAGTTTGCTGCTCATCACCAGCAATCATGGGGCATCAGGCCATATTTATCCAATAACTGTGGCGCCAGCGGAGGGGCCCCGGGGCGGCCCCTCCGCTGGCTGTTTCCGCACATTTTTAGGCCAATACTTGCCGCTGCGAGTAGACTTGGGTAAGGAGTCCCGTGTTAAGGGGCTGATCTGTCGTGCGTTTCGGTTGGAAATGTCGCGATGACTAACAACTGACCCACTGAATCGAGCCTTTACGCATGTCTGAAACCACCACCAACACCGCGGTAGCCACTGCCTCACGCAGTGACCTGCGCAACGTCGCGATTGTGGCCCACGTTGACCACGGCAAGACCACCCTGGTCGATGCCATGCTCAAGCAGACCAACTCCTTTGCCGAGCACAACCACCTCGAGGACCGCGTGATGGACTCCGGTGACCTGGAGCGCGAAAAGGGCATCACCATCCTGGCCAAGAACACCACGGTGGCCTACAACGGTCCGTCCTCCAACGGCGAGACCATCACCATCAACGTCATCGACACCCCCGGCCACGCCGACTTCGGTGGCGAGGTGGAGCGCGGCCTGTCCATGGTTGACGGCGTCGTCCTCCTCGTCGATGCTTCTGAAGGACCGCTCCCGCAGACGCGCTTCGTGCTGCGCAAGGCCCTTGCCGCACACCTGCCGGTGATCCTGCTGGTCAATAAGACCGACCGCCCCGACGCGCGCATCGACGAAGTGGTGCACGAGTCCATGGACCTGCTGCTGGGCCTCGCCTCCGACCTCGCGGACGAAGTTCCCGACCTCGACCTGGACAAGATCCTCAACGTCCCCGTGGTCTACGCCGCAGCGAAGGTCGGCCGCGCCTCCCTCGAGCAGCCCGCCAACGGCACCGCCCCGGAGAACGAGGACCTGGAGCCGCTGTTCCAGACCATCATCGAGCACATCCCTGCACCGACGTACAACCCGGAAGGTGTCCTGCAGGCGCACGTCACCAACCTGGACGCTTCCCCGTTCCTCGGCCGCCTGGCCCTGCTCCGCATCTACAACGGCACCCTGCGCAAGGGCCAGACCGTCGCCTGGGCACGGGCCAATGGCGAACTCAAGAACGTCAAGATCACCGAACTCCTCGCCACCAAGGCCCTGGATCGCGTCCCGGCCGAGTCCGCGGGCCCGGGCGAGATTGTCGCCGTCGCCGGCATCGAGGAGATCACCATCGGTGAGACCCTGACCGACGCCGATAACCCGCAGCCGCTGCCGCTGATCACCGTGGACGATCCCGCCATCTCCATGACCATCGGTATCAACACCTCCCCGCTGGCCGGCAAGGTCAAGGGCGCCAAGGTCACCGCCCGCCAGGTCAAGGACCGCCTGGACAAGGAACTGATCGGTAACGTCTCCATCAAGGTGCTGCCCACCGAGCGTCCCGACGCCTGGGAAGTCCAGGGCCGTGGCGAGCTGGCGCTGGCCATCCTCGTTGAGCAGATGCGCCGTGAAGGCTTTGAGCTGACGGTCGGCAAGCCGCAGGTTGTCACCAAGACCATCGACGGCAAGATCCACGAGCCCATGGAGCACATGACCATCGACGTCCCCGAGGAATACCTCGGTGCCGTCACGCAGCTCATGGCGGCCCGCAAGGGCCGCATGACCAACATGGCCAACCACGGTACCGGCTGGTGCCGCATGGAGTTCATCGTGCCGGCCCGTGGCCTGATCGGTTTCCGCACCCGGTTCCTCACCGACACCCGCGGTGCAGGTATCGCGGCCTCGATCTCCGAGGGCTACGAGCCGTGGGCCGGTCCCATCGAGTACCGCACCAACGGCTCCATGATTGCCGACCGCGCCGGTGTGGTGACCCCGTTCGCCATGATCAACCTGCAGGAACGCGGCTCCTTCTTCGTGAAGCCCACGTCCGAGGTGTACGAAGGCATGATCGTGGGCGAGAACTCCCGCGCCGACGACATGGACGTAAATATCACCAAGGAAAAGAAGCTCACCAACATGCGTGCAGCTTCTTCGGACACCTTCGAGAACCTGACCCCGCCACGTGACCTGACCCTTGAAGAGTCCCTCGAATTCGCCCGCGAGGACGAATGCGTCGAGGTGACCCCGGAAGCCATCCGCATCCGTAAGGTCATCCTGGACACCAACGAGCGCGCCAAGGCCAACCGCGCCCGCGCCAAGGCGTAACAACGCCCTGATTGCACAGAATGCCACCGGCTTCGCGCCGGTGGCATTCTGCGTTTAAGCCCCGCCACGCACCTACCCCTTCCTTGGCTGCCGGGGACAATGCGCGCGCTGAGAGGTGAAATCCCCGGTTGCGTGGTACATTGCACCGACCTTCCGCTGACTCCTCTGGACGTCGTTTGCCAGTCTCTCCGCTGTCTGCCGTGCCGTCGCCCGGTATCTGCTGGAAGGGCGGTGCTGACGGTCGGGTTGCAGGCGAACATTCCTGGCATGGGCCATCTGGATCTTCTTGTTGATGGCCTGCTCGGCATTGGAACCCGGGGAGTTCGTTGGGATGGTCCGTCAGGCCCTGGCAGCGTACCGTGCTGCGTATCGAAGCGCATCATGGGCGCGCAGGGGCAGTCCCGGCGCGCTGAACCCGGTCGTCAGCGCGTTGGCCGACGCGGGGGAGCGGGCGGGACTTCCTTGGCGGCCACCACACGGTCAAGGGGAATGACGACGTCGGCCTGCCGGGTGCGGACGGTGCAGGAACCGGCGTCACACCCCAGCAGGTGGCCCAGGGCGTCCGTCAGTCCTTCCTCGATCCGGTAGCGCACCACCACCCGGATGCCGGGCGCAGCCGAGGCAAGGAACCGGGCGGGCGCAGGGACTGGCTGACTCACCAGTTCATACTAGGGGCCCGGCTAGGTTCGCGGTAATGGACTGGGAGATAATAAGCTCAGATGTCGAGAGTCCGGCCGTGTTGCCGGATGCAAGAGCCGGCGGGACGCCGGAACCCAACGTGGAGAGGCCAGGGACGTGACGTACGTAATCGCGCAGCCGTGTGTGGATGTTAAGGACAAGGCATGCATCGAGGAATGCCCGGTCGACTGCATCTATGAAGGCGAGCGTTCGCTGTACATCCATCCGGATGAGTGCGTCGACTGCGGTGCCTGCGAGCCGGTATGCCCGGTGGAGGCCATCTACTACGAGGATGACACCCCGGAGGAGTGGGCCGACTACTACAAGGCCAACGTGGAGTTCTTCGACGACCTCGGTTCCCCGGGCGGCGCTGCCAAGATCGGCAACACGGGCAAGGACCACCCGATGATCGCCGCCCTGCCGCCGCAGAACCAAGACCACTAAAGCGGACGGAAGCAGTGACCGCAGCAGTGAATTCATTTGGCCTTGACCTGCCCGACTACCCCTGGGAGGCCATGGCACCGTACGTGGCCAAGGCGTCGGAGCATCCCGGCGGAGCCGTGAACCTCTCCATCGGTACACCCGTGGATCCCACGCCGCAGCTGGTGCAGGATGCACTGAAGGCGGCTGCAAACGCCCCGGGCTACCCCACCGTGCACGGCACCCCGGCGCTCCGGGAAGCCATCGCGGGCTGGTTCGAACGCCGGCGTGGTGTTTCCGGCCTCGATCCCCGCAACATCATGCCCACCGTTGGCTCCAAGGAACTCGTTGCCTGGCTCCCGCTGCTGCTGGGCCTCAAGCCCGGAGACGTCGTCGTACGCCCCAAGGTGGCCTACCCCACGTACGATATCGGTGCCACCCTCGCCGGGGTCACGTCCGTTGCCACGGACAACCTGGACGAACTCGACGATTCCACCCGCTCACGCGTCCGGCTCATCTGGGTCAACTCGCCCGGCAACCCCACAGGAAGCGTGCGCGACACGGACTCACTGAAGGCTTTGGTGGAGCAGGCACGTGGTCTGGGCGCCGTGGTGGCCTCGGACGAATGCTACGCCGAGCTAGGCTGGGGCGAATGGGACGTCCAGCGCGGCGGCAACCGCGTCCCCAGCATCCTCGATCCGCGCGTGGCCGGCGGCTCGCACCACGGCCTGCTGGCCGTCTACTCGCTGAGCAAGCAGTCCAACCTGGCAGGTTACCGTGCAGCATTCGTGGCCGGCGATCCGGACCTGATGCCCAACCTGGTCAACAGCCGCAAGCACGCAGGCATGATTGTGCCCTACCCGGTCCAGGAGGCCATGCGGGTGGCCCTGGGCGACGACGCCCACGTGGAGGCCCAGAAGGACCTGTACCGGGGCCGGCGCGAACGGCTGGTGCCCGCGTTGCTGGACTTTGGCCTGGAGATCAAGGAATCCGATGCCGGCCTGTACCTTTGGTCGACGGCGGGGGAGGACACGTGGGCTACGGTTGCCCGCCTGGCCGAACGGGGCATCGTGGTGGGACCGGGCGTCTTCTATGGGGATGCGGGCAACGGCTATGTCCGGGTTGCCCTCACCGGATCCGACGAGCGGATCGACGCAGCCGTTTCCCGGCTCGCCCGATCCGGATCCTAAGTGCACGTAACATTGGTGTGACTCGCCCCACATCCGGCGCATTTTAAGGTGCATGGGAAGCCTGCGGATTAGTGACACCCGCCAAGGAGCGGTACTTTTTAAGTGACGATCAATGGTGGCTTTCTACAAGAAGGCAGCCCGGGTGTTGGAACCTGTCTTCACAGGCTTCGTGCGCGGCTCACCTGATATTGGATCAAGCTTTCGACAGAGGCCCAGAAGCCTCATGAAGGGGACTCCATGACTGAGACCAACAATGCTGCGACCCTGGTCCACGCAGGTGGCGAGCTGAAGCTCCCGCGCATCCAGGTTGTTGAAGGGAACGAAGGTTACGACGTTTCCAAGCTGCTGAAGCAGACCGGTGCCGTGACCTTTGACCCCGGCTTCATGAACACCGCCGCAACCACCTCGGCAATCACGTACATCGATGGCGATGCCGGAATCCTGCGCTACCGCGGGTACCCGATCGAGCAGCTGGCGCAGCACTCCAGCTTCCTTGAGGTGTCCTACCTGCTGATCTACGGCAACCTGCCCACGCCCACCGAGCTGGACGAATTTGACCAGAAGATCCGGCGTCACACCCTGCTGCACGAGGAACTCAAGGGTTTCTTCGGCGGCTTCCCCCGCGACGCGCACCCCATGCCGGTGCTGTCGTCTGCCGTGTCCGCGCTGTCCACGTTCTACCAGGACTCGCTGGACCCGTTCAACGCTGAACAGGTGGAGGTCTCCACCATCCGCCTCATGGCCAAGCTGCCGGTCATAGCTGCCTACGCGCACAAGAAGTCCATCGGCCAGCCCATGCTGTACCCGGACAACTCCATGAACCTGGTGGAGAATTTCCTGCGCCTCAGCTTCGGCCTGCCCGCCGAACAGTACGAGGTGGACCCGGTGGTGGCCAAGGCGCTGGACCTCCTCCTCATCCTCCACGCCGACCACGAGCAGAACTGCTCCACGTCCACGGTGCGCCTGGTGGGCTCCTCCAACGCCAACCTCTTTGCGTCCGTTTCCGCCGGCATCAACGCCCTCTTCGGGCCGGCCCACGGCGGCGCCAACGAGGCCGTGCTGAAGATGCTCCGCCAGATCCAGGCCGAGGGCCTCAAGCCCGAGGACTACATGGAGAAGGTGAAGAACAAGGAAGACGGCGTCCGCCTCATGGGCTTCGGGCACCGCGTGTACAAGAACTACGATCCGCGCGCCAAGATCGTCAAGGCCACGGCCCACGAGATCCTCAGCAAGCTCGGCGGCAACGACGAGCTGCTGGACATCGCCATGCGCCTGGAAGAGAAGGCGCTCAGCGATGACTACTTCATCCAGCGCAAGCTCTACCCGAACGTGGACTTCTACACCGGGCTGATCTACAAGGCCATGGGCTTCCCCGAGAAGATGTTCACCGTGCTGTTCGCCATCGGCCGCCTGCCGGGCTGGATTGCCCAGTGGCGCGAGATGATCAGCGACCCCAACACCAAGATCGGCCGCCCGCGCCAGCTGTACATCGGCGAGCCGGAGCGTGACTACCCGGTCCGCTGATTGTCCTGAATTACGACGACGGCCGCCCACCTTCCACAGGTGGGCGGCCGTTCGTGTTTAATCGCCAGGGTCAGGAGTTGTAGCCCTCGGGGTTGTTCTTCTGCCAGCGCCAGTGGTCCTCGCACATCTGGTCCACGGTCTTGCTGGTGGACCAGCCGAGGTCGGCCAGGGCGGAGCCGGCATCAGCCCAGAACGCCGGCAGGTCCCCTGCGCGGCGGCCCGTGATCTCGAACGGGATGGGCTTGCCCACCGCCTTCTCAAAGGAGCGCAGCACCTCCAGGACGGAGGAGCCCTTGCCGGAACCCAGGTTCCAGCGGAAGACGCCTGTACGCCCTGCGATGTGGTCCAGGGCGGCGACGTGCCCCTCCGCAAGGTCCACCACATGGATGTAGTCGCGCAGGCAGGTGCCGTCGGGGGTGTCGTAGTCGCCGCCAAAGACTATGAGCTTCTCGCGGCGGCCCACGGCTACCTGGGCAATGAACGGGACCAGGTTGTTGGGGATGCCCTGGGGGTCTTCGCCGATGCGGCCTGAGGGGTGCGCGCCCACGGGGTTGAAGTAGCGCAGGAGTGCTATGTGCCAGCGGGGGTCGGCCGCGCCCAGGTCCGAGAGGATGTCCTCGATCTGTTCCTTGGTGCGTCCATAGGGGTTGTTGGCGCCGATCTCCATCTTCTCCACGTAGGGGATGGCATTGTGCTCACCGTAAACGGTGGCTGAGGAGCTGAAGACGATGGACCGGACGCCGTGCCTGTCCATGACGCGGATCAGGTTCAGGGTGCCCACCAGGTTGTTGTAGTAGTACTTCAGCGGCTCCTGGACTGATTCCCCCACGGCCTTGAGGCCTGCGAAGTGGATGACTGCGTCGATGGCACTGCCGGCAAAGACCTTTTCGACGGCGGCCTCGTCCACGAGGTCAACGTTGTGGAACTCTGCGGTCTTGCCGCTCAGTTCAGCCACGCGGCGCAGCGACTCCTCGCTGGAGTTAACCAGGTTGTCGATGACGACCACGTCATGGCCGGCTTCCTGCAGGGAAAGGACGGTGTGGGAACCGATGTATCCGGTGCCCCCGGTAACCAAGATTTTCATGCCTCAACGCTATCCCACGGGGAGTGGTGTCCGCCCCTGTGTCCCGGATGGCGGGCCGCTGGCTCCGCAGTGGAAGCACAAGTGTGCTAATAAGAATGGTGCCCAAAATAGTAGATGCCGACGCCAGGCGGCAGGACGTAGTTCAAGCGGTTCTCCGGATCATCGCCGTCGACGGGCTGGAACGGGCTTCACTGCGCGAAGTGGCGGACGAGGCCGGCCTTGCCGTCGGCTCTGTCCGGCACTACTTCGAGGGCAGTGAGGAACTCCTGGCGTTTTCGTTCGGGGTGGTAGTGGACCGGGTGGTCCGCCGTCTTGAGGGCCTGCTTCCGGACGTGCAGGTGGCTGCGCAGTCCAGTCTGGAACAGCGGCAGGCCGTTTTAACCCTGCTGGGTGGAATGCTCCCCCTGGATGAGGAAACAGCTGTTGAAGCGTGCGCCCTGCTGGCCTTCAAGAACGCGGCGCGGATCAGGCCATTCCTCGCCGCGGAAGCCGACCGGAGCCATCGCGAAGTCGCGGCCATCGTTGGCGGGGTGGTTGCCGCCCTGCTCCCGGACGGTGAACCGCAGGAGAACCTGGTGGTGGAGGCGGAACGGCTCCTGGCCACACTCGACGGTCTCTGCATGCACGCCCTCCTGCAACCGGGCTGGATGACGGCGCAAATGTGCCGCGAGGTACTGGAACGGCACTTGGATGGTCTGGCGCGGTAGGCCTTCCGGCCGATCCCCAGCCTGTCCTGCACTACCGCAAACGGGCTGCGGGAATAGACTGATAGCCGGGTGCGGCGGCCCGCGTCATGCCGTCCGGCATGAGGAGGCCAGGGAAGGACTTCGGATGCATCACGCAAGCGGTTCAGGGTGGAAGATCACCACCGACACGTCCGGGCCGATGATGATCGCGCTCTACGTCCGGGACGCGGCCGGCTTGAACGGAGTGGGGAACCCGATGCTGTCCCATGCCTCGCCCAAAATCCGGTCCGCTGACCACACGCACCTGACGGCAGAGGTTGGTGGGCTTAGCGCCTTGAAGACCGAGTGGGAGGCATGGTGGGAGCAGCTGCTGAAGGCCTACCCGCATACTTCCCCGGAACTCTCCCCGCCCAGTTTTGATGCGTTTGGCAACTCTCCGGCCCTCCAGCGGGTCCTGCAGGCACATTTTGGCTCCGCCCTCACCTGGGCCAGGGAACGCAGGAGCGAATATGCCGAGCTTGAGGCCGAACGCGTGGCCTCCGGAATCGACCAGTTGCTCGAGGACATGGTGGACGACAGGCTGATGGAAGTGGGGCGGGACTCGCGGGACTTCACGCTGACCATCATCGAAATGCCGCTGGATGAGCAGCGGGCCTGGTACCTGGAGCCGGACAAGATCATCATGAGCCGGCACTTGATGGGGCAGCCGGACCTGTTCCGCAGCTACGTCCAGCCGGTGCTGGAAATCCTGGTCTAGCCCCTCCGGCCGGCAGGACGACGGCGGTTCTCAGGCGCCGTCGGCCTGCCGGACGGTGATGCGCACCTGCCCGTCCGGAGCTCCGGACGCCTGCCAGCGGTCGCCGTCGGGACGTTGCCATGTGCGGCCGGCTACATCCACCTGGGTAACGTCCAGGTCCTTGGCGCTGGCAACGGCCCACTGGGCAATCGACCACGCCAATGCTCCGTCCGCATCCACCACAAGGGTGGCCCCGTCCACCTGGGAATCCACGCCGCCGTAGGCCTGCTCCAGCGTCGAGGCCACCGATTCCGTGGTCCCGCCGGCAGTGGGGGAGCGCAGGGTGCATTGGACTCCCGCCGGTGTCTGTCCGGTTAGTCCGGAGGCAAAGGCCCGCCCCATGTCCTCGTGCTGGGCGTATGCCTTGGGATAGGCGGACCGCTGGACCCGCTGGGCCGCGTCCGTGATGTCCAGCGCCTCGTACCCCGGGATTTTCACCAGCGCGTCGTAGAAGGCGTTGACGGCGTAGTAAGGGTTCATGATCTCGGCCTCAGTGCCCCAGCCCTGGGACGGCCGCTGCTGGAAGAGCCCCCGCGAGTCCGGGCCGGCCTGGTCGCCATGCCCGATATTGCGCAGCTTCGACTCCTGCATGGCCGTGGCCAGGGCGATGGTGGCGGCCCGTGGCGGCAGTCCCCGCCGGACAGCGGCTGCGGTGATCAGCGCAGCGTTGGCCGCCTGGTCCGGAGCAAGCTCCCCCGTCCGGTTGCCTGCCTCGGCCGTGCAGCGTTCCGACACCAGGGTTTCGGAACGCTGCACGAAGTAGACCGCTGTGTAGATGCCTCCCGCTGCCAGCGCGAGGGTGAGCAGCAGCACCGCCAGGCGGCGCAGGCCGCGTCTTCGTGCCACGAAGGATCAGTTGGCGTGCAGGGCGTCGTTCAGTTCAACGGTCTGGCCCTTGCGGGGGAGGGCCTCCACCGCGCCCGTGGTGGAATTCCGGCGGAACAGCAGGTTGGGAACGCCGGAGAGCTCGGCAGCCTTGACGATTTTGGTGGTGTCCTCGCCCACCTCGTCCTTCGGCCCCGGGACGCGGACGCGGGTGCCCGCCGTGACGTAAAGCCCGGCCTCCACCACCGAATCGTCACCGATGCTGATGCCGACGCCGGAGTTCGCCCCGAGGAGGACACGCTCGCCGATGGTGATTTTCTCCTTGCCGCCACCCGACAGGGTGCCCATGATCGAGGCGCCGCCGCCCACGTCGCTGCCATCGCCGGCGACAACGCCAGCGGAGATACGCCCCTCCACCATGGAGGTGCCAAGGGTTCCGGCGTTGAAGTTCACGAAACCCTCGTGCATGACAGTGGTTCCGGCGGCGAGGTGCGCGCCCAGGCGGACGCGGTCGGCGTCGGCAATCCTGACACCGCTGGGCACCACGTAGTCCACCATGCGCGGGAACTTGTCGATGCCGTAGACGGTGACTGCGCCGCGGCGGCGCAGCTTGGCGCGGGTCAGTTCGAAGCCCTCGACGGCGGCCGGGCCGAAGTTGGTCCACACGACGTTGGGGAGCTTGCCGAAGAGGCCGTCCAGGTTGATGGTGTTGGGCCGGACCAGGCGGTGCGAGAGGAGGTGCAGGCGGAGGTAGGCGTCTGCGGTGTCCGCCGGCGCTTCATCGAGGTTGATCTGGACAAAGACCACCTTTTGCTCCGTGCCGCGGTCCTCATCGGCGCCGTCCTCGGCGATCCGGGTCAAGACCTCGTCAGCGTTTTCCACCGAGCGGAGGTTTTCGGCCGCAACACCGAGTGCGGGTGCGGGGAACCAGACGTCCAGGACGGTGGCATCGCCGGCGGCGATGGTGGCAACGCCAAAGCCATAGGCGGAACGGGCATCAGCGTCGGAGGTCAGGGTTTCGGGCACGGCAGAGGAAGCGGTCTCAGTCATGTGCTCCAGTCTATCGAGGGCCGGGCCTGGGGTTCGAACTAGACTGGCTTCGTGACTGCTGAAACCTCTCCTGACTCTTCCGTGTCCACCCTCGACCTCCGCCAGGACGTGGCGTTGCTGACCGCAGCATTGATGGACATCAATAGCGTGTCCGGCAATGAGAAGCAGCTGGCGGACGCCGTCGAGGCCGCCTTGCGCGGGATTCCGCAGCTGACTGTGGTGCGCGACGGCGACGCCATCGTTGCCCGCACCGAACTTGGCCTGGGTGAGCGCGTGATCCTGGCCGGCCACCTGGACACGGTCCCGCTGCCGCTCACCGACGGTTCCAAGGGCACGGTCCCTTCAACCTGGGAGTCCGGAGTTCCCGGGGAGGGCATCGTCTACGGGCGGGGCGCCACGGACATGAAGGGCGGGGTGGCGGTCCAGCTCGCGCTGGCGGCAGGACTGTTCGACGGCGGCGCGCAGCCACAGCGGGACGTCACGTTTGTTTTCTACGACCATGAAGAAGTGGAAGCGGTGAAGAGCGGTCTGGGGCGCCTGGTCCGCAACCATGGAGACCTGCTGCAGGGGGACTTCGCCATCCTGCTGGAGCCAACGGACGGCACGGTGGAGGGCGGCTGCAACGGCACCAGCCGGTTCGAGGCCACCACGGTGGGGGAGGCCGCACACTCGGCCCGCGCCTGGATGGGCAGCAACGCCATCCATGCCGCCGCCCCGATCCTGGCCCGCCTGGCAGCCTACGAGCCACGCACCATCAATGTCGACGGGCTCGATTACCGGGAAAGCCTCAACGCGGTCAAGGTCAACGGCGGCACGGCCGGTAATGTCATCCCGGACCGCTGCGTGGTGGAGATCAACTACCGGTTCGCGCCGGACAAGACGCCGGACCAGGCCGAGGCCCACGTGCGGGAGCTGCTGGCGGGCTTCGACGTGGTCCGGACCGATGCCGCCGCGGGCGCCCGGCCCGGGCTGCAGCACCCTGCTGCCGCCTCCTTCGTGGCCGCCGTGGGAGCCGAGCCCAGGCCCAAATACGGCTGGACCGACGTCGCCCGTTTCAGTGAGCTGGGCATCCCGGCCGTGAACTTCGGCCCGGGCGATGCGCTGCTGGCGCATAAGGACAACGAGCACGTCCATGCCGACGCCATCCGGAAGTGCCTTGCTGCACTGCAAACTTGGCTGGCAGCCTGAGCCGCCCTCCTACTGAAAAGGTCCGGAACTCCAACAGGAATTCCGGACCTTTTCGGTCGTCAGCTTCGGAAGTCAGGGAGTCGCAGCTTCCAGAACATCAGGTTCTGCCTTCGCCACACCACCCGCTGCCTTCTTGGAGCCGCGGCGCTCGATCCACACGGCAAGCCGTGACACCGAGATGTTGATGGCGATGTAGATCGCCGCGGCCACGAAGAAGACCGGGAACAGGTACTGCGTGCCCAGGAAGTCGGCCATGACCTGGACCGCCCTCAGGAGTTCACCGTACGCCACGATGTAGCCCAACGAGGTGTCCTTCAGGAGCACCACCATCTGCGCTACGAGCGAGGGCATCATGCGGCGGATGGCCTGCGGCAGCTCGATCAGCATCCGCGACTTGTAGCTGGTGAGGCCGATGGCCAGGCCGGCCTCGCGCTGTCCCTTGGGCAGGGACTGGATGCCGGCGCGGATGATCTCGGCGAAGACCGCCGCGTTGTAGAGCACCAGCCCGGCCACGACGGCGATGAACGCGGAGGTGCCGAAGCCCAGCAGGATGAACAGCATCATCAGGACAACGGGCATGCCGCGGAGGAATTCGAGGATGACCCGCATGGGAACCCGGATCAATGCAGCGTCGGAGATACGTAGGAGGCACAGCAGCAGGCCCAGGGGGAACGCGATCACTGCCGCGAGTGCCGCTGCGGACAGGGTGGACCCCAGCCCGTTGCCGAGCAGGCGCCACACGTCGGCGCGGGTGAAGATCTGCCAGCGGCGGCCTTCGAAGATGCCCTGTTGGGCGAGGATCGTGATTACCCAGGCCAGCAGGCCAAGAATCAGCAGGCCGCCGATGATGGAGGCAATGAGGGAGAACCGGCGCGCCTTGGGGCCGGGGACGTCGTAGAGAACCGAGCTCATCGGGCAATCGCCACCTTTCGTTCCACCGTGTTGGCGAGGATCCCCAGCGGAACGGTGAGGAGCAGATAGAAGAACGCCGTGCCGAGCAGGACGGTGATCACGGCGTCACCGTTGGCGTTGGCCAACTGGCGGCCGTAACCGAACAGCTCCAGGACGAAGAAGGCGCCGGCCACCGACGAGTTCTTGACCAGGGCGATCAGGATGTTGATCAGCGGCGGGATCACCGTCCGCAGCGCCTGGGGGAGGATGATGAGCGAGAGAACCTGGCCGAAGTTCATGCCGATGCTGCGTGCTGCTTCGGCCTGCCCCACGGGCACGCTGTTGACACCTGAGCGGACAGCTTCGGCGATGAAGGCGGCGGTGTAGGCGCTGAGGGCAATGATCGCGGCAATCTCGAACTGCTCAAACTTGACCCCGATTCGGGGGAGCACGACGGCTGCGAAGAAGAACGCGATGGTCAGCGGGGTGTTGCGGAGGATTTCCACGTAGACGGTGCTGAAACCGCGCAGTGCCGCGACCGGTGAAACGCGTGCCGCGGCCAGCAAGGTGCCAAGGATCAACGCGAAAATACCGGAGACGACGGACAGGAAAAGAGTGCGGAGAAAACCCTCCCAATACAAGGGCAGGTTTTCAATGATGACGTCCATAAGATCCTTCGGCTGTAAGCGTGGACGGATTGAAGGCTGTGCTGCCGGGGCCCAGGTGGGCCCCGGCAGCGTGGCGGACGCTACTTAGTAACGGTTGATGGCCGGGAGGCTCGGGGCCGTCTTGATGACGGTGCCGGCGGTGGCTTCCCACGCCTTCTTGTATGAGCCGTCCTTCTCGAAGGACTCCAGCTGGTCGTTGATCCAGTTGCGGAACTCGGTATCGCCCTTCTTCAGGCCGATGCCGTAGGGCTCCTTGGTGAAGGTTTCATCCGAAGCCAGCTTGAAGGCGTCCGGCTCCTTGTCGACGAAGCCGGCGAGGATCACGTTGTCGGTGGTCACGGCTTCAACCTGCTTGTTGCGCAGCGGCTCCAGGCAGGCGGAGTAGGTGGCGGCCGGAACCAGTTCCGCGCCGTACTTGTCCACGATGGTGGCGGCCGGAGTGGAGCCCGTCACCGAGCAGACCTTTTTGCCCTTGACATCTTCGGGCTTCTTGATGGTGTCGTTGTCCTTGTTCACCATGAGGGCCTGGCCGGCTTCGTAGTACGGGCCGGCGAAGTCGACAACCTCTTTGCGCTTGTCGCTGATGGTGTACGTGGCGATGACCAGGTCCACCTTGCCCTGCTGAATGAACGGTTCGCGGTTTGCCGAAACGGTCTCGGACCATTCGATCTTGTCTGCGGCGATGCCCAGCTTGGCGGCGATCAGCTTGCCGATCTCAACGTCGAAACCGACAGGCTTGCCGTCCAGGCCCACCTGGCCGAACAGCGGCTGGTCGAACTTGGTGCCGATCTTGATGGTGCCCGCGGAGGACAGCTTCTCCATGGTGGTTCCGGCAGCGAAGGACGGCTTCTGGACAGGGCTGGGGTTGCTGGAGCCTCCGGTGTCGCCTCCGCCGCAGGCGCTGAGGGACAGGGCGAGGGCAGCGGTAGCCGCCACGACGAAAGACTTCCGCCTGGACATAAATGCCTTCATGACATTCCTTTCATTGATGGCCGTGGGTATCCGGCCTGGATGCGAACTGACGTGTGGTGGTTCGGTAATCAGTGGGTGAGCAGCTTGGACAGGAAGTCCTTGGCGCGGTCGCTCTTCGGGTTGGTGAAGAACTCCTCCGGGGTATCGTCCTCCACGATCTGGCCGTCCGCCATGAAGACCACGCGGTCCGCGGCCTTGCGGGCGAAGCCCATTTCGTGCGTGACCACGATCATGGTCATGCCTTCCTTGGCCAGCTGGACCATGACGTCCAGGACCTCGTTGATCATTTCGGGGTCCAGGGCGGACGTGGGCTCGTCGAACAGCATGACCTTCGGCTTCATTGCCAAGGCGCGGGCAATAGCTACACGCTGCTGTTGGCCGCCGGAGAGCTGGGCGGGCAGCTTGGGGGCCTGGTGGCCAACGCCCACCCGTTCGAGCAGGGCCATGGCATCCTTTTCCGCGGCCGCCTTGGCAACACCCTTGACCTTGATGGGCCCCAACGTCACGTTCTCAAGGATGGTCTTGTGCGCGAACAGGTTGAAGGACTGGAAAACCATTCCGACGTCGGCGCGAAGCTGGGCGAGCTCCTTGCCTTCCTCGGGGAGGACTTTCCCGTCGATGCTGATGGTTCCGCCCTCAATGGTTTCCAGGCGGTTGATCGCCCGGCAGAGGGTGGACTTACCGGAGCCCGAGGGTCCGATGACCACAACAACCTCGCCCTTGCGGACGTGTAGGTTGATGTCCTTCAAAACGTGCAGCTGGCCGTAATGCTTGTTAACGGCGTTCAGGGAGACGAGGGCATCGCCGGGCACATGAGTAGTCATAGGAAAGAATCTAGCGAACAACGGTGCCTTATGACGCCAATCACCCCAAGTTCCTGCCGATCGTGATTCAAGAGATACCTGGAGTTGGAGGTTAGCCTAGGGGAATGAGTATCAACGCAGATCCGGCCAAGAACTCCCAGCCGCGCCGTAAGGGGCCCCTCGAACTGCGCCGCAAACAGGCGGCCGTGGAGATGTCGGACCAGCACCTGCTTGATACCAAGGGCCCCGGCCAGTTTGTCCACACCGACCCGTGGCGGGTACTGCGGATCCAGAGCGAGTTCGTCGAAGGCTTCGGTGCGCTCGCGGACATTGGAAAGGCGGTCAGCGTCTTCGGTTCGGCACGGACCAAACCAGGCAGCCTGTATTACGAGATGGGCGTGGAGGTGGGGCGCAAACTCGCCGAGGCCGGGGTCGCGGTGATCACCGGTGGTGGCCCTGGCTCCATGGAGGCCGCCAACCGGGGAACGGTGGAAGGCAACGGTGTGTCGGTTGGCCTTGGCATTGAGTTGCCGTTCGAACAGGGACTGAACCAATGGGTGGACCTGGGAATCAACTTCCGCTACTTCTTTGCCCGCAAGACCATGTTCGTCAAATACGCCCAGGGCTTCATTGTGCTGCCCGGCGGCCTGGGGACTTTGGATGAGCTGTTCGAGGCCATGGTCCTGGTCCAGACACGCAAGGTGACGTCCTTCCCCATCGTGCTCCTCGGCGTCGAATTCTGGGGACCGATGATCGACTGGATCAGGGGCACCCTGGTGGCGGAGGGCATGGTCTCGGAGAAGGACCTGGACCTCATCCAGCTCGTGGACGATCCGGCGGAGGCCGTTGACCGGGTCCTGCATGGAGGGGTGACACCGTCACTGAACGGGGAGCAGCGGCCGGAGTAGCCGCGGGCCAAAGTCCGGGCCGCCGGTCTGGCACGATGGGACCGTGAGCTTCTTCCTCGTGTTCCTCGCCGTCGTCCTGGTTGCGGCCGTCCTTTGGGCCGGCCTGGGCCGGCGTTCCCGCAAGAACGGCGTTCCTGCGCTGCCCGCCATGCTGGATGGGGGATTCGAAGAGCCGCCCGCCAACCTTCCGCCCGTGCTGCTGCCGGAGCACGCCGCTCCCGGCGACGTGGAACAGGTGCGTTTCTCCCTGGGCCTGCGCGGCTACCGGATGGACCAGGTGGACCAGGTCCTGGATGACCTGCGGGACCAGTTGGCAGCAAGGGATGCGGAATTGGACGAGTTGCGTATCCGGCTGGCCGCCCTGGAACAGGTTGAAGAGCAGGCTTCCGACGCCGGGTCCCCGGCCCCCGGCGGCACCGCCATGGATGCGCCAGGCAGCGGAAACGGTGGGAGCGGGGCGGCCGATGAGATTGCCGCGCAAGGAAAGGGCGGACTGTGAGCACGGTTGCCCGGCGCAACCCGCCGGACCCGGCCGGGAAGGTGGTCAACCGCCTGGCTTCCGCGGTCCGCAACTGGCCGTGGTGGCTCCAGGTCACGGGCGTCTATGCCGGTGCCCGCCTGGTCTCCGCCTGGATCTTCATGGCTGCGGCCCTCCACCAGGGCGCCAACCCCTGGTTCCCGCCGAAGCCTGATTACTGGAACTTTATTAACATCTGGGATGCCCGCTGGTACGGGCAGGTCATTGCCAACGGCTACCCGTCGGTCCTTCCCACGGACGCAGCCGGCAACGTGCAGGAGAACACCTGGGCCTTCTACCCGCTCTTTCCCGCACTGGCCGGCGGACTCAGCCACCTCACCGGCCTGAATCCCGCCGCTTCGCTTACCCTCGTTGCCATGGTGTCCGGCTGGGCGGCCGCCCTCGTGGTGTACGCGCTCTTCCGGCAGAAGGCATCGCACGCACCAGCGCTGTGGGGTGTGTCGTTCTTTTCGACTTTTCCGGTCTCCGCGGTGCTGCAGGTCCCGTACGCCGAGCCGCTGTCCCTGCTGCTGCTGGCCGGGGCCCTGCTGTTGCTGGTGCGCAGGCAGTACCTGTGGGCCATCCCCGTGGTGTTCCTGCTGTGCCTGTCCCGGCCTGTCGGGGTTCCCTTTGCCGCCATGATGGGCCTGCTGCTGGTATTCCACGCCATCTCGCATGTCCGGAACAGCCGGAAGGGCGGCGCGGATGAAGCAGCCCATTCCGTGGGTGACCTGGCGGCACTGACCGGTCTCACCGCCGTCGCCGGCATATCCGCTCTCGCGTGGCCTGCCGCGGCGTGGGCAGCGACGGGCGACCCCCAGGCCTATACCAAAACTGAAACCGTGTGGCGGGGCCAGGACCTGGTTCCATTCAAGCCGTGGTTCGACACCGGCGTCGAACTCTTCGGCCCTGTGCTGGGCATCGTTGCCCCCCTGGTTTTCACGGCACTCTTCGCGGCAATGCTCTTCCTTCCCCCTGTGGCGCGGCTCGGCGTCGAGCTGCGGCTCTGGTGCGCCTGCTACATGGGGTACTTGCTGGTGTTCCTCCATCCGCAAACCAGTACCTTCAGGATGCTGCTGCCGCTGTTTCCGCTGGCCCTGGGGGCGGCTTTCCTGTCCCGTTCCAGGGCTTACCGGGGGACGGTCATGGTCATGTTCCTGCTGCTTCAGATCGTCTGGATCGTCTGGCTGTGGGCGTGGGCGCAACTGCCCGGCGGAGGGGATTATCCCCCCTAGGAAATCCGGCTTCCGTGCAGGTCAGGGCTGGAATAACAGGTGCCGGGAAATGTCCATCGATTAGCTACGTGCGGGTAATTCCGGGATAATGAAAGGTAAGCAAGGACAAAAGCATTCAGAAAACGCGCAGCCTTGGCGGTGGGGGAACCACCCCGCCATAGCGGCCTGATCGACATGCGGACACAGCCCGCCGGGCTGATTAGTCCTGGGACAAAATGGAGGGGAATTCCTCATGGCGGCTATGAAACCACGCACCGGCGACGGCCCAATGGAAGTCACCAAGGAGGGCCGCAGCCTGATCATGCGCGTCCCGCTCGAAGGCGGCGGGCGCCTGGTGGTCGAACTGAACGCTGCCGAAGCAGCCAACCTCAAGGAATGCCTGGTAGGCGTTACCGAATAGTCGTGCCGGACAGGGTGCGCAGCCCGCCGGCCGTGCACCCTGTCCTTTCTGTGCCGCCTATTTCTTGACGGCTACCAGCAGGCCGTCCCCGGTGGGAAGCATTGCTGACGCCAACCTGTCGTCGTCCCGGATTGCCCTGCCTACCTGGCGCAGGACCACGGTGGTTGCCTCCCGGCCCGCAGGGTTGGCCACCTTGTCCTTGTCCAGTGCGTCGTTGATGACCAGCAGTCCGGCGGGCTTCAGCAGCCGGGTGGCCTGCTCCACGTAGCCGGGCAGGCCAGGCTTGTCCGCGTCGATGAAGACCAGGTCGTAGGCGCCATCCGTGAGCCGGGGCAGGACGTCACCGGCGCGGCCGGAAATGGTGCGGGTACGGTTGGCGGGACTGCCGGCCTCGCCAAAGGCTTCGCGGGCAGCCCTCAGGTGTTCGACATCCACATCGATGGTGGTCAGGACTGCATGTGGGCCCAGGCCGCGCAGCAGGCAGACGCCGGAGACGCCCGCGCCGGTACCGATTTCGACGGCGGTCTGGGCCTTGGACGCAGCAGCCAGCACGGTGAGGACGGCGCCTACGCCGGGGCTGATGGCACTTACCCCTAATTCAAATGAACGTTCCCGGGCCCGAAGCATAACCTCATCCTCAGCGGGCAGATCTTCTGCATAGGACCAGCTGCTGGACTTGTCGGCGCTCATTAATTATCGCTTTCTGGGCGTAAAGGGGGAATGTCTCCACCAGCCTACTGTGTCCGGTGCGGCTGGCCGGGAAAGCAGCCATTGCGCCCAAGGCTGAAGTTTGCCGGCGATCAGGAAATTCCCAGCCAAGTTTGACATGATTAATATCCGCTCATCCAAAAGGTGACCGGCGCCGAATCAGAGATGTCAACAGTATCCGGGCGTTAGCATTCCACGAGGGGAGTGGACGATGTCATCTTCAGTTGTGGCACCTGTCCCTGCAGTAAACAATCCCGATGATGAGTGGGTCCGTCCCACCTGGGAAGAAGTGGTCACCAACCACTCGGCAAAGGTCTACCGGCTGGCATACCGCCTGACCGGAAACAAGTATGACGCCGAGGACCTCACCCAGGAAGTCTTCGTCCGCGTCTTCCGGTCGCTGGAGAACTTCAAGCCCGGAACACTCGACGGGTGGCTGCACCGGATCACCACCAACTTGTTCCTTGACCAGGCCCGCCGGAAGACCCGCATCCGTTTCGACGCCCTGGCGGAGGACGCGGAGTCCAGGCTGCCCGGCCGTGAGCCGGGTCCCGAGCAAAGCTTCGAGCTGAACAACCTGGACCTGGACGTGCAGGCCGCGCTGGAGGAGCTTCCGCCGGACTTCCGCGCCGCTGTGGTCCTGTGCGACCTTGAGGGGCTGTCCTACGACGAAGTTGCCGAGGCGCTGGGTGTCAAGCTGGGCACTGTCCGCTCGCGCATCCACCGCGGCCGGACCATGCTCCGTGAAAAGCTGGCCCACCGTGACCCGCGCCCGCAGCAATCCCGCCGCAAGCTCGCAATGCCCCGCATCGCCGGCATCCTCTGATCGGCACATGAGGACCCAGATTCCTTTCGGCGGCAGGCATCAGCGCACCGGCAGCCACCTTGAGGCCTGCCAGGAGTGCGCCGCGTCCCTGCGCCGGGAACGGCAGTACCTTGAACGCCTGCGGGATGCTCCCATTCCACCCGCCAGCGAGGACCTGACGGCGAGGCTGCTGGCACGCACCCACGAACTGGCAGCCCAGCCACCCGTACCCCCGCAGCAGGGCGGAACGTCCCGCGTAGCCGCCCGCGCGCTTGCCCTCACCGCGGGCGGAACTATGGCAGCGGCCGGAGTGCTGGCCGTCGGTGCGTTCACGGCCGCCGGCGACCCCCGGGCGGGAGAACCGGCAGGAACCGAAGCAGCCTTTTCGCACGTTTCGTCGCAGACGCCCGCCGACGGCAGGACGTTGACGGCGTCCCAACTGGCCACATTGCGCTCCGAAGGGTGGGCGTGCCCCGAACTGCAGGCCATGGGATTCCACCTGGAAGCGGCCAAGGCATTGGTGGTTGACGGGCAGCCTGCAGTAGAGCTGAGACTCACTGACGGCGCCCACCACGCCACCCTCACGGAACAGCACCCGGCCGCCAATCAAACGGCAGGCGACGCCACGCCTGCTTCGGGCAGTGCGGAGAGCCAGGCCGGCGCTGGCCCGAAAGACGGCCAGTTGCGGGTTTCGAGTACCTCCCCCTGGTTCGCCACGTACCGGGCCGCCGGCATCACCATCACCTACCGTTCAGACCTGCCTCCCGAGGAGGCCGACGACGCTTTGCCCATCCTCAAGCGACTTGCCGATACCGCTGCCGAAGGGGTTGCGGCCGACGTTCCCGAAACCACGACGAGCCCGGCCGCCGAGCCCCTTGACGCACGGCTGGAGCGCGGAATCAACAAGATCGCGGCCCTGTTCACCCAGTGACACGGACTGTTTCACCGTCCGCCGGACGGGAATCGTCACTCGCAGCCCGGAGAGGGTAATCTTCCTAAAGTGTTTGGAATCAACGGCCCGGAATTCATAATTCTGCTGATCATTGGCGTTCTGGTGATCGGTCCCCAGCGGCTGCCGGAATATACCCAGAAGCTGGCAAACCTGGTCAAGGAAGTCCGCCGCATGGCGTCCGGCGCCCGTGAACAAATCAAGGAAGAAGTGGGCATCGACATCGACGATGTCGACTGGAAGAAGTACGATCCGCGCCAGTACGATCCCCGCCGGATCATCAGGGAAGCACTGCTCGACGACGACGACACCAAGCCCGTGAGCGCAGGCGCTCCGGCGGCCGTGGCTGCAGTTTCCGGCGCCGCCGCCGCGGCAGACGCAGCTCCCAAGAGGCCCGAAAGAGCGGTTGAGCGGCTGGCCCCAGGGGAACCTGCTCCGTTCGACACCGAAGCCACGTAGGGGCCGGCAGCGGCTGCGGCCGCTACTGCTCCCGGGGCTTGGCGTCAGGGATAAGGCTCAGCGGGGTTGCAGCCCCAGCTTCATCCCTGCGAGGCCGCGGGGCTTGGTTGCCAGTTGCCCGGCGATTCCCATCAGCGCCTCGGCAGCGGGTGCGCCTGGCTGGCCAAGGACAATCGGAACCCCTGTGTCCCCGCCTTCGCGCAGTTGGATGTCCAGGGGAATCTGGCCCAGCAACGGCACCTCCGCACCGACTGTGGCGCTGAGGCGTTCGGTGAGGACCGCCCCGCCACCGCTTCCGAACAGTTCCATCCGGCCGCCGTCGGGCATTTCCAGGTAGGACATGTTCTCGATGACGCCGGCGATCTTCTGCCCCGTCTGGGTGGCGATGGTGCCGGCGCGTTCGGCAACATCGGCAGCCGCTGCCTGGGGTGTGGTGACCACCAGGATCTCGGCCTTGGGGAGCAGCTGGGCAACGGAGATGGCGATGTCCCCTGTCCCGGGCGGGAGGTCCAGGAACAGCGCGTCCAGGTCGCCGAAGTAGACGTCGGTGAGGAACTGTTCCAGCGCCCGGTGCAGCATGGGTCCACGCCAGGCAACAGGCTTGTTGCCCGTCACGAACATGCCAATGGAAATCACCTTCACTCCATAGGCAACCGGGGGAAGGATCATGTCGTCCACCTGGGTTGGTGCCTGGGTGATTCCCATCAGCGCGGGTACTGAGAAGCCGTAAACATCCGCGTCCACGATGCCCACGCGCAGGCCCTGGGCAGCCAGGGCCGTCGCCAGGTTGACCGTGACCGAGGACTTGCCAACGCCGCCTTTGCCACTGGCCACGGCGTACACCTTGGTCAGGGAATCGGGTTCGTTGAAGGGGATTTTGCGCTGTCCGCCGGCGCCGCGCAGCTTCTCCTTGAGCGCGTCACGCTGGGCCTGGTCCATCACCTTCAGCTCGACGTCGACGGCGGTGACGCCGGGGACGGCGGCAAGGGCTTTCTGCGAATCCGCGGTGATGGTGTCCCGCAGCGGGCAGCCGGCGATGGTGAGCAGGACCGCCACGGTGACTTTTCCGTCGTCGGAAACCCGGACGGAATCCACCATGCCCAGCTCGGTGATGGGGCGGCGGAGTTCCGGGTCGATGACCGTGGCCAGGGCGTTGTTGACAGCCTGGACCAGTGGGGATTGGCTGGTTGCGGGGTCCAGGGGGACGGTCATCGGCATAGCCTCGGCTTTCGTGCGGGAGCGGCGACGGGCAGGCCGGCTGCGGCCAGCCCGGCGGTCATTGGGTGGGGCGGCCGGGTTTGACCCGGGGGATCTGCTGGGTGCGGGGGTTGCGTTGACGGTCGCGCTGTTCCCGCAGCTTGTCCCTGACCTTGTCCCGGGGCGACTCGTGCGAGCCCGGACCGGTGTCGTCATGGGTCCGCAGCTCTTCCTGGGCTTCAAGCAGGTCTTCCAGGAGCGAGCGCAGTTCGGCCCGCACGTAGTCGCGGGTGGCTACCTCCCGCAGCGCGATCCGCAGCGAGGCAAGCTCCCGGGTCAGGTACTCCGTGTCGGAGAGGTTGCGCTCTGCCCGCTGGCGGTCCTGCTGCAAGGAGACGCGGTCGCGGTCGTCCTGCCGGTTCTGCGCCAGCAGCAGCAGCGGCGCCGCATAGGAGGCCTGCAGCGACAGCATGAGGGTCAACAGGGTGAAGCCAAGGGCCCTCGAGTCGAACTGCCACTCCGTAGGTGCCCACGTGTTCCAGCCCAGCCAGAAAATGCAGAACACCGTCATGTAGACCAGGAACTGGGGGGTACCCATGAACCGGGCGAAGCCTTCCGTGGCATGACCGAAGGCGTCGGGGTCCGGCGAGAATTTGGGCAGGATCCGCTGACGGGCGCTCAAAGGCGTGTCGAGGCTGCCTTTTGATTCCGCGTTGGCCAGGTTCCGCTGGTTGGGGTTCTTCGGAGCACTGATATCAGCCAATGCGGCCACCGAGCTTCCTTATCGGGGCTTCGCCATCATTGGCGCGCCAATCGTCCGGCAACAAGTGATCCAATACGTCATCAACAGTCACCGCCCCCACAAGCCGGCCCGCATCATTAACCACCGGGAGGGAATTCAGGTTATAGGTTGCCAGGGTCCGCGCCACTTCACTGATGTGCGCCTGGTCGGACAACGGCTCAAGGTTCTTGTCCACCAGGTTTCCCAGTGCCTCGAACGGCGGGAAACGCAGCAGCTGCTGGATGTGCACTACGCCCAGGAAGCGGCCTGTCGGCGTTTCAAGCGGCGGCCGGGCGATGAAGATCGACGATGCCAGGGCGGGGGAGAGCTCCTCGCGCCTGACGTGGGCCAGGGCTTCGGCGACGGTGGCTTCCGGAGGCAGGATGACCGGCACGGGGGTCATCAGGCCGCCGGCAGTGTCTTCGTCGTATTCGAGCAGCCGGCGGACGTCCTCGGCGCCTTCGGGCTCCATCAGCTGGAGCAGTTCCTCGGCCTGGGCGGAGGGGAGTTCACCGAGGAGGTCGGCGGCGTCGTCGGGATCCATTTCCTCCAGGACGTCCGCCGCGCGCTGGACATCCAGCGCGGAGAGGATTTCCACCTGGTCGTCCTCCGGC
Source organism: Arthrobacter sp. (assembly GCA_035475035.1). Classification (GTDB taxonomy): domain Bacteria; phylum Actinomycetota; class Actinomycetes; order Actinomycetales; family Micrococcaceae; genus Arthrobacter. The sequence continues at coordinate 53,464 of DATIMT010000270.1, forward strand.
AGTTCCTGGAGGACGTCTGCCAGCCGTTCGTCCTGCAGTTCGCTGGCCACTTCGAAGCGGCGCTTGTCGCTCATCTCTTGCAGGGCCTCGGCGAAGTCCGCGGGTTTGAGGTCCTCGTGGTTGGCCACGAACTGGGTGGCTGCCTGCGGCTCGGTGCGCGGGCCCTGCTGGGCGTCTGCCCAGTCAATGATGAGGGTTTCGTTGCGGCGAAGCCGGCTCAGGGGGGACAGGGAGTGGCCGCGCCGGACGAAGAGCTTGCTGACGAACCAGTCGCGGGACCTGTGCTGGTCGATGGCGATGTCTTCGATGGTGGCGTCGCCGCTGCCGTCCCGGAGGGTGACCCTTCGGTCGAACATCTCGGCCACCACCAGGGTTTCCGCCCCGCGCTGTTCAAAGCGGCGCAGGTTGACCAGGCCTGTGCAGATGATCTGGGTCTGGTCGATCGAGGTAATCCGCGTCATGGGCACGAAGACCCGCTTTTTCCCGGGAACTTCCACCACGATGCCCACCACGTGCGGGGCTCCCTGGGTTCCGCGGGACAGCACAACAACATCGCGCAGCCGGCCCAGACGGTCGCCCAGCGGGTCGAAGACGTCGAGGCCCAGGAGGCGTGCCACGAAGACGCGGGTAGGTGTTGTGCTCACCACTACAGGCTACCGAGTCTGCTCTCTTTTAGCTGAATTTACAGGCGGCACCCACCTTGATGGGCAAGAATGGGTTTATGTCGAACATTTTTGGTGCTCCCAAGGCCGGCGCCCCGAACGGACCGGACGATGCCCGTGCCGTACCCACCGGTGACACCGTAGGCTCCTACACCTCCTACCTCGACGCCCAAAAAGCGGTGGACTACCTGGCGGACCAGCAGTTTCCGGTCCAGATGGTGTCCATCGTGGGCAATGAACTGAAGATGGTGGAGCGGGTCACGGGGCGCCTGAGCTACCCGCGGGTGGCCCTTTCGGGGGCACTGAGCGGCATGTGGTTCGGCCTGTTCGTGGGGGTCATGCTGTCCTTCTTCGCACCATCGCCGGGGTACTTCTCGATCATGACATCGGTGCTGATGGGTGCGGCCTTCTTCATGCTCTTCGGCATCGTCACGTACGCCATGCAGCGCGGCAAGCGGGACTTCACCTCCACCAGCCAGGTGGTGGCCACCAGCTACGACGTCATCGTGGCACCCGAGGCCGCCCACGAGGCGCGGCGCCTGCTCCAGCAGCTGCCCATGTCACGGTCGGACGCGGCATCCGGCCCCGGTCCGTACACCCAGCACGATTACTACAACCAGCCCCACCAGCACCAGCAGCAGCCGGGGCAGGAACAGCAGGGACAGGGTCCGGCCCGTCCCGCCGGTTGGAACGACCCCTACGGCCAGCGGCCCTCCGGCACCCCTTTCCAGGATGGGTCGGTCCAGGACGGCCGCGGCTACCCGAACGACGGCGGCCAGCAGCACAGCGGCCAGCAGCACGACGGCCAGCAGTACGACGGCGGCCAGCACCAGCAGCCGGCTCAGCCGGCCAGCCCGGCCAGGTCAGTCCGCTACCCGGACCTGCCGGACGGCCGCCCCCAGTACGGTGTCCGCCTTCCGCAGGGTCCTGTGACGGGCCAGCCCGGCGCAGGACAGGCCGCGGAGCGCAGTGCAGAACATGGTGGAGCACACCGCGCGGACCAGAACCCGGGGCATCCTGCAGGGCAGGGTGCGGAAGATCCTGCAGACAGCCAGTACGGTGCGGAGGGTGACCAGCACCAGGGCGAACACCGGCAGTAGGACCGCCGCAACGTTCAAGGCCCAGGAAGCCTGCCGGCACGAAAGCCGGTCGGCACCGAAAGCCTGGCAGACCCCAAAACAAAAAGCGGGACCGCCGGAGAGAATGAACTGGTCCCCGAAAGTTGGACTGGCCAAGTAAGAGCCTAAGCCGCAAGGGCCTGAGCACGGTATTGCACCGGGCTCAGGCCCTTGAGTTTTGTTGAGATTCTGTCGGTGTTGTACCAGCGGATGTAGTCATGCAGCG
>DATIMT010000271.1:0-2459 GCA_035475035.1 Arthrobacter sp.
ACCCCGGGAGCGTGCCGCGGCGACCACGGAGCCGGCCAGTACATGGGAGGAATACTGCTCGGCGGACGCCGCCAGCTGCAGTAGCTGGTCCAGGCCAACCATGCCATCCGGGGCCGGGCGCAGCGCCTGCAGTGCGGGCCGGCCGAGCGTGAGCGTTCCGGTCTTGTCAAACGCCGCTGTCCTGATCCGGGAGAGCTGCTCCAGAGTTCCACCATTCTTAACAATGATGCCGGACCTGGCTGCGCGGCTCATACCTCCCAGGAAGGCCACCGGCGCGGCAATGAGCAGGGGACAGGGGGTGGCAACCACCAGCACCGCGGCAAAACGCCCGGGTTCCCCGCTCAGGATCCACGCCAGCGCGCCCAGGGCCAGGGCCAGCCCGGTAAACGGCAGCGCGTACCGGTCCGCGAGGCGGACCACCGGAGCCCGGCTGGCCGAGGCCTCCCTGACCAATGCCACAATCCGGCTGTACTGGGAATCCTCCGCACGGGCCGAGACCCTGATCCGGACGGCTGCCTCACCGTTGACCGCGCCGCTAAGCACCGCATCGCCGCTGGAACGCTCCACCGGCAGGCTCTCTCCGGTGAGGGCGGATTCGTCGAAGGATGCCGCGGAGCTGAGCAGCATGCCGTCGACCGGGACCACTTCCGACGGCCTGACCAAGAGCACATCATCAACCTGGACTTCCGCGATAGGGATGTCCTGGACCGGGCCAGATGCTGCCGCGGGTACATTTCGCCCGGCTTCGCGATGGGCGGTCTGCGGTGCCCGGGCCAGCAGGGCGCTGAGCTCGCCCCTGGCCCTGCCGGCAGCGAAGTCCTCCAGCGCCTTCCCGCCGGTGAGCATCAGCACAATGATCAGCGCTGCGATGTACTCACCAACGACGGCGGTGCTGACGATGGCGGTAACGGCCAACAGGTCTATCCCCCAACGGCCTTTGATCATCTCCCTGATCATGCCGACGGCCTTATTGGCAGCCATTCCGAGCGCGAAGGCGCTGGCCACCCACCGTGCGGTGGATTGCTGCTGCGCGGCGAGCAGCGCGGCAACGACTACGCCGGCCAGCAAGGTGGCCGCCACCGCCGGATACCGGCGAAGCAAGGCGGTCATTGTTGCGGCGGCATTTCCGTTCCGGCAGGGGCGGCGCTGTCCTTCTCGGACGCCACCACCACAACCGGACAGTGGGCATGCGCGGCACAGGCGCTGGACACTGATCCCATCACCTGCCCCAGGAAGCCACCACGTCCTCGGCGGCCGACGACGAGCATCCGTGCACGGCGGCTTTCATGGAGCAGGGTCTTCGCGGTCGGGCCGAAACGGACGGTGACTTCCATGCGTACCGGGGGATGCGCACCGAAGGCACGTTCAGCCGCCCGGTTCACCAACTGCCGTGCCTGCTCCTCCAGCTGGTCCTTTTCCGGGAAATTACCGGCGCCCAGATCCACCGCCGCGAAGCTGGACAATGTGCCCCAGCAGGTCACTGCCTCCAAGGGGGCATCCAATGCTGCCGCGAGCTGGCCTGCCAGCCGGAGGGCGTCACTGGAGTAGTCGGAGCCGTCAACGCCGACCATGATGCAGCGCTGGGCGGTATCCAACGCCCCGTTTTCGATTGATTCGCTCATGTCTCCAGCAAGGCAAGGAGGGTGCGGCGGGAGTAGGGTCGAAAGTCATATCATCGGACCGCGATGTAAGGGGCGTAAGGTTGGCCGCTGGTACTCTCGCTCCGTTTGACGCGGTGATCTTCGATCTGGACGGCGTGGTCACCGATACTGCCTCGGTGCACCTGGCGGCGTGGAAGGAACTGCTCGACGGCGTCCTGCAGGACAGGCGGCTGGCGCAGGAAGTCCGCCGCGGTCCCTTCACTGCGGAGGACTACCGGCGGTTTGTGGACGGGCGCACGCGCGAGGACGGGCTGCGTACCTTCCTTGCCTCCCGTGGGGCGATGGTTCCGTCGGGATCGCCTGGGGACGACGGCGAGGTGTGGTCCCTCGCCGGACTGGCGGCCAGGAAGGACTCCCTGTTCACGGCTCGGATCAGACGCCAGGGTGTGAAGAGCTATCCCGGCACAACCGCCCTGCTGGCCCGGCTGCGCGCCGGCGGCGTCCACCTCGGGCTGGTAACCGCCAGCCGCAATGCCTCGCTGGTGCTGGCCGCGGCAGGACTGGGGAAGTGCTTCGACACGGTGGTCGACGGCGTCAGCGCCGCCGCGCTCGGGCTGCCCGGGAAACCGGAACCCGCAGTGTTCCTGGAGGCCGCCCGCCGGCTGGGCGTTGATCCGGGCCAGTCGGTGATTGTTGAGGACGCCGTGGCGGGCGTCGAGGCCGGGCGCCGCGGGGGTTTCCGGCTGGTGGTGGGCATCGACCGCAGCGGCCAGCGTGAGGAGCTCGAAGCGGCCGGCGCGGACGTGGTGCTGGAAGATCTGAGTGAATTCGACATTGGACTGGTCCTGACGGATCCGC
>DATIMT010000272.1:0-7991 GCA_035475035.1 Arthrobacter sp.
AAGGACGACGTCGGCACTGAACTCGCGCGTCTGCCCCGTCTTGCGTCCGGCCTCGTCCAGGAGCGCTGCGCGGACCCCGGTGACGCGGCCGGCGGCGTTCCGGAGGGCGTCGGTGACGCTGTGCCGCTCGAGGATCGTGGCACCGGCGGCCTGCGCGTGGCGGGCCAGTTCCTCGTCAAAGCCAAGCCGCGTGCGGATCAGCCCGTATTGCGGGAAGTCGGACACCTCAGGCCAGGGCAGCTCAATGGAGCGGCCACCGGCGATCAGCCGGAGGCCCTTGTTCCGGCGCCAGCCGTCGTTCTCCGGGTGCGGCAGCCCGAGCTTCTGGATTTCCCGGACCGCGCGGGGGGTCAGTCCGTCTCCGCAAACCTTCTCGCGCGGGAAGCTGGTTTTCTCCAGCACGGTGACCTCGAGGCCGGCCTTGGCGAGGTAGTACGCGGCGGTGGATCCGGCCGGACCCGCGCCGACAATCAGTACTTTCACAGGTCAGCGGACGATGTTGCGGCGCAGCTTGGCCACCGGGCCCTTGTGCGCGGCGATGGCGGCAGCACCGCCGTTAGCGGGGGAAACAGGCTTGAAAGCACGGTGGACGGCCACGATGCCGCCGGTGAGGTTGCGGTAGGTGACATTCTCCCAGCCGCTCTCCTGCAGCCAGGCGGCCAGGTGGTCTTGGTCCGGCCAGGCGCGGATGGACTCGGCGAGGTAGACGTAGGCGTCCGGGTTGGAGGCGACCTTGACGGCGATGGCCGGCAGGGCCCGCATCAGGTATTCGGTATACATCGTGCGCCACAGCGGAACCACCGGCTGCGAGAATTCGGCGATGACCAGGCGGCCGCCGGGTTTGGTGACGCGCAGCATCTCCTGCAGCGCCTTCTTGGGCTCGTTCACGTTGCGCAGCCCGAACGAGATGGTGGTGGCGTCAAAGGTGTTGTCCGCGAAGGGCAGGTTGGTGGCGTCGCCAGCCACAAAGTTGATGTCCGGCCTGCGGCGCTTGCCCACCTTAAGCATGCCGAGGGAGAAGTCGCAGGCCACCACGTCTATGCCGGCGTCGGCATATGGCTCGCTGGAGGTACCCGTTCCGGCTGCGAGGTCAAGGACTCGCTGGCCTCTGGAGACTTCCATCGCGTCAACCACGATTTTCCGCCAGCGGCGCGTCTGCCCCATGGAGAGGACATCGTTGACAACATCGTATTTCGGTGCGACGTCGTCAAACATGGTGGCTACTTCGTCCGGACGCTTATCCAAGGATGCTCGGTTCACCATGACATTGTCTCAAATGTTCCCGAAGGTGCTGACCATGGCCGGTGGCGGGCCTTTGGCCTGCTCAAAGCGCCGGGAAGGCCCTGGTCTACGCGGGAGTAGTGTTGTCTCATCATGACGAGCACGTTCCGCACCTTGACAGTCCCCCTGGATGGCAAAGCGTTCCCCGGGGGGCTGCCGTCGTTTCTGGTCCGGCACGATGTTTTGTGCTGGACCCGGCGGGAGGCCGGCCTGGCGGGCTTCGGCGAGATCGCCCGCTTCACCGCCACCGGGCCGGACCGGTTCCTGGAGGCGGACATCTGGTGGCGCCACCTGGTCCTGGAGGCCGACGTCACGGACTCCGTGGAACTGCCGGGCACCGGCCCCGTGGCGTTTGGCTCCTTTGCCTTCTCCAAAACCTCCGCCCATGAGTCCCGTTTGATCGTGCCCGAGATTGTGGTGGGCGTGCGGGACAACCAGGCGTGGCTCACCCAGTTAACGTTCGACGACGGCCTGCTCACCGAAGAGACGGCCCTCGCCGCGCTGGACCGCTGGCTCAGCAGTGGTTCCGGCGGTGCCTCCGGGGCGGCAAGTACGACGGCGGCAGCGGACTCCGCCGGGGACGCTTCCGGAGGCAACGTGCCCGGCACAGGGGGCGGCGCCGTCGTACGTCCACTCCCCCTGGCTGTCGGCGCCACGCTGCACACCGGCTCCCTGAGCGAGGAAGCCTGGATGGATGCCGTGGCCGCAGGCGTGGCCGAGATCCGCACCGGCGCCCTGGAGAAGCTGGTCCTGGCGCGCGACGTGGTGGCGACTATTCCCTCCGGTGTACATGCCGCAGATGTGCTGCACGAACTCGCCGCGAGGTACCGCGAGTGCTGGACGTACGGGGTGGACGGGCTGGTGGGGGCCACGCCCGAAATGCTGATCCAGGTGGAGGGGCGCACTGCCCAGGCGCGGGTGCTGGCCGGCACCCTTGACCGCCGGGACGCGCACGGCGAGGACGGCGCTCCGATGGAGTACGCAACGCGCGTGCTGGCTGGCTCCGAAAAGCAGCGGCATGAGCATGAGATTGCCATCCAGTCCCTAACCAGGCAGCTGGCGCCGTTCTCGGAGGCGATGAATGCCCACGATGAGCCCTTCATCCTGGAGCTGCCCAACGTGTGGCACCTGGCCTCGGACGTCAAGGCCGAACTCACCGAGGTGGAGGGCCACGTGCCCACCTGCCTTGCCCTGATCAATGCGCTGCACCCCACGGCGGCTGTCTGCGGAACGCCGACGCTCGTGGCCGGAGAGCTGATCCGCAAGCTGGAGCATCTTGACCGCGGCCCTTACGCCGGACCGGTGGGGTGGCTGGATGCGGCGGGCAACGGCGAGTGGGGAATCGCCCTGCGCGGCGCCGTGATCGAATCGCCGGAAACCGTCCGCCTTTATGCCGGCTGCGGCATCGTTGACGGCTCCCAGCCGGAAGCGGAACTGGCGGAAACCTGGGCCAAATTCCGGCCGATGCTGGAGTCCCTGGGCATCAGCAGCTGAGGACCCGCTGAGGTCCCGCGGGGAGGAAGTCTGGAATGACAGACTGCTCTCTTCCTGGAAGGCTTGATTTTGCCCCCGTTACAGTTATCCAATAGTGAAACTTAGTTGCGTGTGACGTACCTCTCTTGTTGAGCGTTACACTATAAGCCGCGTTAGTACCTCATAGCCCCTGCAACAAAAGGTAAGAAATGCAGACTCCCCGTACCCTCCTGGGCACCTCCAAGCTGACCGCTGCCACCATGATCGCCATCAGCGCCCTGGCCCTCTCAGCATGCACGAACGCCTCGGAAACGGGTCCCTCCAGCGCGGCTACCTCGTCAGGCAGCGCCAGCGCCAGCTTTGATCCCTCCACTGTCAAGAAGGACGACGCCCTGGCCGCCATGGTCCCGGACGCCATCAAGTCCAAGGGCACCATCACGGTGGGCTCCGACACCAGCTACGCACCGGCCGAATTCCTCGGTCCGGATGGCCAGACGCCCGTGGGCTATGACGTGGACATCGCCAAGGCCATCGGTGCCACCCTGGGCCTCAAGGTCCAGGTCCAGACCGCAGAGTTCACCGGCATCCTCCCGGCCCTCGGCCCCAAGTACGATCTGGGCATCTCCTCGTTCACCATCAACCCTGAGCGCCTGGGTGCCGTGAACATGGTCAGCTACTTCAACGCCGGCACCGCCTGGGCCGTGCAGAAGGGCAACCCCAAGAAGTTCTCCCTGGACGACGTCTGCGGCAAGTCCATCGGTGTGCAGACCGGCACCGTGCAGGAAGACCCCGACCTGGCCGACCGCAACAAGAAGTGCGCCGCCGACGGCAAGAAGCCCATTGACATCGTCACCCTGAAGAACCAGACGGACGTCACCACCCGCCTGGTGAACGGCAGCATCGACGCCATGGCCGCCGACTCCCCCATCATCGGCTACGCACTGACCCAGACCAACGGCCAGCTGGAAAAGCTGGGCGACGTCTACGACTCCGCTCCGCAGGGCATCGCCGTCGCCAAGGCTGACACCGCCTGGGCCGACGTCATCCAGAAGGCGGTCACCAAGCTGATGGCCGACGGTTCCTACAAGAAGATCCTGGACGGCTGGGGCAACTCCGAGGGCGCCATCACGAAGTCCGAGGTTAACCCGGCGGTCAAGTCTTGAGTTTTCGCGTTGCCGACGACAAGTCAGGTGTGGACATGGATGGCCAACAAAAGGACGATGCACCGGTACTGAACAAAGCTGTACCGGTGCGCCATCCCGGCCGGTGGATCAGCGCCTTTATCATCCTGGCGCTGGTGGCTCTGTTCCTGCAGAGTTTGTTCACCAACCCCAACTTCCGGTGGGACGTGGTGGGCACCTACATCCTGGACGTGAAAGTTGTCCAGGGTGTGGGCTGGACCCTCCTGTTGACGGTCACTTCCATGGTGCTGGCCATCGTCCTGGCCATCCTCCTGGCGTTTATGCGGCAGTCCGACAATCCTGTGTTCCGCTGGTCCAGCTGGGTGTGGGTGTGGTTCTTCCGTGGAACACCTGTGTACACCCAGCTGGTTTTGTGGGGCTTGATTTCTGTCCTGTATCCGAAGATCAGCGCGGGCGTGCCGTTCGGACCTGAACTTTTCAGCCTGGATACCGCCGCCGTCATCAATGCCACCGTGGCCGCTATCCTGGGCCTCGGCCTGAACGAGTCGGCCTACCTCGCGGAGATCTTCCGCGCGGGCCTGAAGTCCGTGGACCGCGGGCAGATGGAGGCTGCAGAAGCGCTCGGCATGGGCAAGACCAAGATAATGTGGCGGATCATCCTGCCGCAGGCCATGCGCGTCATCGTTCCGCCAACAGGCAACGAGACCATTGGCATGCTGAAGACCACCTCGCTGGTCCTCGCCGTGCCGTTCACGCTGGATCTCACGTTTGCGACCAACGCTCTGGCCAACCGCACCTACCTTCCGGTTCCCCTGCTGATCGTGGCCGCCATCTGGTACCTGGTGATCACCAGCATTCTGATGGTGGGGCAACACTACATTGAGGCGTACTACGGCAAGGGCGTGGACAACCTCGCCCCGGCGGCCGGCAAACCCATAGCCGGGTCCGCCCGCGTGGCCCTGAGCCAGGATGGCGGCGGACGGTCGATGAAGACGGACTTCCCCGAGGAGAGTGCACGATGACGGTCACAGCAGAAAAGCCGCTGGTCAAGATCGAGGGCCTGCACAAGTACTACGGGCACCACCATGTACTCCGGGGCATCGACATGACGGTCAAGCAAGGTGAGGTGTCAGTGGTGATCGGGCCTTCGGGTTCCGGTAAGTCCACCATGCTGCGCTGCGTGAACCTCCTCGAAACCATCAGCGCCGGTCGGATTTCCGTGGGTGGCCAGCTGATCGGTTACCGCGAGATCAACGGCAGGCTCCACGACCTCAAGACCAAGGAAATCGCTGCCCAGCGCCGGGAAATCGGCATGGTGTTCCAGCGGTTCAATCTGTTCCCGCACAAGACCGCGCTCCAGAATGTCATGGAGGCACCGGTGCAGGTGAAGGGCCAGTCCAAAGCCGAGGCCAAGAAGCGTGCGCTGGAACTGCTTGACCGGGTGGGGCTTGGTGACCGTTCCGGCCACTACCCGTCCCAGCTTTCGGGCGGGCAGCAGCAGCGTGTGGCTATCGCCCGCGCCTTGGCCATGGAGCCGGAGCTCATGCTCTTCGATGAGCCCACCTCCGCACTGGACCCGGAGCTGGTGGGCGATGTCCTGAACGTGATGAAGGACCTGGCAAAGTCCGGTATGACGATGATCGTGGTGACTCACGAGATCGGCTTCGCCCGCGAAGTGGGTGACACCCTGACCTTCATGGACGGCGGTGTGGTGGTGGAATCCGGGGATCCCCGCGAGATCATCGCCAACCCACAGCATGCGCGCACCAAGGAGTTCCTGGGCCGCGTGCTCTAAACCCCAGCTCCAATGACGACGGCCGCCGCGTGGTTTCACGCAGCGGCCGTCGTTTTTGCGTTACTGGCCTGCCAGCACACCCGTCACTGCGGCGCCCACGGCTTCCTTGATCCGGGCGTGGAGCTGCCTGAGCTGCCGGCGGTCCGTGCGGACCTCCACGATGCTGCGACCCTGCACAGGCAGGGCCAGCGCTTCGGCGAGTCCCGCCGTCGTACTTACCAGCGAATGGCCGACGCCGTACGCTGCGGCGAGTGCCGCGATGTCCACCGAGTGCGGGGTGGCAAAGAGGCGTTCGACGGCGTCCCCGTAGCGGCCGCCCTCCTCGACTCCGCCGTGCTCCAGCAGCCCGAAGATGGCGCCGCCTGAGTCGTTCAGGACCACGATCCGCAGGTCCGGCTGTTCCTCCCCCGGGCCGAGGAGGAGGCCGCCGGCGTCGTGCAGGAAGGTGACGTCGCCCAGCAGGACCGTGGTCTCCTGCCGGCCGCCCAGGGCAATGCCGGTGGCGGTGGAGATGGTGCCGTCAATGCCGGCCAGGCCGCGGTTGGCGTAAACGGTGGCCTCCGGATCAGCGGCGGGCAGCCCGGCGAGGTCCACGTCGCGGATCCCGTTGGAGGATCCCAGCAGCAGCTGGCCGCGGGTGTGCTTCCACACCAGCGAGGCAACCGAGGGGCCGGTGGCGGCGGCCTCGGCGGACACCACCTGGTCCAGGGCATGCTGTGCGGCGGAGCCCGCCAGGAGCCAGGTGTCCAGCCAGGCGGAGGTCCCGCGGCCGGCAAAATCGGCCAGGTCCGCCAGGTTTTCCAGCGGCAACTCGGTGCGGCGCCCCGGCTCGTACCAGGCGACCGGAACCGGCTGGTACAGGGCCGATTCGACATCGGCGCGGGCAAGGAGGGCTGCCACGGGACGGGACAGGGTGGGCCGGCCGAACAGCACCACACGCTCGATGGGCTGCGCTGAACCGGGCCCGAAGTGTTCCAGGAGCAGCCGGTAGGGGCCCACCGCATTCGGTCCGAACCGGGAGTTGGAGGACGGTTCGGCCAGCAGGGGAAGGTTGTGGGCGCGGGCGAACGCCTCGGCGACGGGCCCGGCGTCGTGTCCTGCCAGTACCACTGTCCGCCGCTCCGGAAGGTTCTCCGGCGCCGGCGGCAGGTTCATGATCAGCGGTTCGGTGCCCACGCGGTAGCGCTGCCGCTCCACAGCCTCCGGCAGCTGGTCCGACGGGGACGGGACCAGGGGGTCGCGGAACGCGAGGTTGAGCTGGACCGGGCCCGGCGGCAGGTCGGGGAACGCGCCGGTGGCGGCGGAGAGCCCGGTCTGGACCGCGCGTTGAGGGCTGGTCCCCGCGGGAATGTCAGCAGCGAACCGCACCTGCTCGCCGAAGAGGTCCGGCTGCACGGTGGTCTGGTTGGCGCCGGTCCCCCGCAGCTCGTCGGGCCGGTCGGCGGACAGGACAATCAGCGGCACGGCGGCATGGTTCGCCTCCATCACCGCGGGCATCAGGTTCCCGACGGCGGTCCCGGACGTGGTGAGGACGGCGGCGGGAGAGCCGGTGGCCAGGGCCAGTCCCAGCGCGGTAAATCCGGCGGACCGCTCATCGATGCGGACCAGCAGGTCCACCCGGCCGGCAGCGGAAGCCTCCGCCAGGGCGTACGCCATGGGAGCCGACCGCGAACCCGGCGACACCACCACGTGCCGCACGCCGCCGTCGAACAGGACGTCGACGGCGATCCGCGCCGCAGCAAGCGCGCTCAACTCGTGGGAGGCTTCCGCGGCCTTGGGCAGGGTTTCAGCGGGAGTGTCCGGGGCTGGTTCGTTCAACGAAGTCACCAAACCAGTCTGCCACCCCGAACGCCGCCCTCAATTCCGGGTGCTCCATCACATATGGTCCCTAAAGCGGGGTTTTAGGGACCATAAGTGATAGGGCAACGAATAGTTAGCCGCGGAACACCTGGACCACCGCGGGACGCGGGGCGCGCACCTGGCCCGGGGCCGGCGTCGTACCTGCCGGGACGTAGTCCGGGAAGTAGGAGTGCGGCGCCTCGAAGGTGCCTTCCTCGCCCGGGTGCTGCACGGAGACGAAGACCGTGAGCTCGTCGTCGTGGATGACCGGGCCGCAGGTTTCGGCGTCGCGGGGAACTGAGAGGAACTGCTCCACCTTGCCGCGCTCGGAGCCGTCAAGGGTGACCTTGAAGAGGCCGTCGTTGTAGCCGATGCCGGAGGGGGCACCGTCGGTGGAGATCCAGAGGTTGCCCACGGAGTCGAAGGCCACGTTGTCCGGGCAGGAGATGGGCGAGACCTTG
>DATIMT010000273.1:0-7396 GCA_035475035.1 Arthrobacter sp.
ATGACGAAGACCACCAGCAGCACCCCGGAGATGGGCCGCGTGATGAAGCCCGTCGGGTTGCCGCCGAAGATCAGCAGCGACCGGCGCAGCGAGTCCTCCAGCAGGGAGCCGAGCACGAAGGCCAGCACCAGCGGGCCGGCCTCGAAGCCGAATTTCTTCATCAGGTAGCCCATGGCGCCGAAGAAGATCACCAGGCCCATGTCGAAGACGCTGTTGTTGATGGTGTAGACGCCGATCATGGTGATCAGCACCGTGATTGGGGCCAGGATGGCCGGGCGGATCCGCAGGATCTTCACGAAGACGCCCACCAGCGGGATGCTCATGATCAGCAGCAGGATGTTGCCGATGTACATCGAGTTGATGACGCCCCAGAACAGGTCCGGGTGCTCGTCCACCAGCTGCGGGCCGGGGGTCACGCCCTGGATCAGCAGCGCGCCGAAGATGATGGCCATGGTGGCGTTGGCCGGGATGCCCAGCGTCAGCAGCGGAATGAACGACGACGTCGCGGCGGCGTTGTTGGCCGTCTCCGGTGCGGCTACGCCCTCGACGGCGCCGCGGCCGAAACGCTCCGGGTGCTTGGCGCGCTTCTTCTCGAAGGCGTAGGCGGCCAGCGAGGCCAGCGTGGCGCCGCCGCCGGGCAGGATGCCCAGGAAGAAGCCCAGCACGGAACCGCGGCCGATGGCGCCGGCGGACTGTTTGAGGTCCTTGCGGGAGGGCCACACATTGGCCACCTTGGCCGGGGCCTGCACCTTGTTGTGCCGTTCCTCCAGGCCGTAGAGGATTTCGCCCAGGCCGAAGATGCCCATGGCAATCGGCACGAAGTCCAGGCCGTCGGCCAGCGAGAGGTTGTCGAAGGTGAAGCGCTCCGCACCGGTGAAGGCGTCGCGCCCGACGGTGGCCAGGAACAGTCCGATCGACGCGGCGATCACCGACTTGAGCTTGCCGCCATTGCTGACGGTGGCCACCAGCAGAATGCCCAGCATGGCCAGCGCGGTGTACTCCGGCGGACCGAAGTCCAGCGCGAAGCCGGCCACGATGGGCGCCAGGATGGAGAGCCCGATGATGGAGACGGTGCCGCCGATGAACGAGCCGATGGCGGCCACACCCAGGGCGGTGCCGGCCCTGCCCTGCTTGGCCAGGGCATAGCCGTCAAAGACGGTGACCACCGAGGATGCCTCGCCCGGAAGCCGGAGCAGCACCGAGGTGATGGTGCCGCCGTACTGGGCCCCGTAGAAGATGCCGGCCAGCATGATGATGGCGGTGACGGGATCCACGCCGTAGGTGAGCGGGAGCAGGATGGCGATGGTGGCGGCCGGGCCAAGACCGGGCAGCACGCCGATCAGCATGCCGATGACGACGCCGATCAGGCAGTACAGCAGGTTGGCCGGCTGCAGGACGACGCCAAAGCCGTTGAGAACTGGATCAAGAAAGTCCATGGAAGTCCCTTAGAACAGATGCGGGAGGGGAACGCCGAGCGCTGTGACAAAGATGAGGTAGAAGGCCGCGACGATGATGAAGCTCAGCAGGACCGACGTGCGCCAGGTTTCCTTGCCCAGGAATTTCAGCCAGACGAAGGTCAGCAGCAGCGACGGAATCTCGAAGCCGATGACCGGCAGCAGTGCCACCAGTCCCACCAGGGTGGCCAGGCCGGCCAGAACCAGCCAGCTGGAACCGGAGAACTTTTCCGTGTCGGTGGCGCCGCGTCCAAAGGCGGCCAGGGCGCCGGCGAGCACCAGCATGACGACGCTGATGATCAGCGGCCACATGCCCGGTTGCGGCTTTTCCGGCGAGCCGATGCCCAGCTGCACTGCCCCGACGATGCCCCCGATGGCAAGCAGGGCGACGACGACGGCGGCGCCTAAGTTGGCCAGCGGGCCTGCCGCCGGGGGTTTTTCCTCTTCCCACTGGGCAGCGAGCTGCTCCGGGGTCAGGTCCAGTTCGTCGGCCACCCCGGTCCCGGCAGCGGTGCTGCTGCCGGGACGGGGAGCATCACCGGAAGGTGATGTCACTTGCCGCTCCTGAGGTCAATGGCGTACTTCTGCGTCAACGCCTTGTACTTGTCCGCATAGCCGGACCAGTCCGTGGCCAGCTGGGCACCGTCGATCTCGGTAGGTGTGAAGAGGTTCTGTTCGTTGAACTTCTTGTACGCGTCCTTGCTGAAGGCGGCCTTGAACGCATCGCGCAGCTTGGCCTTCACCGGCTCCGGGGTTCCCTTCGGTGCGGCGATGGCCCGGTACTGCGAGACGGCCACGTCATAGCCGGCCTCGACGGCGGTGGGGGTGTCCGCCAGGAACTTGTTCCGTGCGGTGGAGAAGACGACGATCGGGGTGACCTTGCCGGCCTTGATCTGCGGCATGGCCTCGCCCAGCTGGACGGTGGTCAGGTCCACCTGGTTGCCCAGCAGCGCTGTCAGTGCCGGCGAGCCGCCGTCGAAGGGCACATCCGTGCCGGAAATGTCCGCCTGCTTGAACAGCAGAGCCTGGGCCAGCTGGCTGCCGGTACCGACCCCGGTGGTGCCGAAGTTGAACTTCTTACCGGAGTTCTTCAGGTCCGCCATGGTCTTCAGTCCGGATGCGGCATTGGAGACAAGCACGTAGTCGTCCTGCGAGATGCCGGTGATGACATCCAGGTCATCAAGCTTGACCGCCTGGTCCTCCTTGACGGCCAGCGGGGTGATGGTGATCAGCGAGGCGTTCAGCAGCACCAGGTTCTGGCCGTCGGGCTTGGCTGCGGCGACTTCCTTGGTGGCCAGGGCACCATTGGCGCCCGGCTTGTTCACCACGGGGATGGACGTGCCCAGGGCATCGGCGGCATTCTCGGCGACGGCGCGGCCGATCAGGTCGGTGCTACCGCCCGGAGCCTGGCCGACGGTGAGCGTGACCGGGCCCTTGGGGAAATCCGCACCGGTGTTGGCTTGGCTTGCGTTGGTGACATTGCCGCAGGCTGACAGGGTCATTGCCAGGACGACGCCGGCGCCTGCAAGTGCGCTGCGGCGGCTGAACCGGGACTTGTTCATCGTTATTCTCCTTTGAAGTGTTCAGCCGGTTGATGATGGCACTGTTTACCCCTGTGAGGCCCATCACCGCGAGTGACTGTGCTTGAAGCCTAGGCAAGACATTTCATGCCTGTCCAAGCCCCAATAAGCATAGGGTGATACCCTCCGAGCATCATGTACTCACTCGACCAGCTCCGCGGCTTTGTGGCCGTCGCCGAAGAACTTCACTTTGGCCGCGCCGCCGAACGCCTCAATATGACCCAGCCGCCCTTGAGCCGCCAGATCCAGAAGCTCGAGCGTGCCATCGGTGTGCAGCTTTTCGAGCGGGACAACCGCCGGGTAGTCCTCACTCCCGCCGGCGCAGCGTTCCTAAATGAGGCCCGAAAGCTGCTGACCCTCGCCCAGCACGCGCCGGACCGTGCCCGCCGGATCTCGGAAGGCTCGGCCGGCGTGGTCCGCATCGGCTTTACCGCCGCCTCCACCTTCGGACTCCTCGGCGCGCTACTGAACGAGATAGCGCAGCGGTATCCGGACATCGATGTCGAGCTGGAGGAAATGGTGACGCGGGAGCAGACGGCAGCCCTGGCCGCCGGAGAGGTGGACCTGGGGCTGGCGCGACCGCCGTTCGATCCGGACGAATTCGACTCGCGCCTGCTCTACCGCGAGCCGATCGTCGTCGCCCTCCCCACCGGACACAAACTGGCCGGCCTCAACCGCCCGCTGCGCGGAGACGACCTGAACCACCAGAACCTGATCATGCACTCCCCCACCCAGGCCCGCTACTTTTACGACCTGCTGGCCGGCGTTGTCTCCCACACCCAGGCCAACATTGTGCACACGGTCACCCAGATCCTGACCATGATCTCGCTGGTGTCCGCCGGCCGTGGCATCGCCCTGGTTCCGCAGTCAGCCATGGCGCTGGGGATCGAGGGCGTCGAATACGTGGAGATGGGCGGTTTTCCCGAGGATCCGGTGGAACTGCATGCCATCTGGCGCAAGGGCGCCCGCAACCCTGCACTGAACCGGATCCTCGCATTGCTGGACAACGCGCCTTCCTGACGCCATCCCCTCTTTACCGACCCCGCCTCCCCCGAGTCCGCGCCCCCGTTGAGTGCACACTTCACGCCGATGTTTTTCGAAAACATCGGCACGTGCTGCCACCTCAGCCGCGTTCCCTTCGGGTTGTATTGATTCGGCGTATCATTGTGTTATGTCGATGGCCGTTCACCCGTCGTTTTCGGACAGGCTCCGCGAGGCGGTGCAGGAGACGCTGCAACGTCGCGGAGCGAGCATGGAGGCCGACACGTTTCTCTCCATCCTGGAGGAGGCTACGGACTCCACGGCGACCCTGACGCAGGGCGAGCTGGACTTCCTGGTCAACAGGGCCGGGATCCCGGCCGAGGCATTCAAGCCGGACCATGCCTCGGCAGCCCAACTGGCCATCGAGCTCCAAGTGTCGCGGGCCAACGAGCAGGCTGCAGAGGGACTCACCACCACTGAGGTCGCGGAAGTCCTCGGGATCGCACCGGCCAACGTTCGACGTGCGGCGGCGAACGGGGACCTGTTCGCCTCGAGCCGCCGGAAGAACCGCGAGCTGGTGTTCCCGGCCTGGCAGTTCGCCGGCGGCCGGATGCTGCCCAACCTCAGGCAGGTGCTGAACGCCTTCGTCGTTCCTATGCATCCCCTCGACGTGGAAGCCTTCATGTCCACAGCGCGGGAGGAGCTGGGCAACAGGACCGGCATCGAGTGGCTGCAGACCGGAGGGGCGCCGGAGGTCCTGGTCCGAATGGCCGCTGACGAAGGGCGCCTGTGAGGCCGAAGAACCCCCGGTTGCCACCGGCGGCACTCACCCTCCGGCCAGAGGACATTATTCAGATGCGCCAGCCTCTCTTCAACATCCACCGGGTCACCGGCCCGTATCGCCGTGCGTGGAACGAACTGCGGGCCTGGGGCCCTGTTGCCTCCTCCCGGTGGGACCCGCACGAGGAACCAGCGTCCACCCAGCCGGACCGGGCAGTCCTCTACGCCGCGACCACCTTCACCACCTCGGTCAGTGAAGTGTTCCAGGATAGGCGCGCAATCCCTCTGGACCCGGGATACTCGGTGGCTTCGTGGGAGCCCACCCGGGCGCTTGACGTCCTGGACCTCACCGCCGGCTGGCCCGTGCGCAATGGGGCGTCTGCCTCACTTCACGCCGCAGCCAAGAGCACCTGCCGGGCTTGGTCCCGCGCCATCTGCACCATGTGGCCGGATCTGGACGGGCTTCTGGTGGCATCTACCATGACAGGCAAACCGAACGTCGTGCTCTATCCGCCCTCGGCCGACGCGTTCCCCGCCGCCCCCGCCCTCTCCCGCCGCCTCAATGACCGGGCCCTGGCGCCATTGCTGCTTCTGGCTTCCCGAGAGCTCGGATGGGGAATCCGCGAACCGTGAATGGCAGACCGTCCGTGACGGTTCGCGGTGGTCCAACGTGGACTGCGGCCTCGGGGAAAGGCAACCTGCCGCCCGCCGTGCCGATAATGCCCCTGGGGTATCAATCGATACAAAAACACTCTTGGACAGGCATCGAAACCGTTCCTAGGCTGTAATGCACTGACATGCTTCGACGGAGGGTTCCCGCCGTCGGTTTGAGATCAAAGGACGATAGCCGTGGCCCACCTGCCCCCCACCGAACTGGCTGCCCGCCTCAAGACCGGGCTGCTCTCCTTTCCGGTAACCCATTTCGACGCCGAGCTGGCGTTCGATGAGGCCCGTTACCGGGAGCACCTGGCCTGGCAGTCGGGTTTCGACGTAGCCGGGCTCTTCGCCGCGGGCGGGACGGGTGAGGGCTTCTCGCTGACGCCGGCGGAGACGGACCGGGTGACCCGGGTGGCCGTTGAGGAGATCAACGGCAGGGTTCCGGTCCTGGCCTCCGCCGGCGGGCCCACCGCCCTGGCCATTGAACAGGCGAAGAATGCGGAGGCCGCCGGCGCCGACGGCATCCTGCTGCTGCCGCCCTACCTGACCGAAGCCGACCAGCAGGGCCTGGTCAGCCATATCAGTGCCGTCTGCCGAGCCACCAACCTGGGGGTGATCGTGTACAGCCGCGCAAATGCGGTCCTCAAGGACACCTCCGTGGCCACGCTGGCCGAATTGAACCCGAACCTGATCGGTTTCAAGGACGGCGTGGGCAACATTGAGCAGATGACCCGCATCTACGCAAAGGTCGGTGACCGGCTGACCTACATCGGCGGCCTGCCCACCGCCGAAACCTTTGCCTTGCCGCTGCTGGAACTGGGCGTGAGCACCTATTCCTCCGCGATGTTCAACTTCGTCCCCGAATTCGCCCTGGGCTTCTACCGGGATGTGGTGGCCCGCAACCGCAGTGCCGTCTACCAAAAGCTCAACGACTTCGTGATCCCCTATATTGATATCCGCGACCGGGTGAAGGGCTACGGTGTGTCCATCGTCAAGGCCGGGCTCACGGCCGTTGGGCGCGACGGCGGTAGGGTCCGGCCGCCGCTGCAGGACCTCACGGAGTCCGACCTGCACGAACTGACCACCCTGATCAACAAGATCAGCTAGGAGATTTTCATGACCGTCACCGGAAATTCACTGATCGCCGGAACCCCCGTCTTCGGCTCCGACGGAAGCGTGCAGGCCATCAACCCCGCCACCGGGGAAAAACTGGAGCCTGCCTTCGGCCTGGTTGGCGCAGACCAGCTGGAGGATGCCACCCGGGCAGCCGCGGAAGCGTTCGACACCTACCGTGCCATCAGCCCAGAGGAACGCGCCACCTTCCTGGAACGGATCGCGGACAACATCGAAGCCGTGGCAGCCGAACTGACCGAACGCGCCGTGGCCGAAACCGGGCTCCCGGCCGGACGCATCGAAGGCGAGCGCGGGCGCACCACCGGCCAACTGCGCCTCTTTGCCGCCGTCGTCCGCCAGGGCGACCACCACCAGGTCCGCCTCGATCCCGCGCAGCCCGACCGCCAGCCGGCCGCCCGTCTTGATATCCGCCAGCGGCACATCCCGTTGGGCCCGGTTGCGGTCTTCGGCGCCAGCAACTTCCCGCTGGCCTTCTCCACCGCCGGCGGGGACACCGCTTCCGCCCTGGCAGCGGGCTGCCCCGTCGTCGTCAAAGCCCACAACGCCCATCCCGGGACCGCCGAGCTGGTCGGGGCGGCCATCGCCCGGGCAGTTGCGGAAAGCGGACTGCCCGGCGGCGTGTTCTCCCTGGTTTTCGGCGCCGGCAAGAGCATCGGGCAGGCCCTGGTCGCGGATCCGCGGATCAAGGCCGTCGGCTTCACCGGATCGCAGGCCGGCGGCATCGCCCTGATGAAAACCGCGGCCGCCCGTCCCGAACCGATCCCGGTCTTCGCGGAAATGTCCTCCATCAACCCGGTCTACATCCTGCCG
>DATIMT010000274.1:0-22158 GCA_035475035.1 Arthrobacter sp.
GGCCAACAATGTCACCCCGGAACCTGCCCCTGCCGCCACCACTCCTGAAACTGCCACCGTTGAGGTTCCCGACGTGGCGGCAGCGGCCAGGATCACGGCCCGCGAGCAGAAGGTGGCCAGCGGCCGGCCCGACCTCACGGATGCACGCATCGTGGTGGCCGGCGGACGCGGCATGGACGGCGACTTCGGCCCGGTGGAAGAGCTGGCAGATGCGCTCGGCGCTGCCGTGGGTGCCTCCCGGGCGGCCACGGATGCCGGCTGGATCAGCCACGACGCCCAGGTGGGGCAGACCGGCAAGACCGTCTCCCCGCAGCTGTACATCTCCGCGGGCATCTCCGGCGCCATCCAGCAGAAAGCCGGCATGCAGACATCCAAGGTCATCGTTGCCGTGAACAAGGATGCCGAGTCGCCGGTCTTCGAGATCGCGGATTTCGGCATCATCGGGGACGTCTTCGACGTCCTCCCGCAGGCCGCCGCCGAGATCAAGAAGCGAAAAGGCTGAAATCTTTGGCTGCCTCCCACGTGCAGGCAGGGAGCCCGTTCAACCCGGACACGCACCGGGTTGGGCGGGTGCTCTGTTTTGCTGCCCACCCTGACGACATCGACTTCGGCGCAGCCGGCACCGTCGCCGCCTGGACAGCGGCAGGCGTTGAGGTCAGCTACTGCATCATGACCGACGGCGACGCGGGCGGCTTTGACCCGGTCCACCGCGCGGACATCATCGCCATGCGTGATGCGGAGCAGCGCCGTGCCGCCGAACTGGTGGGCGTCACCGACATCCACTACCTCCACCAGCGGGACGGATACCTCGAGCCCTCGCACGAGGTGATGAAAGGGGTGGTGCGGCTGATCCGCGACATCCGTCCCGACGTCGTCCTGGCCATGCACCCGGAACGGAACTGGCAGCGGATCCAAAAGAGCCACCCCGACCACCTGGCCGTAGGCGAAGCGGTGACGCGCGCGGTGTATCCGGCACTTGAGAACCCGTTCGCCTACCCGGAACTGGCCGAAGCCGGCCTCGCTGCCTACAAACTGCCGTGGCTGTGGCTTTACGCCGGACCTGGGGAACGGGAAAACCATTTCGTGGACGTCACTGCCCAGGTGGACGCCAAGCTGGCCGCCATCCATGTCCATGTCAGCCAGCATCCTGACGTTGCAGCCATGGAAGCAACCGTCCGCCACGGCATGCAGGTCAACGCCGCCAGGGCGGGGCTGCCCGAAGGACGCAGCGCGGAAGCCTTCCACGTGGTGGCCGTCAACGGGCCCGGCACCATCGCCGGTTTCTGACACGAAAGAAGCGCCCCGTTCCTTCCCTTTGGGTTAGGAACGGGGCGCTTCCCGGTGGTGCGGCGCCCCGTCGGCTCCTGCCTACGCGCCCAGCGGTGCGGCGGCCACCGTGGGCTGCGTTGGGGCCTTGGATCCGCCGGCCGGCTCCACCGTAATTCCCAGTGAGGCGGCCGAGTGGATGCCTTGGACCACGGCAGGCCTGGAGAGGGCCTGCTCGTCCATCAGCCCCTGCGAGACAGGCGCGGAACCGTCCTTGGGGATGAGCCACATTTGGTAGACCTTGCCGGCAGGGGGAGCGGGCACGCCGCTCATCTTCACGACGGCGGCATCCTTCGACGCTGAGATCATGAGGGTGGCCTTGCCGCCGCCGGCCACGTTCACGGAAGCCTCGCGGAGATCCGCGGCCCTGGCCACCTGGTTGACAGGATCGGCCTGGTCGGCCAGGTAGGCACCCACGCCAACACCACCGAGGGCAATGGCTGCTGCCGCGGCCACGCCGACCAGCCAGCGCCGGGTGCCGGAGGGGCCCCGCCGTTGCTCCCGGCGCTTACGCGCCTGCGCGAGTTCATCCTGTGCACCCGGCTCAACAGTCATGCCCTGCTGCGGAACGGGTCCGGTGCTTGCGGCGGGTGCGGGTGCGCCTCCACCGGGCTGTCCCTCCTGCCCGGGGAATTGTGCGGGAAGCTGGGCGACGATCCTCTCGAACAGGTCCGCCGGCGGTTCCTCCTCCGCCCGGAAGGTGCGGGCCAGCGCCTCCCGGGACTGCCTGACGCGGGCGAGGAAAGCCAGGCGTTCCGCCTCCGGGGCGCTGGCGATATAAAGGTCAATGGCATCGCGTTCCTGCGCCGTGACCGCATCGAGGGCGTAAAGTTCGGCAAGGTCGACTGCGTGCCCTGACGCAAGGTCCATGGCGACGGTGTCACCGAACGAACCCGAACGGCCATTGCGGCCTTCATCCATGTCGCTCATTTCAACTCACCCCCAAACAGGTCTTCAATCGGATCAGTCCGTCGCGGATGCGGGACTTGATAGTGGGCACCGCTGCGTTCAGGCGTTCTGCGACTTCCCGGTAGGTGAGGCCGCCGTAGTAGGCCAGGCGCACGGATTCCTGCTGCGTTTCGGTCAGCGTCCCCAGGCAGCGGACCACCGCTTCAGCCTCAAGCCGGCTGCCCACTTCGTCAGAAACGCTGTCGTGGTCGATGTCCTGGGTACTGGCCCCGTATTTGGCTTCCCTGTCGGTGGAGGACTGGGACGACCGGACCTTGTCCACTGCCCGCCGGTGCGAGATGGTCATCAGCCAGGAGAGCGGGCTCCCTGCCTGCGGATCGAACTTGGCGGCGTTCTGCCAGACTTGAAGGAAGACTTCCTGCGTGGTGTCTTCGCTGAGTTCGGGATCGATCAGGACACGCCGTGCCATGCCGAAAACCCTGCGGGACGTGAGCTGGTAAAACTCGGCAAACGCGGCCTGGTCCCCGCGGGCAATGCCCGCAAGGAGTACCGAGAGGCGTTGGCTGAGGTCGGCAGGTGGGTCAGTCACCGCGGCGGAGCCCTCGGAATTTGGCGCGTTGGGAGTTTCCATTAAGTCCAAGCATAAGTCCCCGGGCGGCGAATCCTGAGCAGTGCGGTGCGGGCTTCGGCTGGCCTGCCTGGGTCCTGCCTTGAGTAGTGTCACCTGCCGCTCCTTGGTCTGCTCGAATGTCCTCAGGAGTCATTCGGTGCCGTTGGCGGGGCGGATGGGACAGCGGATACGGAATGTGGCCCGGCCGGGGAGGCCGCCCATCGGGGCGTCCTAAAGCCTGGCCCCGGCAAAGCCCTGCTGGCGCCACGCCTCATATACGGCAATGGAGGCCGCGTTTGCAAGGTTCAGGGAGCGCAGGGCCGGCAGCATGGGCAGGCGCACGGTTGCGGTCACATGGGGATCGGTTTTCAGCTCGTCCGGCAGGCCCACGGACTCGCGGCCGAACATCAGGACATCACCAGGGCGGTAGGTGATGTCCGTGTAACTGGTGGTGCCGTCAGAGGTGAATGCGTAGACCCGTTCCGGCTGGAGGTGTTCCCAGGCGTCTTCGATGGTTGTGTGTACGGTGACGACGGCGAGGTCGTGATAGTCAAGGCCTGCCCGGCGAAGTTTTGCGTCGGAGAAGTCGAAGCCCAGGGGTTGCACGAGGTGGAGTTCTGCGCCGGTGATGGCGGCAAGGCGGATGGCGTTGCCGGTATTGCCGGGGATTTCAGGGGCATGGAAAAGGATGCGGAACACCTCCCCATCCTAGCCACCCGTCAGTGCATGCCGCGCAGCAGCCTGGCGAGGATCGGGATGTTCACGGTGTTGGGGGCCGGGCCTGATGCCAGGAATTCCTTCAGGCCGCGCACCATGCCCGCTGCGTTGACGATCTGCACAGTCTCCAGCGCCCCTGCGGTACGCCGGTGATGGTCAATCACGGGTTCATGGAGATTCCCGTCCGGGCTGTGGACCACAGTCCACCCAGTGACGTTGAGCTCCGGGAAGATGTCCTGCATGGCCCTCACCACGCGGGCGAGCTGCGGGGGTGCCACTGAGCGGCCGCCGTGGTTGAGGGTCCGGCCGTCCCAGGCGTACGCGCCCCTGGGCAGGAGCATGGAGTTGACCAGTGCCAGCCGGTAGCCGGAAAGGACTGCGTGGTCGATGTGGCTGTTGTCCGCCGGTGACTGCAGCCCGTTGATGAGCCGCGAGGCCGGGATGCCTGGCAGCACCTGCCGGGTCAGCAGCTGCACGGTCCGCATCTCGCGCTGGATGCGCGCCTCGGCGCCGAAGATTCCCCGTTTCCGCGGCATCCCGTGCACCTGTTGGCGCGCCTGGGCAAGGGGAATGAGGGGGACCCCGGCGCCGGCTGCCTCATACGGTGGAACGTAGACCGGCGGGTCGCCCGCAGTGTTCCTGCCATTGTCGGTCCTGCGGACGGTGGCTGACGCGCGGCTTCCGGCGGCCGGTGCATCAAAGTGGGCGCCGTCGTCGGACGAGCTGCCGCGGACGGTGCCGGCGCCGTAGGTGCGGTCGTAGGCTTTCCGGCGCTCCGGGTCGATCAGGGTCTCGTAGGCAGCGGTTACCTGGCGGAAGGTCGCGGCGTCACCCCCATGGTCCGGGTGCGCCGTCCTGGCAGCCCGCCGGTAGGCCACCTTGATTTCTTTTTCGCTGGCGGTGACGGCCACGCGAAGGACCTGGTAATGGGAGCTGCTGCTCTCGGTCAAGTTCTTCCTTTTCTCGATGCGCGGCTTCTTGATTTTCCGCGGGGAATGCGAAGTGCCCGCCCAGTCTAGCCAGCACGGATGGTGTGCCTTCCGTGACAACGAGTGTCCTGGGCGTGCGGGTTCCCGGGGGACCGGAGTCTAGACTCGTGCCTGCGCGACCGAACACTGGGCCGAAGCGGAAACAGGGGGTGGGGAGATGGATATGCCGACGACGGCGGGGCGGGCCCGCAGGGCATGGAACCGGCGGGTGCCGCCCGCCTTTGCCACCCTGGCGGCGGTGCTTCTGGGTGGCTGCAGCGTGGATGTCCGGGATCCCGCGGCGCCTGCGGCCCCGGCCAGCACACAGGTCCTGTCCACGCCCACCATCACTCCGGGACACGACGCCGCGGCTGTGGCGGGGCGGGACATGCCTTTTGCCGCCGGGAGCACCCTGGCACCCGGGATGCCCGTGGGCATTTCCGATGAGCTGAAAAGCGTGCCGGGCTGGAAGCTGGCGCAGGAGAACGTGGCGGGTGCGAGCCAATACGTCAAGGCGGATGGTTGCATTGTTGCCGCCAGGGTCAGTACGGGCCAGGATCCCCTGGTCCGGGGAGGGGACCGGGAGTCCACTGTCGCCCTTTTCCAGTACCTGGACGCCACCATCCAGCCCTCTTACCTGAAAACGGAAAATCTGCAGTGGGGCGGGACCCCGGATGCCCCAGGCAAAAATGTGGAAATGCTGGCCCTTGAACAGGCGCCTCCCGGCGGAAGGTCCACGGCCGTGCTGGCAAGGGTCTTTGGAACGGCCGGCTCGTCGGCATATATATCCATTTCCTGCCCCGACCCGGCAACCCTTGCTTCGGCGCGCAACGACGTACTCCGGTACCTGCCGTTGGTGCCGCCGTCCGCTTAGGCCCCTGGAAAGCGGCGCCGGACCCCGAACGCAAACCGCCGGCGGCTGGAGGGCTCAGCTGCCGGCGGGTCTTTTTACGGGGAAGGTTCCGGGCCTGACGGAGGCCCGCGGTGTCACGCGGTGGTTCGGCTGTAATGGGTGGCCAGCCGGTTGAGGGCCAGGGCACCCACCAGGAGCCCGAAGTCGCGCAGGGCCACGTCATAGAAGCTTCCCAGCAGCAGCAGGTTGATGATGATCCCAGCCAGCCAGGCCGCCACCACCAGCGAACCATATTTCGGCCGGACAGCCACGGCGATGCCCGCGATGATCTCCACGACGCCCACGACATACATGAACATCTGGGGCGTCAGGGGCACCACGGCGGTGGCCTGGGGCGCGAGGTAGACCGTCCAGTGCGTGAGGATGTTCGCAAACTTGTCCAGCCCGAAGAGGATCGGTGCAACGGTGAAGACCGTGCGAAGCAACAGGAAGGCCTGCCGCGCCGGCTCAGCGGTTGATGCGTGCTGCATGCGCATTGCGGATGCTGATTTCATGGGAAGCTCCTTCTAAAAGTAGGTATGCTCATTTTAGAAAGAGTCCGTTCTATAATCAATAGATCCTGACTTTAGATTGGTGGCAAGATGTACCGGCTTCCCTGGACTGACAGAATCGCTGCTGTCGCTTCCCTGACGGACGCGAAGCGGCTGCAGCTCTTCGAACTCGTGGCCGCATCAGCACAGCCGCTGGGCCGCGACCAGGTGGCCGAGGCTGCAGGCATGGCCCGGAGCACGGTTTCCTTCCACCTGGACAGATTGGTTCAGGACGGGTTGCTGGCCGTGGAGTTCCACAAGCCCGCAAACAGGACGGGTCCCGGCTCCGGACGCCCCGCCAAGATGTACCGCCCGGTGGGAAGCGAAGTGGGGGCGTCAGTGCCGGACCGGAACTATGACCTCGCGGGGGAGCTCATGGCAGGCGCCATCGAGGCCTCCCAGGCCGAAGGCGCGCCCGTGGGGGAGTCGCTCCGCGCTGCCGCGTTCCGGAAGGGCCGGGAGCTGGCTGAGGCGGCCGGGGGATTCGAAGAGTTCCTGACCGAAGCGGGCTACCAGCCACAGCCCGACGGCGACGGCGGCTACGTCCTCCCCAACTGTCCGTTCCACCGGCTCTCACAGGTCCACGCGTCAGTTGTGTGCGACATGAACGGCGCGTTCCTGCGCGGGGCTGCAGCCGGATGCGGCGGTCAGGAAGGCCGCGTTGCCGGGGTGGTTGGGCCCGGTCATTGCTGCGCAAGGATCACGGGCGGGGACTCACCGCTCACCGGCGGTGGTGTCGTGCCGCGATAGAATTGGAGGATGCCCGCATACCTCGACCATGCCGCCACCACGCCGCTGTCCGGTGCCGCGCTCGCCGCCCTGACGCGCGAACTGGCCCGGACGGGCAACCCGTCATCCCTGCACGGATCGGGCCGCCGGGCGCGCCGTGCCGTTGAGGATGCGCGGGAAACCATTGCGACGGCGGCTGGAGCCCACCCCTCGGAGGTCATTTTCACCTCGGGCGGCACCGAGTCGGACAACCTGGCAGTGAAGGGCATGTACTGGTCCCGGGTGGCAGGGGACCCGAAGCGGCGCCGCATCCTTTGCTCCGCCGTCGAACATCACGCCGTGCTGGACACCGTGGAATGGCTCGAGCGCCACGAAGGTGCGGAAGTGTCGTGGCTGCCTGTGGACAGCCAGGGCGTGCTGGACCTCGACGTGCTGGAAACGGAGCTTTCGCGCGACCCCGGCACCGTCGCCCTGGTGACCGTTATGTGGGCCAACAACGAAGTGGGTACCATCCAGCCCGTCCGCCGCGTCGTTGAACTGGCCCACGCCGCGGGTGTCCCGGTCCATTCCGACGCCGTCCAGGCGTTCGGCTCGGTGCCCGTGCATTTCAAGGATTCGGGCCTGGACGCCATGTCCATCTCGGGACACAAGATCGGCGGGCCGGTTGGCGTAGGCGCACTCCTGCTGGGGCGGGCGGTCAGCCTGACGCCGGTGCAGCACGGCGGCGGGCAGGAACGCGACGTCCGTTCCGGCACGCTGGACACCGCCTCCATTGCTGCCTTCGCCGCTGCCGCAGAGGCTGTCACCGCTGCGCTGCCCGGAGAAGCGACGCGGATCGCAGCTCTGCGCGACCATCTGATCGACGGCGTCCGCGAACGTGTCCCGGAAGCCGTCCTCCGCGGTGCCCCCAACGAGGGCCGGCTTCCAGGCAACGCGCATTTCACCTTCCCCGGCTGCGAAGGGGACTCGCTGCTGTTCCTCCTTGACTTGGCCGGCGTCGAATCGTCCACCGGTTCGGCCTGCACCGCCGGCGTGCCGCGGCCATCCCACGTGCTGCTTGCCATGGGCCTGGACGAGGAAACGGCGCGCGGGGCCCAGCGGTTCAGCCTGGGGCATGCGTCCACCGAGGCCGACGTCGAGGCCTTGCTCAGGGCGCTGCCCGAGGCCTATTCGCGGGCACGGCAGGCCGGCATGGCCGGGCACGAGTCCTCGATCCAGACCGCAGGCACCGTTGCGCGGCAGGCGCTGCGCGGCGCCTAAGCCCTTTCCCGGCGTGTCCTGCGGCCTCACCCGGCCTGTTCTGCGCAGCGACCGGTCGGTACCCGCCGGGCTGATTTGCCTTCCGCCGTAGAATGGATAGGCGAAGATCGTTTCCGCCGCCTGTGGCTTCGGCCCCCGCCCCGGAAGAGATACCCCCCAACAGAAAGCCAGCATGCGAGTACTAGCAGCCATGAGTGGCGGAGTTGACTCCGCTGTTGCCGCCGCCCGGGCAGTGGAGGCCGGGCACGACGTCGTCGGCGTCCACCTTGCCCTGTCGCGCATGCCCGGTACCCTGCGCACGGGCAGCCGCGGCTGCTGCACCATCGAGGATTCCCGGGATGCCTGGCGGGCCTGCGACGTGCTGGGCATTCCCTACTACGTGTGGGATTTCTCCGAGCGATTCAAGGAAGACGTCGTCCAGGACTTCATCGACGAATACGCCGCCGGCAGGACGCCCAACCCCTGCATGCGCTGCAACGAACGCATCAAGTTCGCGGCCCTGCTGGAGAAGGCCATTGCCCTGGGCTTCGACGCCGTCTGCACCGGCCACTACGCCAAGGTGATTGAAGACGCCGACGGCAACCGGGAGCTGCACCGCGCCGCCGACTGGGCCAAGGACCAGAGCTACGTCCTCGGCGTCCTCACCCACGAACAGCTCAAGCACTCCATGTTCCCGCTGGCTGACACCCCGTCCAAGGCCGAGGTGCGTGCCGAAGCGGAGCGGCGCGGCCTCTCCGTGGCCAACAAGCCGGACAGCCATGACATCTGCTTCATCCCCGACGGCGACACCGCGGGCTGGCTTGCCGAAAAAATCGACATGACCAGCGGTGACATCGTGGACGAGACCGGCGCGAAGGTAGGGGAGCACCCTGGAGCCAACGCATTCACGGTCGGCCAGCGGCGCGGACTCAAACTGGGAACTCCTGCTGCAGACGGCAAGCCCCGGTTCGTCCTGGAAATCCGCCCCAAGGAGAACAAAGTGGTGGTGGGTCCCGAGGCCTTGCTGGCGATCGACGAGATCCGCGGCATCAAGGTTTCCTGGGCAGGCCTTCCCATCGCCGAGGTGGCCACGGGAGCAGAATTCGACTGCTACGCGCAGGTTCGGGCGCACGGTGATCCGGTACCGGCCATCGCCCGGATGGAGCCGGCCGCGGACAGTGCAGCCACCAGCCAGTTGGTGGTTCGGCTGGTGACGCCCCTGAGGGGGGTGGCGCCCGGCCAGACAGTGGTGCTCTACCAAGGCAGCCGGGTTTTGGGCCAGGCCACCATCGACGCCGCCCGCTCCCTCCAGCGGGCCGAGCTTTAGTCCTCCCAATCCAAGGCACCGTTCCGGACATCTCTCCGGGGCGGTGCTTTGTTTGTGCCCCGTGCTTCGTTCCGCCGTGCTGGCGCGGCCCGCGGCTGGTCGGTGACCCGGTATCAAAGAGATAAATTTTGTGTTTCAACTCACAGGATTGGCCATCCCGAGGGCTGACTCTCTGATTGAATCTAGGGATCAGCACTGCGCGCCGGGGCAGGGGCACACACGCCCCTGCGGCCGGCGCGCACGTACTCATCGGACAGAAAGTTCACAGATGATCAAGAGCACAACGGCCCTGCACCGCGCTATCGCGCTGGCAGGCATCTCCGCACTGGCCCTGACAGCCTGCACCGGGCCATCGGGCGGCGGCGGCGGAACGGCCAGCGGCGGCAGCGCCGGTGGCGGTGCCATCACCTTCGGAACGACCGACAAAGTCGTCACCCTCGACCCCGCCGGCTCGTACGACGCAGGCTCCTTCCTGGTAATGAACCAGGTGTACCCCTTCCTGATGAACTCCAAGCCCGGTGCGGCCGAGGTCAGCCCGGACATTGCCGAATCCGCGTCCTTCACCGCACCCACCGAGTTCACGGTGAAGCTGAAGCCCAACCTGAAGTTTGCCAACGGCCATGCGCTGACTGCCTCAGACGTAAAATTCTCCTACGACCGGGTCGTGAAGATCGACGACCCCAACGGCCCCGCATCCCTGCTGTCCAACCTCAAGTCGGTTGAAGCCAAGGACGACACCACCGTGGTCTTCACCCTCAAGCAGGCCAACGACCAGGTGTTCCCCAGCGTCCTGGGCACCAACACTGGCCCCATCGTCGACGAGGAAGTCTTCCCGGCCGACAAGGTGATGAGCGATGAGGACATCGTTGCCGGCAAGCCCTTCGCAGGTCCGTACACCATCGATTCCTATAAGAAGAACGAGCTGGTCAGCCTCAAGAGCAACCCGGACTACAACGGGCTGCTGGGCAAGCCTTCCAACGACAGTGCCGTCATCAAGTACTACGCGGATTCCAACAACCTCAAGCTGGACGTCCAGGGCGGCAACATCGACGTTGCCGGCCGCAGCCTGACCGCCACCGATGCCGCGGACCTCGACAAGGATTCCAAGGTCAAGGTCTACAAGGGCCCCGGCGGCGAACTCCGGTACATCGTCTTCAACTTCGACACGATGCCCTTCGGGGCCAAGACGCCGGAAGCCAACCCTGCCAAGGCGCTCGCAGTACGTCAGGCCATGGCTGACATCGTTGACCGCCAGGCCATCTCCGACCAGGTCTACAAGGGCACCTATGTCCCCGCGTACTCCGTGGTCCCGGACGGGCTGCCCGGTGCAACCCAGCCGATGAAGGAGATGTACGGCGACGGCAGCGGCAAGCCCAGCCTGGACAAGGCCAAGAAGGTTCTGTCTGACGCCGGGATCAGCGGGCCGGTCAACGTGAAGCTGCAGTACAACCCTGACCACTACGGCAAGTCCTCCGGTGACGAGTACGCCATGGTCAAGGAACAGCTGGAGAAGTCGGGCCTGTTTACCGTCGACCTGCAGTCCACCGAATGGGTGACGTACTCGAAGGCCCGGACCTCTGATGCCTACCCGGTGTACCAGCTGGGCTGGTTCCCTGACTACTCGGATGCGGACAACTACCTCACGCCGTTCTTCATCCCCGGCAACTTCCTGAAGAACCACTACGAGAACCCGACTGTTACGGACCTGGTGCAGAAGCAGCTGACTACGCCGGACAAGACCGAACGCCAGAAGCTGATCGGTGACGTCCAGTCGGCAGTGGCGAAGGACCTTTCCACGCTGCCGCTCCTCCAGGGCTCCCAGCTGCTGGTGGCCGGGAAAGATGTCAAGGGCGTCGAGAAGACCCTTGATCCCTCCTTCAAAACGCGCCTTGGCGTCCTGTCCAAGTAAGCACACCATCCCCATCGGGCTCTGACGGGCCGGAGGCGGGACGCCGCAACGGCGTCCCGCCTTTTGCCGGTCATCAGCCAGCACAGAGGGGACTGCTGGCTCCCGGTCACCACGAATCCAGGTACCGATGACAACATTGATTGACGCGCCACCCAGTGACGCGGACGCACTCCTACCGCCCAAGAAAAAGCAGGGGGGCGGAGGGCTGGGCCAGTACATCCTGGTCCGATTCCTGCTGATCTTCCCTACTATCCTCATCCTCGTCACCATGGTGTTCTTCCTCATGCGGATCACCGGGGACCCCATCACCGCCGCCATGGGCGGCCGGCTGCCCCCGGAGCAACTGCAGGAACGCATCCATGCGGCCGGCTACGACCGGCCGCTGATCGCGCAGTACTTCGAATACCTGGGCCAGCTGGCAACCGGTAACTTCGGCACCACCCTCTCGGACAACCGCAAGGTCACCGAGATGCTCACAACTTACGGTTCCGCCACGCTGGAGCTGGCCATCAACGCCGTCATCGTCGCCCTGCTGGTGGGAATCCCGCTGGGCATGATCGCAGCCCACCGGCGCGACCACCTCCCGGACGCAGTGCTCCGGATCCTGGCCATCCTGTTCTACGCAACCCCGGTCTTCTTCGCCGGCATGCTGCTCAAGCTGGTGTTTTCTGTGTGGCTGGGCTGGCTTCCGGTGGCCGGACGCGCCGGTACCAGGACCGAACTGTCCCTGACCGCTCTTCAGGCGCCCACGGGCATCTATTGGCTTGATGCCCTGCGCAGCGGCAACATGGCAGCCCTCAGCGACGTGATGTCGCACGCTGTCCTTCCGGCTCTGGCACTCGGCCTCCTGACGGCCGGGGTCTTCCTGCGGCTGGTCCGGACCAACGTCATCGGCACTCTCGGCAAGGACTATGT
Source organism: Arthrobacter sp. (assembly GCA_035475035.1). GTDB lineage: Bacteria > Actinomycetota > Actinomycetes > Actinomycetales > Micrococcaceae > Arthrobacter. The sequence goes on from DATIMT010000274.1 coordinate 12,093, forward strand.
CGAGGCAGGACGCTCCCGGGGCGTCAGCGAATTCCGGCTGGTCACCAAGCACGCCTACAAGCCGGCGCTGATTCCCATCATCACGGTCATGGGCCTGCAGATCGCGGTGCTGCTTGGCGGTGCCGTGCTGACGGAAACCACCTTTGAGTGGAAGGGCCTGGGGTTCCAGTTGGCCAACTACCTCACGGCGCGTGACTTCGTGGCCGTGCAGGGCATCGTCGTGCTGCTGGCCGTCATCGTCGCCGTCACCAACTTCATCGTGGACATCATCGCCGCGCTGATCGACCCCCGCGTGAGGTACTGAAATGACAGCTGAAACCGCAATCGAGCCCGTCGCCAACCCTCGGGCCCCGTTCTTCCGGCGGCTGCCGGTCGTCTCCCACTTCAACAAAAGCGTTGGCCTGCAGCGCTTCATGCTGGTGGTGGGCCTGGTCCTCACCGGCGTCTTCCTGCTCACGGCGCTGGCCGCACCGCTGCTGGCACCCTATGGTTTCGCCCAACTCTCGGATGCCGACGGCAGCTTCCCCACCCAACAGGCGCCCGGCGGCAAGCACCTCCTCGGCACCACCGTGGGCGGTTACGACGTCCTGTCACGCGTGATCTGGGGTACCCAGACGGCGCTGCTGGTCATTATCGTGGCCGTAGTCCTCTCAATCTTCGCCGGCGTCATCCTCGGCCTGGTGAGCGGCTACATCGGCGGATGGCTGGACCGCGTCCTAGTCGTAGTGGCTGACGCGATCTACGCCTTCCCTTCACTGCTGGTTGCCATCGTGATGGCCATCGTCATCAGCGGCGGACAATCCAGCCTGCTGGGCGGGATCCTGGCCGCCGCCATCTCCATCACAGTGGTGTTCATCCCGCAGTACTTCAGGGTGATCCGTGCCGAGACCATCCGGCTCAAGGCTGAGCCCTTCGTTGAATCGGCCAAGGTGGTGGGGGCATCGAACATCCGCATCATGACCCGGCACATCTACCGCAATGCCACCCGGACCCTGCCGCTGATCTTCACCCTCAACGCATCGGAATCCATCCTTACCCTTGCCGGCCTGGGCTTCCTGGGCTTCGGGATAGAGCCAAGCTCCGCAGCGGAGTGGGGCTTTGACCTGAACAAGGCGCTGGCTGACACCACATCAGGCATCTGGTGGACGGGCCTGTTCCCTGGCCTCGCCATCGTCTGGACAGTCCTCGGACTGACGCTGGTAGGGGAAAGCATCAATGACTTGAATGATCCGCGCCTCCGGGGCCGCAGACGCACCGGTGGCGGCAGTTCCCCGGTGCCAGTCGCTACTGAGGGCCCCGGCGCAGAAGTGAGGACGTCATGACCACTAACATCGATCCTTTGCCCAGCCGCAAGCCCGACGGCGGCGCGTTGGTTCTCGACATCAACCACCTCAAGGTCACCTTCGCCACCGACGGCGGTGACGTCCAGGCAGTCAAAGACGTGAGCCTGGACGTCAAGGCAGGTGAGGTACTGGCCATCGTGGGAGAATCCGGCTCCGGCAAGACGGTCACGGCCAAAACAATCCTGGGCCTGCTCCCGGAAACTGCCACGAGTTCAGGCGCTGTCCTGATCAACGGCGCCGACGTCATCAGCGTGAGCGCCGCGAAGCTGCGCCAGATCCGCGGGCGCGATGTGGCCATGGTGTTCCAGGAGCCTTCCACTGCCCTGAACCCCGTGTTCACGGTGGGCTGGCAGATCGCCGAGGGCATCCGCGCGCACGCCGGAGCGAACGGCGGGGGACGCGTATCCAAGAAGGAAGCCAAAGCACGGGCCATCGAGGCGCTGGGCAAGGTTGGCATTCCGGACCCCGAACACCGGGTCAACTACTACCCGCACCAGTTCTCCGGCGGACAAAAGCAGCGTGTGGTCATTGCCGCGGCCCTTGCATTGAATCCAGGCCTTATCGTGGCCGACGAACCCACCACCGCACTGGATGTCACCGTCCAGGCGGAAATCCTTGAACTCCTTCGGGACCTGCGGGACAAATACGGCACCTCGATCGTCCTGATCACCCACAACATGGGGGTGGTGGCGGACCTTGCTGACCGCGTCGTGGTGATGTACCAAGGCGACATTGTTGAGGAAGCCCCGGCGAAGACGCTGTTCGCTGAACCCAGGCAGGACTACACCCGCAACCTCCTGGCCGCGGTGCCGCACCTGGGCCGAAATTCGGCGTCGGCCGGCCTGACCGAACGGCCCCACCAGGATGAGGAAGTGCTGGTGGCTGCCAACAACCTGGTGATCGAGTATCCAGGACGGTTGGGGACACCGGCCTTCAAGGCCGTGGACGGGGTCAGTTTTACCCTGTCCAGGGGCGAGGTGTTTGGCCTGGTAGGGGAATCGGGATCCGGCAAGACCACCATTGGGCGGGCAATTGCCGGGCTGAACCGGACCACCGGCGGCAGCCTCAAGGTCCTGGGCTACGAAATGCTCAACCTTCGCGAACGCACATTCAAGCCGCTCCGCAAGGACATCGGCTTCGTGTTCCAGGACCCTGCGGCCTCCTTCAACCCGCAGCTCACTATTGGCGACTGCATCGCAGAACCGATGCTGATCCACACCCGGCCGACCGAAGCACAGGCGCGCAAGCGGGTCGGTGAGCTGCTCGAATCGGTCCAGCTGCCGGCGTCGTACGCGGGTCGCTACCCGCACGAACTGTCCGGCGGCCAGCGGCAGCGGGCATCACTGGCCCGGGCGCTGAGCCTGAACCCCCGCCTGCTGATAGCGGATGAGCCGACGTCGGCCCTCGACGTTTCGGTACAGGCGAAGGTTCTGGAACTCTTCCGGGACATCCAGGAAGAGTTCGGATTCGGCTGCCTGTTTATCAGCCACGACCTGGCCGTGGTGGACATCCTGTCCTCCTGGGTGGGCGTGCTGTACAAAGGCAAGCTCGTGGAGCAGGGGATCGGCAGCCAGGTCATGGGGGACCCCCAGCACGATTACACGCGCCGGCTGATCGCCTCCCTGCCCGTGCCGGATCCGGCTGAACAGGCCAAACGCCGTGAGGAGCACCGGGCGCTCCTGGGTATCTGACCCTGCGCGACATCCCGCAGGGGGAAGCGCCGGTGCCGGCGAACGGCCGGCACCGGCGCTTCACACCCGCGTCGACGCCAACAACTCCCATAGACTGGAGCCATGACGCAGCACAACTCCAGCTCTCCTGGTTCCGACGATTTTGATCCATCCGCCAGTTCACTGGCAGGGCATGTGGACGAATCGGTGATGGCTGAACTGCTGTCCATCCGCTCCAGTATTGACAACATCGATGCCACCTTGGTGTACCTCCTGGCGGAGCGCTTCAAAGCCACGCAAAAAGTGGGCTTCCTGAAAGCAACCCACCGCCTTCCCGCCGGCGACCCCGGACGTGAGGCCGCCCAGATCGCACGGCTGCGCCGCCTTGCCGAGGACGCCCACCTCGATCCCGCGTTCGCGGAGAAGTTCCTCAACTTCATCATCGGCGAGGTGATCCGCCACCACGAGGCCATCGCCGAGGACCACCAGGCCTCATCCGGCCAGCAGCCGCAGACCTCCGCACTGGCGTGAGCCGGGAACAGCACCACCCGGGGTCGGGCCCGCTTCCGGTTGTCCCGCCCAAGGAAGTCGCCACCAGGGAAGTCACCGCCACCGGCCTGGGCCCTTGGCCCGGCGACGATCCGCTTGAGGCCACCCGGATCATTCGCGGCGAGCTCGGCAGCCCGCACCTGCCATTCCTGGCCGAACTTCCGGACCGCGGCGTTGGCTCCGACGCCCTTGGACGTACCGCTTCGCTCCTGGAGGAACTGGCGGTTGACGTCCAACCCCACGGTTGGCGGCTTGTTGACCGACCCGGCAAGGACATGCGGCGCGCGGCGTCAGCGCTGTCCACGGACCTGAATGTCCTCGCCGACGTCGCCGGGGCCGAGGACGTGTCGGCCGGTGAACTGAAGGTGCAGCTGGTAGGGCCACTCAGCCTCGCCGCCGGCCTGCATCTGCACAATGGGGAGCGCGCCCTGCTGGACTTTGGTGCCCGCCGTGACGTGGCTGCCTCCCTCGCCGCTGGAGTGGGTGGTTACCTCGCCCGGGTCAGGGCAGCCGTTCCGGGCGCCCGCCTGGTGGTGCAGGTGGACGAGCCTGCCATTGCCGCCGTGCTGGCCGGAACCATCCCCACGGCCAGCGGTTACCGCACCCTCCGTGCCGTGGCGGCATCGGAAGTACGGGAGTCCTGGCGGCTGGTCCTGGACGCCCTGCGTGCAGCCGGCGCCGCTGACGTTGTGGTGTCCTTCCCTGAAATCGAGGCACCGATTGAGCTGGTCCTGGCCGCGGGAGCTGATGGCATCGCGGTTCCGCTGAAGGCGCTGACCAACCGGCAGTGGGAGCAGGTGGCCGCAGCAGTGGAGGCCGGCAAGCAGTTCTGGGCCGGCGCGCTGGACGTGGCCACCGGCGGTTCCCTGCCCAAGGTTGCCGATTGCGTCGAATCGGTATGGCGGCCCTGGCACCAGTTGGGCCTTCCGGCGACGCTGCTCGGCGCCATCCGGGTGACGCCCTCAGCCGGACTGGCTCCGCTCACACCTGCGCAGGCCACCGCCGTCCTCGGCAGGCTCACCCAGCTGGCCGACGGCCTGAACCAGCAGGCGCTGGGGTAGGACTACACCCGGTTCTCCCAGCGGTCCGGCTGGGCATAGCGGGGCAGGTAGCTTTGCGCGGAACTGCCGCCGGTGTAGGGGCGCAGCCGGTAGTCAAAGGCCCCGGCGTAGACCAGGACCAGGCCGATCTGCGGCTGGATGACCTTGACCTGGATACGGTGCCGGCCGTTGCTGCCCTCAGCGGGTTCCCACCATTGTTCCGCGTACGCTTTGGCGTCCAGCGCTGCGGGCAGCGGTACCCGGAGCGGGCCCACGAAGAGCCGCGACGTCTCGGACACACCGCGCAGCCTTCCCTCACTGGTGACACTCAAGTTCAGGTCGGTGACCAGGCGCCGGTAGCGGCCAACGTAGTCCACCAGCTGGCTGCTGCCATCCCGGGTGGTGACGCTGGTGGTGTCCTGGAAAAGCCGGGTGCGTTCCGGGAAACGGATCTCGCGGCGGGCGGTAAGGCTGGACCGGCCAAACGGATCCTGGTGCGCGTGGTTCTCGATCCGGAACGGAATGTTTTCGCCGTACTCAGGGAAGAAGGCTTCCTCGCCCCCGGTGAGCCGCAGCAAAGGGCGCAGCCAGCGCTGGCGGCACCCCACGACGTCGAACGTTCCTTCCCCTACGCCGTACTGTCCGGATCCCGGGGCCAGCGAGAAGTACTCCTGGAGTTCCGGCTGCAGGCGGGAGAATTCCCTGCCCAGGGCCTGCTGGTAGATTGGGACGCTCATGAAGTGGACCTCCTGTTGGCTGTGGAGGTCAAGGCCTCCGGTGTCACAATCTACCGGCCGCCTTGAGCCTGATGTACATGTCCGCAAGCCGGGGCGGCAACTCGTGGGGCTCGGCGTCCACCACCTCCACCCCGTAGCGCCGCAGCTCGGCAGTCACGGCCGCGCGCTGCAGGAGGGCACGATCAGCAGCAGCCGCGCGGAAAACCCCCGTGGCGTCGTTGCGTTCCCGGAGCATTGCGCCCAGCTGGGGGTCGCGGACGGCCGCCACCACCACGGTGTGCTGGCTGGCCAGCCGCTCCGCCACGGGCAGCAGGCCCTCCTCCGGTGCCCCGCTGTCCAGCGAGGTCAGCAGCACTACGAGGGAGCGGTGCGCCGAAACGGCGCGGACCTGCGCCGGGACCGCAGGCCAGTCCATCTCGATCAGCTCAGCATCGAGCGGAGCCATGGCCTGGACCAGCCGGCCAAGGATATTTCCCTGGCCTGCAGAGCCGGCCCGTGCCCGGGTCCTCCGGTCGAAGGCCACAAAGTCCACGCGGTCCCCGCCCCGTTCGGCCAGGACACCCAGCAGCAGCGCGGCCTCGATTCCGGTGTCCAGCCGGGTTTCGTCGCCGATCCTGGCCGCTGACGTGCGCGACGTATCGAGGACCATCACGACGCGGCGGTCCCGCTCCGGGCGCCAGGTGCGGACCACCACCGAGGAACGCCGGGCCGTCGCGCGCCAGTCGATGGAGCGCACATCATCGCCGCGGACGTAGTCGCGCAGGGAGTCGAACTCGGTGCCGGCGCCGCGGATTTGGACGGCCGCTTTGCCGTCCAGTTCGCGCAGCTTCCGCAGTTTTGACGGCAGGTGCCGCCGGGAATGGAAGGGCGGCAACACCCGGACCGAGCCCGGACAGGCGATGGTCCGCTGGCGGGCTGCCAGGCCCATCGGGCCAAAGGCGCGAAGCGTCACGTGCGGCGCAGCCAGGTCACCCCGCCGGACCGGCCGGAGCCGGACAGCGAACCGCCTGCTTTCGCCGGCCGGGACGTCGACGTCCTGGACGGGGTCCCGTGCGCCGGCGGATGGTTGCCATCCGTCACGGAATGATCCCCGTAGCGTCCTGTTGCCGCCGTTGCGGACCGTCAGGACTGCTTCCACCGTGTTGTTGAGCGTGACATTCTCCGGTTCCGCACGTGCCAGGCTGATCTGTCGGAGGGAAGCCGCGGTGACCAGGTCGGCGGCCATGAGTGCTCCGAGCAGGGCGATCGTGGCCAATACGGTGAGCCATCCCGGGAACAGCAGCACCGGTACAAGGCCCAGCAGCACCACCGCCACGAAGCGCCCGGAGATGGCCATCAGCGCGGAACGGGGACGGAGGCCAGGATGCTGCCCAGGACGTCATCCACCCGGACCCCGTCCATCTGCGCTTCGGGCTGCAGCGCCACCCGGTGCCGCAGGCATGGCAGGGCAAGGGCCTTGACATCGTCCGGGGTGACAAAAGGACGGCCCGAGAGCCACGCCCAGGACCTGGAGGTCTTGAGCAGCGCGGTGGCGCCGCGGGGAGAGACGCCAAGCTGGAACGAGGGGGCGGAACGGGTTGCGCGAACCAGGTCAACGATGTAACCGATGATTTCCGGGGCCACCGTCACCCGGCTGACTGCTGCCCGTGCCCGTTCCAGGTCCGCCGCACCGGCCACTGCCCGAACGCCGGCGGCTGCCAGGTCCCGTGGATCGAAACCGGCGGCATGGCGGCGGATCACTTCAATCTCGTCCCCGCGCCCGGGCAGCGGCATGGTGAGCTTGAGCAGGAACCGGTCCAGCTGTGCCTCGGGCAGGGAATAGGTCCCCTCGTACTCCACGGGGTTCTGGGTCGCCGCCACCAGGAAGGGCGCCGGCAGTTGGCGGGACAGGCCGTCCACGGACACTTGCCGCTCTTCCATGGCTTCAAGGAGCGAGGCCTGGGTCTTCGGCGGCGTCCGGTTGATCTCATCCGCCAGCAGGAGATTGGTGAAAACGGGCCCCTCGCGGAAGCTGAATTCGGACGTATGGGAGTCGTAGACCAGCGAGCCGGTGACATCCCCGGGCATAAGGTCCGGGGTGAACTGCACCCGCTTTGTGTCCAGGCTCAGCGCGGAGGACAGTGCCCGGACCAGCAGGGTCTTGGCAACCCCGGGGACGCCCTCCAGCAGCACGTGCCCCTGCGACAGCAGGGCAATCAGGAGGCCGGTGACGGTGGCATCCTGTCCCACCACCGCCTTGGCCACCTCCCGGCGGACAGCAAGCAGCGACTGGCGTGCGCCGTCGTCGTCCTGGGCGCTGTCCTGCGGTGTGCTGTCGAATGAGCTGTTGGCGTCCATCGGGTTAAGGACCCCTTGGCCACTGCTGTGTTCACTCATCGGGTCATGACCTCTTTCTCCAGTTTGTCCAGGGCCTGCGACCAGGCAACCAGCCGGGCCTCAGTTTTGGGGCGTTCGTTGACCAGCGCGCGGAGCCCGGCAACGTCCCGGCCCAGCAGCCGGGCTGCCGCGGCAACCGTGTCCTCGGCGGTGGTTCCGGGCCCCATCCGGAGCTTTGCGGACAGCCGCACCAGCAGCCCGGACCGCAGGTTGTCCCGGGCCTGGTCGAGGGCACGCGAGTCCTGGTAGAGCCGGGCCCGTCCTTCCGCCGTCTCAACTGCCTTGACCACTACCGGCAACGGCTCGAACACCAGCGGACCCTGGCGGCGGCCCCGCCAGACGATGGCCGCCACAGCAACCAGGAGCAGCCAGGGGCCCAGGAAGCGGGCCCAGTCCGGAGCCAGGTCATCGAGTGTTTTCCCGGATCCATTGACGGCTGCGTCGGCAAGCGTGGGCAGGTACCAGACGAGGTCCGGGGATGCGCCGAGCATTCTGATCGCCAGCGCAGAGTTGCCCAGTTCGTCCAGCCGGTCGTTATCCAGGACGGCCGTGCTGCCCAGCACGGCCAGTTGGCCGTCGCCGCTGACGGCGAGCATCCCTGCGGTGCCTGCTGCCCGGTAGCAGGACATGCCGCCGTCGTACACGAATCCTCCCCGACCCGTGACCTGGCCTGCAGCCTCCGCATCGGGGTGGGAACAGCCGGGGTCGAGGACCGGGAAGGCATTGGGAACAACGCCTGCCTGGCGGATGCCGCTGTCAAGGGCGGTGAGGGTCTCCAGGCGGGGGGACACCACCACCACGTTGTCCGCTGCCGCTTTTAGGCTGGCCAGCTGCTGCTCATCCAGGATGCCGTTCCTGTCGTACAGCAGGAGGGTGGGGGAGGAGCCGTCGCGCAGGTCCTCCAGGGCTGCCTGGAACCGGTCAGGGGTGCGCACTGTTACCCCGTGACGGCCCAGGATTTGCGCCAGGGCCCTGGCCCCGTCCGGCCCGGCATTGTGCACGGAGAGGGGAACGGTGTCGCCCTTGGGAGCGAGCTGCGTACCGATGACGAGCGCCAGCGCCGCGGCGATCACTACTCCGGCTGCCGTCCCGCCACGGTGACGCCGCAGCCAACCCAGGACGGTCCGGCCACCAGGTGCGGACGCAGTGGGCGTCTCCGGTTCTCCGGCGGGTCCTCCACGCTCCACGCTGATAATGGGGCGCCGGGTCATGGCTGCGGTGCCGTACTGCCGGCGGCAGCCGGCTTCAGGGCGTCCAGGGTGTTGTCAAGCCCCACCATGTCCCGGTAGTCGCCGCTGCCGGCTGTCCTGTTTCCATATCGGATCCCGTCAAAAGTGGCCGCTGCCCGGGCCAGGCGCGGGGCTTCGGTGGTGAACGGCGCGGACAACGCGCGCGCCGCCTCATCGGCAGTCCGGCCCGCCTGCGGATCAAGGATGGCCCGGTCTTCGGCGCTGCGGACCACCGCACGGAAACGGTCGACGACGGCGTCCCCCCATTTGCCGGCCACGGCCGCGGCTTCCGCACGGTTCCGGTAGTCCGCGGCAGCCAGGGCGGTTTCCCTTTCGAAAACGTCTTTGGCCTGCCGCGCCCGGGCGTTCAGGCGGGGGCGGGCGAGGATGATGGCGGCCGCGATGATGGCGGCGATGACGAGGGCGATGACGGGGCTGGGGACCGGCGCGGCATCTCCCGCCGAGCCGTCCAGGGACTGGAGCCAGTCCAGGAAGTTCCGCCACAGGGAGTCCAGCCATGAAGGTGCGGCGTCGCGGTACTCGGGTTTGGCCAGTTCCTCGGCCGCCCAGCGCCGCGCCTCCCCGGCGCCGGGAAGGACGGGAGGTTCAGCGGCCATGCGGCCATGCTCCCGGCCCTGTTCCGTACCCGGGGTACGGGCCGCCGCTGCCGGCGTGGGCGCCCCGGCCCGGGATGCCGTCAGGATCAGTGCCGGTCTCCAGTTGGTGCAGCAGCGCAATGTCCAGTCCGTCCCTGCGCATCCGCAGGTCCATGTACAGCAACGCCATTACCGAGGTCTGGAAGGCGTAGCCGACCGCCCCCACCAGGGCCCCAATTACCGCGGTGATGATTCCTGCGGCGACGGCCAGTGAGGCCTTCTGTTCGCTGCCACCATGCGGCGAAACAACACCGGAGAGGACGGTGGGCAGCATGCTTGCAGGGATCAGGACCACCTGGGTGATGACAGCGACCAGGATCCCCACCACCAGGGTGATGCCCAGGATCCGCCACCAGTTGGCCCGGGTCAGTTCCCAGGAGCGGCGCAGTCCGGCAAAGGCGCCCAATTCTTCGATGACGACGGCGGCGGGCGCCACCATGAGCTTGATCGCCACCCAGAGAAACGC
>DATIMT010000275.1:0-6518 GCA_035475035.1 Arthrobacter sp.
ACAACCCGCGGACCGCACCCAGCGGCCCTGTAGAAATTGGAGTTACCCCATGGCAGCAAAATCCGTCCTCGACCAGGTCATTTCCCTCTCCAAGCGGAGGGGCTTCGTGTTCCAGGCCGGTGAGATCTACGGAGGCTCGCGTTCTGCCTGGGACTACGGGCCCCTGGGCGCCGAGTTGAAGGAAAACATCAAGCGCCAGTGGTGGCAGTCCATGGTCCGCGGCCGCGAGGACGTGGTGGGCCTGGACTCCTCCGTCATCCTGCCCCGCCAGGTATGGGAAGCCTCCGGCCACGTCGAGGTCTTCTCCGACCCCTTGGTGGAATGCCTCTCCTGCCACAAGCGCTACCGTGCCGACCACCTCGAGGAAGAATACGAGGAAAAGAAGGGCCGCCCGGCGGAGAACGGCCTGAAGGACATCGCCTGCGCCAACTGCGGCACCCGCGGCCAGTGGACCGAGCCGCAGGAGTTCTCCGGCCTGCTCAAGACCTACCTGGGCCCGGTGGCCAACGAGGAAGGCCTGCACTACCTGCGCCCCGAAACCGCCCAGGGCATCTTCGTGAACTTCAACAACGTCCTCACCACCTCCCGGAAGAAGCCGCCGTTCGGCATCGGCCAGATCGGCAAGTCCTTCCGCAACGAGATCACGCCCGGAAACTTCATCTTCCGCACCCGCGAGTTCGAGCAGATGGAAATGGAATTCTTCGTGGAGCCCGGCACGGACGAGGAATGGCACCAGTACTGGATGAAGGAGCGCATGGCCTGGTACACGGGCCTGGGCATCCGCGAGGAGAACCTGCGCTTCTTCGAGCACCCCAAGGAGAAGCTCAGCCACTACTCCAAGGGCACCACGGACATCGAGTACCGCTTCGGCTTCCAGGGCTCGGAGTGGGGCGAGCTGGAAGGCATTGCCAACCGCACCGACTTTGACCTCTCCACCCACGCCAAGGCCTCCGGCACGGACCTGAGCTACTTCAACCAGGCCACCAACGAGCGCTACACCCCCTACGTCATTGAGCCCGCGGCCGGCCTGACCCGCTCCTTTATGGCGTTCCTGGTTGACGCCTACACCGAGGACGAGGCCCCCAACGCCAAGGGCGGCGTGGACGTACGCACCGTGCTGAAGCTGGACCCGCGCCTGGCACCGGTCAAGGCAGCCGTGCTGCCGCTGAGCCGCAACGAGGACTTGTCCCCGAAGGCCAAGGACCTCGGCGCCCAGCTGCGGAAGAACTGGAACATCGACTTCGACGACGCCGGCGCCATCGGCCGCCGCTACCGCCGGCAGGACGAAATCGGCACCCCGTTCTGCATCACGGTGGACTTCGACACACTCGAGGACCAGGCCGTCACCATCCGCGAGCGGGACACCATGAGCCAGGAACGCGTCTCCCTGGACAAGGTGGAGGGCTACCTGGCAGCACGGCTGATCGGCGCCTGAGCATGGCCATCGAATACCGCGAATGGCGGGACGGCGACGACCTTGCGCTCCTGGAAATCTGGGGCGACCCGGACACCGCCCAGGCCCGGCAGTTCCGCGGCGCCCTGGCCGTGTCCTCCAATGGGAGGGACGGCACCCCGTGGCGCCGCTGCATCGTGGCCGAGGACGTCCTTGACGGCGTTGGCATCCCCGTGGCCGCCGGCGTCGTCTATGAAGCGTCCCTGCACCCGGAACGCCTATGGACGTACATCGAAGTGGCAAAGGACCACCGCCGCACGGGCATCGGGGCGAGCCTCCTGACCATGCTGCGGCGCGAAGCCGAACACGCGCCGTCGGGCGTCACCAAACTGCGCGCCAAGGTGGAACCGGGCACGGCCGGTGCCGCGTTCGCCGAGGCGTTCGGGTTGAGGCCCATCCAACGTTCCCGCCTTGTGGTGGTGGAGCCCGGCGCCCTGCGGCTTCCGGTCTTTCCGGCCAAGGACGACGGCGGCGCGGCCAGCGGCGAGAACGCAGGCTCCGACGTCGTGATGGACCTGGCCACCGGCTCCGTGGAGCTGACCGACGTGGTGGGCCGGTACTACACCTCCATCCACGACTGGGACTCTCCAGGTGTCCTGTCCGTGGGGCAGGTGCAAAAGCTGTTCCTGGACGAGCTCACCGGAGCCCACGGCGCAATCGTGCTGCGGGCCGAGCCGGAGTCGGCGTTCGGTGCCGGGGTGGCGCCGAGCAGGAAGGGCCGCATCCGTGCGTTCGCGGTCAGCTACGCGGCCCCCGCCGACCCGGACGCTGCACCGCATCTGGACAGCCACGGTACCGAGGGCACCGGAGCGGAAACAGCCACCGACGTATTCGTGGGCCACGAACCTTCGCTGGACGCCGATGATGCCGCGGAGGCTGTCCGCGACATGGTTGCCCTGATCGCGTACCAGCACCCGGTCATGCTCGAACTGGACGATTCCATGACTGCCCTGCGTGCCGCCGTCGAGCCCCTCCTCGAGAGCGGCAAAGCACGGTTGGCTGGCGCGGAAACCCTGGTGGTCTCGGACTAGGGGACAGCCGGCCCGGCCCCGCCCCAGCCCTCCCGCGCCCGACAGAGTAGCGCCCGGTGCCGTTTTGACCCTTCACAACGGCACCTCGCGCTACCTGCTTGGGGGAGTGCGGCCTACTTCGGGCGGGGACCCCGACGGCGGCCCGCCGCTGCGTCCGCTGCGTCCAGGAGCTGCCGTTCGACTTCGGTCGGTGCGCTTCCGCCCAGGTCCGCCGGCATCCACCATGCCCCGGGTTCGGGATCGAGCGGAAAGCCGGCGATGCAATGGTCAATCCCGGACTGCAGGGTGTTGCGCAGCATTTCCGTGGCCGCCTCTACGTCGCCGCCGGCGCCGAACCCCATGGGCGCACCTACATGGACCCGTATCGGGGCCCGCCAGCTGCGGCGCAGGGAAAAGCCGTGGCCGCGGGTCAGTACCCTGTGGGAGCCCCAAACGGATACCGGAATCACTGGAACGCCCGCCTCCGCGGCCATCCTGACAGCCCCGGTCCGGCATTCGCGGACGGTGAAGCTGCGGCTGACTCCCGCCTCCGGGAACACTGCCAGGTACTCGCCGTCCCGCAGCTTGGCCACGGCGGCGTCGTAGGCGTCGGAACGGTCCGTGTATCCGACCACCACGTGGCCGCTGGCGCTGATGGCGGGGCCGGCAAGCCAATGATCAGCCGCCCCCTGGTGGATCAGGAACCGCAGCTGGGCGCGGGCGTGCCTCCACAGGAGCAACTCGAGGACGGCGAAGTCCAGGTATCCGAAGTGCGTGACGGCGAATACGGTACCTTTCCCTGGGACCACCCGCCGTGACGCCCCGGTCACCGGACCCTTGGCGGGCAGGTGCTCCAGGCCCGTGGCCTGGATGTCCAGCCTCAGGACCAAGCGCAGGAACTGCCCGGTCCGGACGATCAGGCGGTAGAAGCGGTCGTTGGACGGGGGACGCCAGGGCATCAGGGAGCCGCCTAGAGGGTGACCTGCACGGCGGAGTCCGGCAGCAGTTGCGTGAAGGCGGGGGGTGGTTGCACAGCGGCGCCCGTGCTCTCGGCAAAGGATTTGATGACGAACCCGGTGGCCAGGGTCTGCCACACGCGGATCTTGCGGAGCATGAAATGCCCAACGCCCTTGAGCGCCACGTACTGCATGCTTGCCGCGTCGGCAGAAGCCCGGCGTGCGAAGGCAAGTGACTGCGAGGGGCTGGTCATGTGGTCTGTTGTCCCGTGGATGATGAGGACTTTCCTGCCGGCGACCCGGGTGGCGGGGGTTTCGGGGCTCAGCCACGGGGCAAGGGCCACAACGGCCTCCACTTGGGGGTGGTCAGCGGCGCACACAGCAGTCAGGCCGCCCATGGAGTGGCCCAGCAGGAAGACCGGAACGTCGGGGTGGCGTTCCGCAATCTGCTGCAGCGCCCAGCGTGCGTCCTGCAGCGGGGACATGTCCGGCCCGTTCCAGCCACGGACGCTGTTGCGCAGGGACCAGACGGCCAGCCCGTGTTTCCGGCCGGCGCGGTGCAGGTGCCGAGCGAAGGGGATCATCCTGGCCGGGCTCAGGTGCCGGGCCTCCACCGGATCCCGGCTGTGGGCCTTGCCGCCGTGCAGGACCAGGACAATGCCCTTGGTGCCGCCGGATGCTTCAAGGACGCTCAGTACTGGCTGGTGGGCGGGAATCCCCGGCACCTGGCCGGCCTGGACGCCGTCGCCGTCCTGTGCCCTGTTCATGTCAGGCCCACGATTTTCTGCCCCACGGGTCCCTGTCCCACGCGTACCACGGTTGTCCATGCCTGGTTCCTCCCCATCCCGATGGTCCATTTATAAACCCTATGGCGGCGCACGTAGAGTTCAACCTATGAGGTTGTACTGCTGATGGGCGCCGGTCACTCCCACGCTTCCTTGGATCATTCGGAGCCGACGGCCGAGGCGATGGCTGCCCGCAGCAAAGCGAACCGCATCCTCGCCGCGGTGCTCATTCCGCTGGCGCTGCTGACCCTGGCCGGGATGGCCGCGCTCTGGCCATCCGGGAGCAAGGAAGGCGTCTCACTGGCCAACCCGTACTCCACGGCTCCGGGGGTCACTTTCGATACGGGCACTATCCAGACCGTGGTGACCGAGAGTTGCATGCAGGGAACCGGCCAGCAGGGCGCGAACCAACAGGGTACCGGCCAACAGGGTTCCACGCAGCAGCCACCCGCGCAGGGCTCGTCCTGTACTTTCGCCTTCACGGAGCCGGACAAGGGTGGAAGCCCGGTGAAGGTGGTCATCAACCCGGATGTGGCCGCATCCCACGGGGTCAAGTCCGGGGACCAGATCCGCTACCTGAACCTGTCGAACGTCCAGGGCGCTACCGGGTCACAGGGCTCACCCGCCTTCATCTTCGTCGACTTCGTCCGCACGCTGCCGATTGTCCTGCTCGCCGTGCTCTACGCCGTGGTGGTCATCGCCGTGGCCAGGTGGCGCGGCCTCCGTGCCCTGATCGGGCTGGTGGGAGCTTACGTTGTACTTGCGAACTTCCTGCTCCCCGGGCTGGTGGAAGGCAAACCGCCGCTGTTGCTGGCCTTGGTGGGGTCTACCGTGATCATGATGGGTGTGTTGTACTTCGCCCACGGATTCTCGGCGCGCACCTCCACCGCGCTCCTGGGCACCATCTTCGGGCTGGCCATCACCGCCTTCCTGGCAGCCTGGGCCACCGACGCCGCCAACCTCGCCGGCGTGGGCAGCCACGACGCCGCCACGTTGGTGAACACCTCGGCGAACATCTCCATCTCCGGGGTGATCCTCTGCGGACTCATCATTTCCGGCCTGGGCGTCCTCAACGACGTCACCATCACGCAGTCATCGGCCGTCTGGGAACTCTACGAACTGGCACCGGCCAGCAGCGCCCGGAAGCTGTTCACCTCCGCCATGCGGATTGGCCGCGACCACATCGCTTCCACCGTGTACACCATCGCCTTCGCCTATGCCGGCGCCGCGTTGCCCATCCTGATCATCGTCATGCTCTACGACCGGCCGCTGATGGACACCCTCACCAGCGCCGAACTCTCCGAAGAGGTCATCCGGACGCTCGTGGGTTCCATCGGGCTGGTCCTGGCCATCCCGGTCACCACCCTGATCGCCGTGCTCGTGGTCAAGGCAACCGGCATCAAGGCCACGGACGGTGTGGCAGGGGATGCCGGGCCAGGGAAAGCCGGGCCAGCAGACATTGAGGCAAGGGACGGAAAGCGCGACGGCGGGCGCAGCTATGTGGAGGACGTGCCGGACACGGGGGCGTTGGCGGCAGCCGCGCTTGAGGAACGCAGGCGGCGCGCCGCCGTCGACCCCAGCGCTCAATCAAGGCCTGAGCCCGCCACCCGCCGTGGCAGGCGGGCAGACCGCGGCTGACCCGCGTGCCCTGGCAAAAAGAAGCCCCACACGCCTGTTCCGGTTACCGATTTGCCCGGCTTTGCAACAATGGATAAGTGACTGTTGCAGCAACTCCTCCCGCCCCCAAGCTGGAACTCCCGCCCTTGAAGCTGGGACCCATCACGGTTGACACCCCCGTGGTCCTGGCTCCCATGGCCGGCATTACCAATTCCGCCTTCCGCAGGCTCTGCCGTGAGTACGGTGGCGGCCTGTACGTGGCGGAGATGGTCACTTCCCGCGCGCTGGTGGAGCGGACGCCTGAATCCCTCCGCATCATTTCCCACGACGACGACGAGAAGGTCCGCTCCGTCCAGCTCTACGGAGTGGATCCCGGCACGGTCGGCGCCGCCGTGCGGATGCTCGTGGAGGAAAACCGGGCAGACCACATCGACCTCAACTTCGGTTGCCCCGTGCCGAAGGTGACCCGGCGCGGCGGCGGGGCCGCACTGCCCTGGAAGATCGACCTGTTCACTGCCATCGTCCAGACAGCCGTCAAGGAAGCTGCCAAGGGAAGCATCCCGCTTACCATCAAGATGCGCAAAGGCGTTGACGAGGACCACCTGACGTACCTCGACGCCGGCCGCATCGCCCGCGATTCCGGCGTTGCCGCCGTCGCGCTCCACGGCCGCACGGCCGCCCAGTACTACTCAGGCCA
>DATIMT010000276.1:0-24640 GCA_035475035.1 Arthrobacter sp.
CGCTCCCCTGCCCAGGGGAGCGGCGCCGTCGTTGGTTCTTCTGCTGGAACGCTGTTGGACCGGCGGGATGCTCAGCGGGCGGCCGGCAGCACCGAGCGGTACACCTCGAGGGTGGTCTCCGTGATGGAGTCCCAGGAGAAGTGCTTTTCGGCCCGCTCCCGGCCGGCCTGGCCCATGGCGCGGGCCCGCTCGGGATCGGACACGACCTCGGTGAGGGCAGCGGCGAACTCCTTGACGAACTTCTCCGGGTCCAGTGGCGTGCCGGTGCCGTCGGTGACCTGCTCCAAATCCACCAGCAGCCCGGTCCGGCCGTGTTCAACCACTTCGGGGATACCGCCGGTGGCACTGGCCACTACCGCCGCCCCGCAGGCCATCGCTTCGAGGTTGACGATGCCCAGCGGTTCGTAGATGGAGGGGCAGGCGAAGGCGGTGGCGTGGCTGAGCACCTGGATGAGCTCGTGCCGGGGCAGCATGCGTTCGATCAGCACCACGCCCGTGCGCTGCTTCTGAAGGTCCTCGATCAGGACCGCGGTTTCGGCCGCCAGTTCCGGGGTGTCCGCTGCCCCCAGGCACAGGACCAACTGGACATCGGCCGGAAGTTTCGCCGCCGCCCGGAGGAGGTACGGAACCCCCTTCTGCCTTGTGTTTCTTCCCACAAAGACGACGCTTGGCTTGGCGGGGTCGATGCCCAGCGCGCGGACGGCGTCGTCATTTTCATCACGCTGCCAAAGCTCAACGTCGATGCCGTTGTGGACCACCCGGACCTTTGCGGGATCCACGTCCGGGTAGCTGCGCAGGATGTCCTGCCGCATGCCCTCGGAGACGGCGATGATGGCCGCCGCCGCTTCGTAGGCCGTCTTCTCCACCCAGGAGGAAAGGGCGTAGCCGCCGCCGAGCTGCTCAGCCTTCCAAGGCCGCAGCGGCTCAAGGCTGTGGGCGCTGAGAACGTGCGGAATTCCGTGCAGGAGGGAGGCCAGGTGCCCTGCCATGTTGGCGTACCAGGTATGGGAATGAACCAGGTCCGCACCTTGCACGTCCGGCACAATGCGAAGGTCTACACCCAGGGTCTGCACCGCCGCGTTGGCACCTCCCAGGTCCTCCGGCACCTGGTACGAGGTCACGGTCGCACCGTGGTAATCGGCGTCCCGGGGAGCGCCAAAAGCACGAACCTGCAGGTCAACGTGCTTACTAAGCACCCTGCTCAATTCGGCCACATGCACCCCGGCGCCACCGTAGATCTCCGGCGGGAACTCTTTAGTCACAATGTCTATTCGCACAAGACCCAAGGTAGTCCTTCACGCATAACTGTTCTAGTGTGAAGGAGTCCGGGCCTACCGGACAGTCTTGGGGAGTTACGAAGGCGTACAGGAGCGACCATCATGCCGTTAACCAAAAAAGTCCTGGCCATTGTCCTCGCGGGCGGCGAGGGAAACAGGCTTATGCCACTGACGGCAGACCGGGCCAAGCCAGCCGTGCCCTTCGCCGGCAGCTACCGCCTCATCGACTTCGCGCTGTCCAACCTCGTCAATTCCCGCTACCTCCAGATCGTGGTGCTGACCCAGTACAAGTCGCACAGCCTCGACCGGCACATCTCCGAGACCTGGCGGATGTCCACCCAGCTTGGCAACTACATTGCCTCGGTTCCCGCACAGCAGCGTGTTGGCAAGAGCTGGTTCCTTGGCAGCGCCAATGCCATCTACCAGTCCCTGAACCTCATCCACGACGCCAATCCGGACATTGTGGTGGTAGTGGGTGCGGACCACGTTTACCGCATGGACTTCGCCCAAATGGTGGCCCAGCACGTCAACAGTGGCGCCAAAGCCACGGTGGCGGCCGTACGGCAGCCGCTGCACATGGCCAACCAGTTCGGCGTCATCGAGGTGGACCAAAACGATCCCCAGAAGATCGCAGCCTTCGTGGAAAAGCCCGCCAGCACCCCCGGCCTTGCAGCGGACCCCTCACAGTTCCTTGCCTCCATGGGCAACTACGTGTTCGACGCCGACGCCCTGGTGGCCGCATTGCACGTGGACGCCGAGCGCCTGGACACCAAGCACGACATGGGCGGCGACATCATCCCGTACTTCGTGAACCAGGGCGAGGCAGGAGTCTATGACTTCACCCTCAACGACATCCCGGGATCCACCGAGCGGGACCGCACCTACTGGCGCGACGTCGGCACCATCGACTCCTTCTATGACGCCCACATGGACCTCATATCGCCGCTGCCGGTCTTCAACCTCTACAACTCCGAGTGGCCCATCTACACCCGGCAAAGCATTTCCCCGCCGGCCAAGTTCGTCCGCGGCCAGAACAACACCGTCGGCACGGCGCTGGATTCGATCGTCTCCAGCGGCGTAGTGATCTCCGGCGGCGTGGTGGAAGGTTCGGTGCTCTCCAACGACGTGTACGTTGCCACCAGCGGCCGCGTCATCGACTCGGTCCTGATGGACAAGGTGCAGGTGGGTGCAGGGGCGGTGATCAACCGCGCCATCCTGGACAAGAACGTCAAGGTCCCCGCCGGCGCCGCCATCGGACTGGACCACGACCTGGACCGCGCACGCGGTTTCAAGGTCACCGAGTCCGGCATCACGGTCCTCTCCAAGGGCCAGGAGGTCCCTGAACCCGGCGAGGAAGAGCGCCAGCTCGCCGCACGGCACCTCAGCCTGCTGCCCAGCGGCGTGAAGGCGGCCGCTGAACAGTACCCCGACTTCGGCGAGGCCGCGGACAAGGTGGCCGGCACGCACGCTGCCACCGCTGCGAAGGCCACGCCCGGCGCCAGGGTTTCCTGACCCGGGCACCGCATCCCCCAAGGCACCTGCAGGCCGGGGCACCGCTGACGGTGCACCGGCCTGCGGCATACGCTGTAAAATTTTCCCAATGAGCTCCCCCGATCTGACCCCTGAGGACATCCAGGCCTGCCTCAAGGTCCTGAACACCATCCATGCGTACGACGAGGAGCACCCGGACTACATCTCGGTGCGCCGTGCCACCGGAAAGATGTTCAAAGCCGTTAAGCGCCACCGCAGGGTCACCAAGCGCGACACGATCGCCGAGGCCGACCGCGCCGTCATCGCGCAGACGGCCACCGCCGCTCCGGACCGCATTGATGACGAGACCCGCGGCAACAAGCTGGCGCCATCGGCCACCGGCAAGGTCGCGGGCCACCTGATCCGCTCGCGGCCCTGCTACATCTGCAAGAAGCACTACACCCAGGTGGACGCTTTCTACCACCAGCTCTGCCCCGAATGCGCGGCCTTCAGCCATGGCAAGCGCGACGCCCGGACCGACCTGACGGGGCGGCGGGCCCTGCTCACCGGCGGCCGCGCCAAGATCGGGATGTACATCGCCCTCCGGCTGCTGCGTGACGGCGCCCACACCACCATCACCACCCGGTTCCCCAAGGACGCTGCGCGCCGGTTCGCCGCCATGGAGGACAGCGGCGAATGGCTGCACCGGCTGCGGATCGTGGGCATTGACCTGCGCGACCCCTCCCAGGTCATGGCGCTGACCGACTCCCTCAACGAGGCCGGCCCCCTTGACATCATCATCAACAATGCCGCCCAGACCGTGCGCCGTTCCGGCAACGCCTACAAGCCGCTGGTGGACGCCGAGGACGAACCGCTCCCCGCAGCGCTGGAACAGGCCAACGGCGGCCCTGAACTGCTCACCTTCGGCCATGCGCATGACAAGCACCCCCTTGCACTTGCGGGCACTGTCACCGAGCACCCGGTCCTGGCAGGAGACGCCATCACCTCGCTGGCGTTGTCCACAGGGTCCGCCTCCCTGGAGCGGATCGCCTCCGGGACGGCAATCGATGCCGGCGGCCTGGTCCCCGACCTTGCCACGATCAACAGCTGGACCCAGGTGGTGGATGAAGTGGATCCGCTCGAAATGCTTGAGGTGCAGCTTTGCAACGTCACCGCGCCGTTCCTGCTGGTCAGCCGGCTGCGGCCCGCCATGAAGCGCTCCACCGCGCGGCGGAAGTACATCGTGAACGTTTCCGCCATGGAAGGCCAGTTCTCCCGCGCCTACAAGGGGCCCGGACATCCACACACCAACATGGCCAAGGCCGCGCTGAACATGATGACCCGCACCAGCGCCCAGGAAATGCTTGACGCGGACGGCATCCTGATGACCGCCGTGGACACCGGCTGGATCACGGACGAGCGTCCCCACTTCACCAAGGTCCGGCTCATGGAGGAAGGATTCCACGCACCCCTGGACCTGGTGGACGGCGCGGCCCGCGTTTACGATCCCATCGTCATGGGCGAAAACGGTGAGGACCAGTACGGCGTCTTCCTGAAGGATTACAAGCCCAGCCCCTGGTGATGGGCGTATGCTCGCCGCATGAGCAACGAGTCATCTCCCCAAGTGCAGAACCTCGAACACCACGAATGCTGGGCGTTGCTGCGGACCGTGTCCGTGGGCAGGCTGGCAGTGCTGGTGGACGGGCGCCCGGATATCTTCCCCGTTAACTACACGGTGGACGGCGGCACGCTGGTCTTCCGGACGGGCCAGGGAACCAAGCTCTCTGCAGCCTCGGGCGATGCCGCCGTTGCCGTGGAGGCGGACGGAGTGGATCCTGGCACGGGCCTGGCGTGGAGCGTGGTGATCAAGGGCACCGCTGCCCTGGTCAAGAGCACCGAGGAAGTACTGGAGACTTCCCGCTTGTACCTCTTCCCCTGGCAGTCGGGGCGGAAGGACGCGTTCATCCGCATCACCCCGGACTCGGTCACGGGCCGCCGGTTCCAGGTCACCGATCCGATGACCTGGTGGACCCAGATCAGCAGCTCCGCCCGGACTGCCCCGGAATAAAGTCCGCCCCGGAATAGTGCCGGCGGCGGAATAAAGTCCTCCCCGGTCCCCCGGTCCCCCGGCCCCGGAGCCCGGGGAACCTGACGTCTCAGGCGAGCTGGGTGATCTCCACGCTGACCTTCAAGGCGGACCCGCCACCTCCGGAGAGGATGCCCTTGAGCGGGGGCACATCGCGGTAGTCCCTGCCACGGGCCACGGTGACGTGGAAGTCGCCGGCGGGTTTGTGGTTGGTGGGGTCCCAGCTGCGCCAGTCACCGTCCCACCATTCGAGCCAGGCGTGCGACTGCCCGGCCACGGTCTCGCCGATTCCGGCGCTGGAGCGCGGGTGCAGGTAACCGGAGACGTAGCGCGCCGGAATCCCGCAGCTGCGAAGCGCTCCGATGGCCAGGTGTGCCAGGTCCTGGCATACCCCCTGGCGCTGGCCCCAGGCTTCTTCGGCGTTGGTGGTGACGGCGGTGGAGCCTGACATGTACGTCATCTCCCCGCGCATCCAGGCGAAGATGGCCATGGCGGCTTCGTGCGGGTTCTTCCCGGCCACGACGTCGGGGATGATGCCCAGCACTTCTTCGCCGGGACCGCTGAGCCGGGACTGTGGCAACCAGTCGCTGAAGGCGTCCAGGGTCTCCGGGGAGGCAAGGACGTCCCAACCGGCGATGTCAGCCTCAGCCGGGATCTTCCCGGCCCGGTGCACCTCCACCGTGATGTTGGAGACCACTTCGAGGTTTTCGTGCGGCATCTGCATGTCAAAAGCGGTGACCCTGGTCCCCCAGTAGTCGCGGTAGGTGCTGACCGCTGCCTGCGAAGGGGACACTTTGACCACCGACTCCAGGACCACCTGCTGCGAATCCGTCAGCGGGGTCATCCGGGCCTCGTTGTAGGACAGGGTCACCCGCTTGTTGTACTTGTAGGCCGTCCTGTGGACGATGCTCAACCGGGTCATGACACTTCTCCCACCCAGGCAAGTTCGTCAGCCTGATTGAAGTACTTACGGGAAATGGCATCCGAGGCCTGGGACACTGCCTTCTGTACCCGCTCCATGTGCTCGGGCAGTTCGGACATGAGGTCGTCCGTCCGGTGGAACTCAAGGAAGGTCCGGGCCTGCCCCACGATGCGCCGGGCGTCGTTGATGAAGCCCACCCGCTGCGCGGACGGGTCAAGCTTGGCCAGGCACTCGTCGGCGTCCCGGAGCGCGTAGACGATGGACCGTGGGAAGAGCCGGTCCAGGAGCAGGAATTCGGCCGCGTGCTGGTCACCGAACGCGGCGCGGCGGGTGCGAAGGAAGGATTCGTACGCGCCGGCGCAGCGCAGCATGTTGACCCAGGACATGCCGGCGGAGAGCACGTCGCGCGTGGACAGCATGCGTGCCGTCATGTCCGCGCGTTCCAGGGAACGGCCCAGGACCAGGAAGAGCCAGCTTTCGTCATGGCTCACGGTGGTATCGGCGAGGCCGCTCACCATGGCTGTCCGCTCCAGGGTCCAGTTACAGAAGCGGTAGGTGCCCACCACGTCCTTGCGGTGCTGGCTCAGCCCGTAGTACGTGGTGTTCAGGCTCTCCCAGAGGCCCGAGGACACGGTCTCGCGGGCACGGCGGGCGTTCTCCCGGGCAGCGCCGAGCGAGCCGGCGATGGACGTGGCGCTGGTTTTGTCGTAAGCCAGGGCATGGAGCAGTTCCGGGAGGCCGAAATCCTCGCTCTGCGGCCGGGCGCCCATGACGGCGAGCAGTTCCTGGGCAACGCTTTTGCGCTCCTCCATGGGGAGGTGGTTCAGGCGCTCCAGGTGTACGTCGAGGATGCGGGCGGTGCCGTCCGCGCGCTCCACATAGCGGCCGATCCAGAACAGGGATTCGGCAATACGGCTAAGCATTCGCGGCTACCTCCAGCGTGCCAGGAACTTGGTAAGAGAAATGTCCGACGGCGGCGCGGCTCACTGCTGCTGCTCCGACTGGCGGTCGCGCCAGTTGCTTTCCACCGGCCAGACGGAAACCCGTTCGCGGACCGTGACGGACTGGCGGGGAACGGTTTCCACGGGCACCTGGGGTGAATCGGCCAGGACCCAGGTGTCCTTGGACCCGCCGCCCTGGCTCGAATTGACGATCAGGGACCCTTCCTTGAGCGCCACGCGGGTCAGCCCGCCGGGGAGCACCCAGACGTTGTCGCCGTCGTTCACGGCAAAGGGCCTCAGATCCACGTGCCGGGGCCCGAACTTGTCGCCGCCCAGGGTGGGAACGGTCGAAAGCTGCAGCACCGGCTGGGCAATCCAGCCGCGGGGGTCTGCGATGATCCGCTGGCGGAGGGCGTCCAGTTCATCCCGGGAGGCGTCGGGGCCGATGACCAGGCCCTTGCCGCCGGAACCGTCCACGGGTTTGACCACCAGTTCCGCCAGGTTGTCCAGGGTGTACTCCCTGGCCTCCTTCTCCTCGAGGCGGAAGGTGTCCACGTTGGCGATGATGGGCTCCTCGCTGAGGTAGTAGCGGATCAGGTCAGGGACGTAACTGTAAACCAGTTTGTCGTCCGCGACGCCATTGCCGACGGCGTTGGCGATGGTGACGCCGCCGGCGCGGGCGGCATTGACCAGGCCGGGGCAGCCGAGCATGGAGTCGGAGCGGAACTGCAGTGGGTCAAGGAAGTCGTCGTCGATCCGCTTGTAGATGACATCCACGCGCTGTTCACCGGCGGTGGTGCGCATGTAGACGCGGTTTCCGCGGCAGACGAGGTCGCGGCCTTCCACCAGTTCCACGCCCATCAGGCCGGCCAGGAGGGTGTGCTCGAAATAGGCGCTATTGAAGACGCCGGGAGTGAGGACGACGACGGTGGGATCGTCGACGCCGGCTGGCGCGGTTTTGCGCAGGGCCGAGAGCAGCCGCCGCGGGTACTCCTCCACGGGCCGGATGAGCTGCTGGCCGAAGGCCTCGGGCAGGCCCTTGGCCATGGCACGCCGGTTCTCCAGCACGTAGCTCACCCCGGACGGGACGCGGACGTTGTCCTCGAGGACCCGGAAAGTGCCGGCGGCATCCCGGACAACGTCGATCCCGGAGATGTGGACGCGAACCCCGCCTGCCGGTTCAAAGCCGTGGACCTGCCGGTGGAAGTGCGCGCTGGTGGTCACCAGCTGGCGCGGAATCACGCCATCGGAAACCACGGTCATCTTGTCGTAGACGTCGTTCAGGAAGGCCTCCAGGGCGCGCACGCGCTGGGCCACACCGCGTTCCAGGACGTCCCACTCGGCTGCGGGAATAACGCGGGGCACGATGTCGAGCGGAAAGGGCCTTTCCTCGCCCGCGTAGTCAAAGGTCACGCCCCGGTCCAGGAAGGTGCGGGCCATCGAGTCGGCGCGTGCGCTGACGTCCGCCAGGGAGAGCTTCCGGAGCGCGTCCGCCACCTGCCCATACGAGTCCCTGGCCTGCTGCCCGGGGGCGAACATCTCGTCGTAGGCTCCGGTGCGGCCGGCGGCCTCGGAGTAATCCTGGAATAGGTCTGACATGTCCAATAGCCAACCATCTTTTTGTTTCGAGTTCATTACTGCCATCCATTCTGGCGTGTTGGCGCCGATGGCCCGGTTGGTACTTTACGGGCTTCGTCGGGCACAGTTGGTGAGTGCCAGACAGCAGAAGCCTCCCAGCGCCGGGCCGCGGCGGTTCCGGGCGCGCCGCGGCCCGGCTGATCCCGGGCCTGGTAACCGCTGCGGCGGCTGTGGCGGCGGCGTTCCTGGTGCATGGGCTGCTGCCGGCGCTGCCTGCGATGACAATGGCTGTGGTCCTGGGCGTTCTGGCCGCCAATCTGCCCGGTGCCGGATCCTGGACCGGAGGCCGGGCGCGGGCGGGGCTGGACTTCGCCGGCAAGCACCTAATGCGCGGCGGGATCGTGCTGCTCGGCCTGAAGGTCAGCATCATGGACGTCCTGGGCCTGGGGTGGCTGGCCCTGGTCCTGATTGTGGGAGTTGTGGCGGCAAGCTTCGGCGGGACGTACGCGATCTCGCGCCTGTTCCGCCTGCCGCCCGTGACTTCGCTCCTGGTGGCCACCGGGTTCTCCATCTGCGGCGCCTCCGCCATCGGCGCCATGGCAGCCGTCCGCCGCATCCGGCACGCGGAAACAGTCCTGCCCGTAGCCCTCGTCACTCTCTGCGGCACCCTCGCCATCGGCGTCCTTCCCCTCGTGGCGCATCCTTTGGGGCTCACGGCCGCAGTTTTTGGGGCCTGGACCGGAGCGTCCGTGCACGACGTGGGACAGGTGGTGGCCACGGCGCAAACCGCCGGGACCGGCGCCCTGGCGATCGCCGTCGTCGTCAAACTCACCCGTGTGCTGCTGCTGGCGCCCGTTGCCGCCCTGGCAGGTGCGCACCACCGACAAGGCGCGCTGGCACTGGGGGCAGCGGACGGCGTGACGGCGAAAATGCCGCCGCTGGTGCCGCTGTTCGTCGTGGGCTTCGTGGCCATGGTGGCGCTGCGCTCCACGGGTTGGCTGTCCACGGGCTGGCTCGAAGCAGGGGCCGCGCTGCAGGACATCCTGCTGGGCGCGGCCCTGTTTGGGCTTGGTTCCGCGGTGCGGATCCGCACCCTGCTCCACACCGGCGGACAGGCGCTCCTGGCCGCCCTGGCCTCCTGGCTCCTGATTGCCGTGCTAGGGCTGGCGGCCGCCTTCCTGATCGCCGGCTGAGCCAATGAAACGGCACCGTGATTAGATAGCCGGGTGTCACATGAGAATCTGCAGCGCCGCGAAGCCGCCGAACGTTCAGCCCTGATCCGCACCACCAGCTACGACATCTCCCTGGACGTGCGGCAGGCGGCGGATCCGGCGGTTCCCGGCTACACGAGCCGCAGCGTCATCACCTTCACCGCAGAACCTGGTGCCAGTACTTTCCTGGATTTCATCGGCAGCCACGTGCACAGCGTGTTCCTCAACGGCAAGGGCCTGCCGGTGGAGGACGTGGTGGACGGCGCACGGATCCGGCTGGACAACCTGCGGGCCGAAAACCAGGTCACCGTCACCGGAACAGCCCTCTACAGCCGGTCAGGCGAAGGCATGCACCGGTTTGTGGACCCCGCCGACGGCCAGTGCTACCTGTACACGCAGTACGAGCCGGCCGACGCCCGCCGCGTCTTCGCCAACTTCGAGCAGCCCGACCTCAAGGCCACATACATTTTCCATGTCATGGCCCCCGCGGAGTGGCAGGTGGCCTCCAACGGCGCCGAGGTCAACCGCACCCTGCTGACCAGCGACCCGGCCACCGCGCGCTGGGACTTCGCCCCCACCCTGCCCATGTCCACGTATATCACCACTGTCCTGGCCGGGCCCTACTTCAAGGCCGAGGACCGCTGGCAGGCAACGCTCGACGACGGCACCCACCTGGACATCCCGCTGGCCCTCTACTGCCGGGCATCCATGGCGGACTCCTTCGACACGCAAGTGCTGTTTGGCCTGACGAAGAAGGGCCTGGACTTCTTCAACCGGCTTTTCGACTTTCCGTACCCGTGGGGCAAGTACGACCAGGCCTTCGTCCCCGAGTACAACCTGGGCGCCATGGAGAACCCGGGCTTGGTCACGTTCACCGAAAGCTACGTGTTCACCTCCCGGGCCACGGATGCGCAGTACCAGGCCCGTGCCAACACCCTGCTGCACGAGATGGCGCACATGTGGTTCGGCGACCTGGTGACCATGCAGTGGTGGGACGATCTCTGGCTCAAGGAATCCTTCGCGGACTACATGGGAACGCTCGCTGTTGACCGGGCCACGGACTGGGACACCGCCTGGGTCAACTTCGCCAACAAGCGCAAGGCCTGGGCCTATGTCCAGGACCAGCTTCCCACCACCCATCCCGTGGTGGCGGACATTCCGGACCTCGAAGCGGCAAAACAGAACTTTGACGGGATCACCTACGCCAAGGGCGCCTCAGTCCTGAAGCAGCTGGTGGCCTACGTCGGCTTCGACGCCTTCATCGCGGGGTCGCGGGCGTACTTCCGGAAGCATGCGTACGGGAACACGTCGCTGGCCGACCTCCTTGGGGCCCTGGCTGCTGCCTCGGGCCGGGACCTGTCCGGCTGGGCCCGGCAGTGGCTGCAGACCTCCGGGATTTCCACCCTGTCCCTGGACTTCACCTCCGGTGGGGAGACGGACGACGACGGCGTGCCGGGCGGGGTGGCGATCGTCCAGGATGCGACGGACCCGGTGACGGGACGGCAGGAGCTGCGTCCGCACCGCCTCCGGGTGGGTTCCTACGATTTCGACGCTGACGGTGCCCTGGTGCGGACCGCGAGCATCGAAACCGACGTGGTAGGCGCGCGGACAGAACTCCCCCAGCTCAACGGGAAGCAGCGGCCTGCACTCCTGCTGGTAAATGACGAGGACCTCACGTACGCCAAGGTGCGGCTGGACCCCGTTTCCGAAGCAACGGTCCGGGGGTCCCTGGACCGGCTCACGGACCCCATGGCGCGCGCCTTGTGCTGGACTGCCATATGGAACTCTGCCCGTGACGGCGAAAGTCCGGCGCCCCGCTACGTCGACGCTGTGGCCGCCTTCGGGCCGGCTGAAACCGGCATCGGCGTCCTGCTGAATATCCTGGACAACGCCACGACCGCCGTCGAACGCTACACACCGGCGGACACCCGGGACAGCGTGCGTGCTTCCTTCCTCGCAGCAACCGCCGCCGAACTTGACCGTGCCGTCCCGGGCTCGGACGCGCAGCTTGCCTGGGCCCGCACCCTGGCCACCCTCAGCAGGCAGGACACCGGCATGCTCCCCCGGCTCCGCGGCCTGCTGGACGGCACAGGTCCCGTGGAAGGCCTCGCCGTTGACGCCGAACTGCGTTGGCAGCTGTGGCATTCGCTGGCTGCCAACGGGCAGGCCAGCGCGGCCGAACTCGATGCCGAACTGGCGCGGGACACCACCGCCTCCGGCCGCGCCGGGCACGCAACCGCCATAGCTTCCCGGCCCGAACCCGGGGTCAAGGCCTCGGCGTGGGAGGCATCAGTCCACGGAAACGAGCTCTCCAACCAGCTCCTCACCGCCACCATCAGCGGATTCAGCACTGCGCCGCCGGCGTTGCTGCAGCCGTACGTCGAGCCCTACTTCGATTGCCTGCGGACCGTCTGGGATGAGCGCAGCATCGAAATCGCCAGCCGGATTGTCCGGGGCCTCTACCCTTCGGCGCAGGACCTGGCCGCAGGCACGCGCCCCGAGGACCACCCGGTGGTCCGGCGGACGGATGACTGGCTGGCCGCCAACCCTGACGCCCCGCACGCCCTGCGCCGGATCATCATCGAGCAGCGCAGCCACCTGCTGCGCGCACTCACCGCACAGGCCGCCGTCCTTCCCCAACCGGCCCCCTAACCTCGCTGCGCTCGGCCAGGGAACCCTGCCGGCGTGATCCCACCACCCATCGATTGCTCCGTAATAGTCGTTTTCACCGGCCAGAACGACAACTGCGGAGCAATGGATGGGCTTAGGGGACCCGGTGGAGCCACTCCTTGGTGCCGAACTTGGTGGCCACCCGCTCCTCGGCTGCTGTCAGTTCGTGTCCCGCCAGCTTTGAAGGAGTTGCCCCGTAGCGCTCGCTGAATACCTCGATCATCGCCTCGATGATCGCTGTGCGGGCCAGGCCGGTCTGGCGGCGCAGCGGATCCACGCGCTTCTTGGCGCTGCGGGTGCCTTTGTCGGAGAGCTTTTCCTTGCCGATCCTCAGGACCTCCACCATTTTGTCGGCGTCGATGTCATAGCTCATGGTGACGTGGTGGAGCATGCCGCCGTTGGCCAGGCGCTTCTGGGCGGCGCCGCCGATCTTCCCCTGGTCCGTGGCGATGTCATTCAGCGGGATGTAGAAGGCGTTGATGCCGAGCCGTTCCAGTGCCGCCATGACCCACGCGTCCAGGAAGGGGTAGGAGTCGGCGAAGCTGAGCCCGTCCACCAGGGTCTGGGGCAGATAGAGCGAGTAGGTGATGCAGTTTCCGGCCTCCATGAACATCGCTCCCCCGCCGCTGATCCGCCGGACCACGTTGATGCCGTGCTTGGCGACGCCCTCGGGGTCAACCTCGTTCTGCACCGACTGGAAGCTGCCGATGACCACCGACGGCTCCTGCCAGTCCCAGAAGCGCAGGGTGGGCGTGCGCGCCCCGGCGCCAACGGCCTCGGTGAGGACCTCGTCAAGGGCAACGTTGATCTCGGTGGGAAGCACGGTGGGCGCGATGACGTTCCACTCGTGGTCTCCCCACGAGGTTGCCTTTGCCAGGGCACGCCGGACGGTCACGGCCACAGCGTCCGCGGAGAAGCCGAACAGCACGGCTCCTGCAGGCAGGGCGGCGGTAACGGCGGCCGCGAGGTCCGCGGCAGGTGTGCTGTCCGGGAGCCCGGTCAGCGCCCGGTTGATGTCCGCCAGGGCCTCATCGGGTTCCAGGAAGAAGTCACCGCTGACGGACACGTCCGCCAGGGCGCCGTCCCTGACCGCAAGGTCGACCACGACGAGCTTGCCGCCGGGAACCTTGTATTCACCGTGCAGGCGCTGGTTGCTGGCGGCGTCAGGGGAAGCAATGCGTGGCTCGGTCATGGTTTCCATCCTGCCCCAGAAAACAGGGGCACGGTTAACGCAGAACGCCCGCACCGTTTCGGGTGCGGGCGTTCTGTGACAAGCTTGGGCGAAGGAATTACTTCTTGCCGCCGAAGCCCTTGAAGCGAGCGTTGAAGCGCTCGACGCGGCCTGCAGAGTCCATGATGCGCTGCTTGCCCGTGTAGAACGGGTGGGACTCGGACGAGATTTCGACGTCGATGACCGGGTAGGTGTTGCCGTCTTCCCACTCGATGGTCTTCGAGGAAGACACGGTGGAGCGGGTCAGGAACTTGGTGCCGGAGGCCAGGTCGTTGAAGACAACAGCTTCGTACTTCGGGTGTGTATCAGACTTCATAATGGGACCTTTGTTCGCGCAACTGGATTTTGCCAGCTGCCAGGTATGAATGGGATGGCTGGAATCTGTTGCATCAGCCGAAGCTGAAAAAGCAGGACAACCAGCTATCCATCATAGTCGATGCGGCAGGGGCTGGCGAACCAGGTCAACCATGGAAGTTGCCCAACCTAGCGGGCGCGCAGCTCCCAGAACGCGACGGCCGAAGCGGCAGCTACGTTGAGTGAATCAACGCCGTTGCGCATGGGGATTTTGACGGCGAGGTCGACGGCGGCGAGCGTCTCCGGGCTCATGCCGGCGCCTTCGGTGCCAAGCACCAGGGCGAGCTTGTCCAGGTTGCGGGAAGCGACGGCGTCGACATCCTCCGCGTCCGGCGTCAACTCCAGTGCCGCGACGGTGAAGCCGTGATCCTTGAGCACCTGAAGGTTGCCCGGCCAGTCCTGGAGGCGTGCCCAGGGAACCTGGAAGACGGTGCCCATGCTGACCCTGACGCTGCGGCGGTACAGCGGATCCCCGCACCGGGGTGAGACCAGCACGGCGTCGATGTCCAGCGCGGCGGCGGAACGGAAGATGGCGCCGACGTTGGTGTGGTCCACGATGTCCTCGAGCACGGCCACGCGGCGCGCTCCGGCCAGGAGCTCGGGCAACGGGACCGGCGCGGGCCGCTGCATCGCCGCCATGGCTCCGCGGTGCAGGTGGAAACCCGTGATTTCCTCCAGCAGTGCGGCCGAGCCGATGAAGGCTGGAACGTCCGGATACGCCTGGAAGACGTCGTCGAGGTCCGCCATCCACTTCTCGGCGAGGAAGAACGAGCGCGGCCGGTGGCCTGCCGCCAGCGCCCGGCGCAGGACCCGGGACGATTCGGCGATATACATTCCCTCGGCCGGTTCACGGAGTTTGCGAAGGTGCACGTCGGTCAGCGTGGTGTAGTCGCTGACCCGCGGGTCGTCGGCGGATTCGAGGTAGTGGAAGGTCACCGGGTGATTATTTCAGCAGGTTGGCGATCATGACGGCCAGGGCCACGATGCCCAGGCTGAAGATCACGGCCCGGAGGACGCGCGGCGAAAGCCTCCGGCCTACCTTTGAGCCCATCAGGCCGCCGATGGTGGAGGCGACCGCAATCAGCAGCACCACCAGCCAGTTGATCCGGTCGAACGCGAAAATCAGGTAGGAGATGGCCGCCACCATGTTGACGCCGAGCACCAGGATGTTCTTCATGGCGTTGGCGTTCTGGATGGTGCCGGTGAGGAACACGCCCAGGATGCCGACCAGCAAGATGCCCTGCGCCGCAACGAAGTATCCCCCGTACACACCGGCCAGGTAGACCAGCACTACCAGCAGGAATCCGTGGCGTTTGTCGCGGGCGGCCTGTTCGGGGTTGGCCTCCCGGTTGCGCACCCAGTCCTGGAGCCGCGGCTGGAACACCACCATCAGCAGTGCCAGGACCAGCAGGACCGGCGCCACATAGTGGAAGACCTGTTCGGGCAGGTGCAGCAGCAGCCAGGCGCCGGAGATTCCGCCCAGGACCGATGCCGGCAACAGGCGCAACACCTGCCGCCCGCGCCCGGCCAGCTCCCGCCGGTAACCGAAGGCCCCCGCAGCGGTCCCGGCCACCAGGCCCATGGCGTTGCTCATCGATGCGACCACCGGGGCCACTCCGAGGGCGATGAGCACGGGGAAGGTCACCAGGGTGCCGGAGCCCACCACCGCGTTGATGGTGCCGGCCCACAACCCGGCAATGAACACAATGATGCTGCTGAAGATTTCCAAGATGTAGTGCGGACCTCTTCTAGCGGCGTGCTGTGGCGGTGTAGCGTCCCGCGTTCTCGGTCACCGCAAGCGGAAGGCCGAAGGTGGTGCTCAAGTGCTCTTCGGTCAGTACTTCCGTGATGGCGCCGGCGGCCACCACCCCACCGTCGCGCAGCAGCATGGCGTGCGTGAATCCCGGCGGGACCTCCTCAAGGTGGTGCGTGACCAGGACCATGGCCGGGGCGGCTTCATCGCGGGCGAGTTCGCCGAGCTTGTGGACCAGCTCTTCGCGGCCGCCCAGGTCCAGTCCGGCGCCCGGCTCATCCAGGAGGAGCAGTTCGGGGTCCGTCATGAGGGCACGGGCGATCTGGACCCGCTTGCGCTCGCCTTCGGACAGCGTGGCGAACGTCCGGTTGAGCAGCGGCCCCATGCCCCAGTCGTTCAACAGGCGGAAAGCGCGCCGTTCGTCGTCCCGCTCATAGCCTTCCCGCCACCGGCCGGTGACGCCATAGGCGGCAGTGACCACGACGTTGAGGACGTTCTCGTGTTCCGGGATCTGGGTGGCAAGGGCTGCGGAGGAAAGGCCGATGCGCGGCCGGAGTTCGAAGACGTCAACGCGGCCCAGGACTTCATCGAGGATGCCTGCGGTGCCACTGCTCGGGTGGAGCCGGGCCGCCGCGATCTGGAGAAGGGTGGTTTTGCCGGCGCCGTTAGGGCCCAGGATGACCCACCGTTCGCCCTCATTGACCTGCCAGTCAACCTTGTCCAGCAGGGTCTTCTTACCTCGGACAACGCTGACGGAGTCCAGTTCCAGAACATCACTCATAGGAGTAGACACTAGGACAAAAAAGAAGATGACTGATAACCGGTGTGAAGGCGCCCTAAAGGCTCCGCTGCCGCGGAGGCGCAACGAATTCCAGCGGACGCATCGGCGCTGACTAAGATTGCTGGCATGACTCCGAACGTGACTGCGGTCAGCTATGGCCTGAATGTGACCCCTGCAGGGCTGGAGCAGCTGCGTTCCGTCCTTGCATCGCACGGCGCGCAGGTGCTGTCCGAATCGGCGTCCGGCGACGACCGGTACCAGGTCCGTGTCCTTGACCTGGAACTTCAGGACGCCACCGCGGCGGGCCTCGCCGTCCTGCGCCGGGCCGTGGCTGAGGCTGCTGCTAACGACTTTGACACCGCGCTGGTCCCTGCTGCCCTCAGAACGGCTTCCCGCAAACTGCTCATCATGGATGTGGATTCCACGCTGATCCAGCAGGAGGTCATCGAGCTCCTGGCCGCCTATGCCGGCAAGCGGGAGGAAGTTGCGGCCGTGACGGAAGCTGCCATGCGCGGGGAACTTGATTTTGCGCAGAGCCTGCACGCGCGGGTGGCGGTTCTCGCAGGGCTGCCGGCCGACGTCGTCCATTCCGTCCGGGACGAAGTGAAGCTCAGCGAAGGCGCCGCTGAATTGGTGGCCGCTTTCAAGGCCGCGGGCCACACCGTGGCAGTGGTGTCCGGCGGCTTCAACCAGATCCTCGAACCGATCGCTGCCGACCTGGGCCTGGACTACTGGCAGGCCAACGAACTGGAAATCGTTGACGGCGCGCTGACCGGCAAGGTGCTGGGCGCCGTCGTGGACAGGGCCGCCAAGGAAAAGTACCTGCGCGAGTGGGCCGGCGCCGAGGGGATTGCCCTGGAGCACACCATAGCCGTGGGCGACGGCGCCAACGACCTGGACATGCTCGGTGCAGCCGGCATCGGCGTGGCGTTCAACGCCAAGCCGGCCGTCCGGGCCGTGGCCGACGCCGCCCTGAACATGCCATACCTGGACGCCGTCCGGCACGTCGCCGGCGTCTGAACCTTTATCCCGTTAACCCCGCGATCGCACGTCGCGGCAGTGTCCGTAAGGAACATTGCCGCGACGCGCCATCTCGCGGAGCGTGGGAGCCTAGCTCGTAGGCTCGGAAGCACCCTTGCCAAAGTAGTCCGCTCCGCCGGCGTACTCGGTGTGGCCGGACTCGACGTCGGCCGTTGCCATCCCGGCCACAACCTCCGCAAACTCTTCCACGGAATACAGCTTCCCGGCTTCGGCGCGGCGGGCCTCGATGGCGCCCGGGGTGGAGCGGTCCAGGAGCGTGGCGGTGACCGTCCCTTCGATCATGTCGCCGGACACCACCACCAGGGAAATGCCTTTGTCCGCCAGGTTGGGGATCAGTTCGCGCAGGGCGTCCTCACCGGCGCGCTTGCTGCGTGCCACCGGCTCGTAGGCCGGCATGGTGGGCACGCTGTTGATGAAGTGGGCCTGGTGGCTGGTGACAAAGACCACACGCGAGCCTTCCTGCATCAGGGGCACCGCGGCGTTGAGCATGTTCACCTGGGCGTCGCGGTTCAGCTTGAGCGCGTAGTCCTCCCCCATGCCGGTTTCCATGCCGCCCGAGGCGTTCAGCACCAGGATGTCCAGGGATCCGAAGTTCTCCATGGCGGCACTGGCCAGGGCCTGCACACCCTCCTGGGTGGTGAGGTCTGCGCCCACGGCGACGGCGCGCCCGCCGGCGGCTTCGATCCCCTGCACCACCTTGTTGGCGCGGGGCGCCTTCTGGCGGTAGTTGACGACGACGGCGGCCCCCTCCGAGGCGAGGATCTTGGCGACGTCGGCGCCGATGCCCCGCGACGATCCGGTGACGATGGCCGTCTTGTTGTCCAGCAGTCCCATTCGAGCTTCCTTTGTTCGAAACATCTAAATCGTTGTGGTCTGCAGTCCATCATGCCAGCGGCCGTAGCCGATATCCCTTGTCCGACTTCGACAAATAAGGACCCCGGGGCTAGTTTCCTGCAGAGGCAGAGACCGTAAGAGTCAGTGACCCATACCCAGGCCGCCATCCACCGGGATGACCGCGCCGGAGATGTAAGCCGCTTCGTCGCTGGCGATCCACCGGACCACACTGGCCACCTCGGCCGCCTCGGCGAAGCGCCCGGCGGGGATGCTGGACAGGTAGTCCTTCTGCGTGGCTTCGGGGAGTTCGG
The DNA here is from genome assembly GCA_035475035.1 of Arthrobacter sp. Lineage (GTDB taxonomy): Bacteria > Actinomycetota > Actinomycetes > Actinomycetales > Micrococcaceae > Arthrobacter. The sequence continues at coordinate 18,461 of DATIMT010000276.1, forward strand.
CGGTCATGTCAGTGTTGATGAAGCCGGGAGCCACGACATTGGCGGTGATGCCGCGGGAACCCAGTTCACGGGTGAGGGACCGGGCGATCCCCACCAGGCCGGCCTTCGAGGCGGAGTAGTTGATCTGGCCGGGTGCGCCGTAGAGGCCGGAGACCGAGGAAATGAGGACCACGCGGCCTTTGCGGAGCCGGATCATGCCCTTGGACGCCCGCTTGATGACCCGGAAGGCGCCGGTGAGGTTGGTGTCGATGACGGAGGTGAAATCGTCCTCGCTCATCCGCAGGAGCAGGGTGTCCTTCGTGATGCCGGCATTGGCTACCAGGACTTCCACGGGTCCGTGCGCAGCTTCCACTTCCTTGAAGGCTGCGTCCACGGAAGCCTCATCGGTGACGTCGGCTTTGACTCCGAGGATGCCTTCGGGCAACCGGGTCTCGCTGCGGTAGGTCACTGCCACCTTGTCGCCGTTGGCGAGGAACGCCTGTGCGATGGCCAGGCCGATACCGCGGTTGCCGCCGGTCACCAGGACGCTGCGGGGTGCTGAAGCTGTTTCAGTCATAGAGTGGCTCCGGATTCTGCGGCACGCTGCGCCGCGGTAGGGGTGTGGTTTGGGCTGCCTCCGATCTTAGCGGCAGGCCAGCTGCGGGTTTGGGCAGCACTGCCGATGGTGCGAGAATTGAAGGAAGCCTTTGGAGCGTGATCATTCACCGTGACCCTTGAAAACCATGCGGGACATTCCGCGCCCGAAGAACCGGGCCGGTTCTCCGGCGACAGCGAGGTCCATAGCATTACGGATGCCGCCGGCGCGCACTCCGAGGACATGCGCCAGCGGATGATCAAGTACGCCGTGGCCATGGGCATCCGCATGGTGTGCCTGATCATGATCTTCGTGGTGGACGGCTGGTTCAAGGTCATCGCGGTGGCCGGTGCGGTGTTTCTGCCATGGATTGCGGTGGTCATTGCCAACGGCAGCGACAAAGCCGAGGGCCACAGCGACCTGCTGCTGGACTCCGCTCCCCTGGCGGAGATTGAAAGCCCGGTACTCCCGGACCCGGAAGGCGAACCGGGAGGCGCTGTCCTCCAGGGCGAACTGGTGAAGGATGAGGACCCCGGGGAGGAGCGGCAGGCATCATGAGCATCTTCGATTTCGCGGCAGGATCGGACCTGGCGTCTGAAACGGCTGCCATCTGCTCACGGAAGGCGTGCAGGGCCCAGGCGTCCTGGCAACTCCTCTGGAACAACCCCAAAATCCACGCTCCGGAACGGCGCAAGACCTGGTTGGCCTGTACCGACCACCGGGAATGGCTGGAGGACTACCTGCAGACCCGGGGCCTCTGGAAAGAGACCCGCCCACTGGACCATGGCGGAGCGGCCTCCCTGGAGCAGGACATCTGAATGTACAAATTCCTCTTTTCCAGCAAATGGCTGGGCTATCTGTTGCTGGCCGCCATCTTCGCCACCGCCTGCGTCTTCCTGGGCCGCTGGCAGATGGACCGGCGCGCGGAGACCCTGGCTGAAATCAACCGCGTGGTCAGCAACTATTCCGCCACACCCATCCCGTTCTCCCAGGCGCGGGACGAATTCAACCAGCTGGACCCGGCCAAGGAATGGACCCAGGTTGAACTGAAGGGCACCTACGATGCCGCCGGCCAGCGGATTGTCCGCAACCGGCCGCTCAACGGCCAGCCCGGATACGAAGTCGTGGTCCCCTTCCGCCTGGCCACCGGCGAAACCGTGGTCGTTGACCGCGGCTGGCTGCCGATCGGAAACAAAACTCCGGGCAGCCCCGATTCGGTGCCGGCACCCCCCGCCGGTGAGGTGACCGCCGTCGTGCGCTTGAAGCACGGCGAGCCGGAACTCCAGCGCGGGGCACCCCAAGGGCAGCTTGCGTCCATCGACCTGCCCACCTACGCGTCGCAGCTGGGCTATCCGCTGCTGACCGGAGCCTACGGCCAGCTCGCGTCGGAAACGCCGTCGTCCGCCGATATGCCCGTCGCGTTCCCCAAGCCGTCCACGGATGAGGGGACGCACTTGTCCTATTCGCTGCAGTGGTTCGCCTTCGGGGTTCTCATGTTCGTCGGCTTCGGCTACGCGGCCCGGCAACAGGCCCGCAACGCAGCGATTGACGCCGAGGACGAGGACGTCGCGCTGCCGGACGGAACCGTCTATTCCGCCGTCCCCGCCGCCCGCCGTCGGCCTGCCCCGCCGCGCAAGCGCAGGAAGGCGACAGCCGAGGAAGAGGAAGACGCCCTCCTGGACGCGCAGGGGTACTGAGGCATGGTGTACGACGGCGGCCCGGTTGACTTGGTCAGCGGTGTTTGTTCCGTCCGCTTCGCAGCGTGGGTGATTTCCCGCGTGCTGGCTCGTTCCTCGCCTTTGACGCACGCTACATAGATCGCCCACGCTGCTGCGCTCATCTTTGGCCAACGCTGAAGAGCGACAAGAACGAAACGCAGGCGAGTCTAGGATCTCCCGCCATCTAAGGAGACAGATGAAGCGAAGCCTGGGTCATTTATCCATGGCACCCATCTTCACGAGCACGCGGGCCAGGAAGTGGGTGGAGTTGCTCCGCATGACAGAAGCCTTGGAACTAAAGGTGCGCTGAGGCCCACGGCGAGCGGACCGCAAGCGCCAGCGGTCGGGTGATTTGTGTAGCTTGCGTCAGAGGCGAGGAACGAGCCAGCAAGCGGCAAATCACGCGACCGGGGGCGCGAAGGTAACCAGCGGTCCCAAGACGGGCTTATGCCAGCGTGATCAGGTCAAGGTAGTCCTCGTTCCACAGGTCTTCGACGCCATCAGGAAGCATGACCACGCGTTCCGGGTTGAGGGCCTCCACCGCGCCTTCGTCGTGGCTGACCAGGACGACGGCGCCGGTGTAGTTGCGCAGGGCGCCCAGGATTTCCGCGCGGCTGGCAGGGTCGAGGTTGTTGGTGGGTTCGTCGAGGAGGAGGACGTTGGCGCTGGAAGCAACGATGGTTGCCAGGGCCAGGCGGGTCTTCTCGCCACCGGAGAGCACACCGGCCGGCTTCTCCACGTCGTCTCCGGAGAACAGGAACGAGCCCAGGATGCCGCGTACCTCGGCGTCCTTCATGTCGGGCGCGGCGGAGCGCATGTTTTCCAGCACGGTGCGGTCGTGGTCCAGGGTTTCGTGTTCCTGGGCGTAGTAGCCCACCTTCAGCCCATGGCCGGGGATGACTTCGCCGGTATCGGGGGTGTCCACGCCGGCGAGCATGCGCAGCAGCGTGGTCTTGCCGGCACCGTTGAGCCCCAGGATGACCACTTTGGAACCGCGGTCGATGGCCAGGTCCACGTCGGTGAAGATCTCCAGTGAACCGTAGGACTTGCTGAGCCCGTCCGCGGTGAGCGGGGTCTTCCCGCAGGGTGAGGGGTCCGGGAACCGCAGTGCTGCCACCCGGTCCTGCTCGCGGACCGCTTCCAGGCCGCTGAGCAGCCGTTCAGCACGCTTGGCCATGTTCTGCGCGGCCACAGCCTTCGTGGCCTTGGCACGCATCTTGTTGGCCTGGTCCATGAGGACCTGCGCCTTCTTTTCGGCGTTGGCGCGTTCACGCTTCCGTGCGCGCTCGTCCGTCTCCCGCTGCAGGAGGTACCGCTTCCAGTCCATGTTGTAGAAATCGATCTGGGCGCGGTTGGCATCCAGCAGGAACACCTTGTTGACGGTGGCTTCCAGCAGGTCGGTGTCGTGACTGATGACGATCAGGCCGCCCTGGTGGTTCTTAAGGAAGTCCCGCAGCCAGGCGATGGAATCGGCGTCGAGGTGGTTGGTCGGTTCGTCCAGGAGCATCGTTTCGGCGTCGGAGTACAGGATGCGGGCGAGTTCCACGCGGCGCCGCTGTCCGCCGGACAGTGTTTTGAGCGGCTGGTTCAGCAGCCGGTCCGGGAGGGCAAGGTTGGAGCAGATTGACGCCGCTTCGGCCTCGGCAGCGTAACCGCCGGCTGCCAGGAATTCGGACTCCAGCCGGTCGTAACGGTTCATGGCCTTGCGCTGGACGTCGGCGTCCGTGCTGGCCATTTCGTCGTGCGCCTTGCGGAGCTTGCCGACGACGACGTCCAGGCCGCGGGCGGACAGGATCCGGTCCCGCGCCAGCTGTTCCATGTCAGGGGTGCGTGGGTCCTGGGGCAGGTAGCCGATCTCGCCGCTGCGGGTCACCTTGCCGGCAGCAGGAAGCCCTTCGCCGGCGAGGACGCGGGTCAGCGTGGTCTTGCCGGCGCCGTTCCTGCCCACGAGGCCAATTTTGTCCCCTTTATCGATGCGGAAGCTCACCTGATCCATCAGGAGCCGGGCACCGGCACGCAGTTCAAGATCCTGGACAGTAATCACAGCAGGTAAGGCCTTTCACAACAGGGAACACCACGGTCCGCGCACATAGTACGAAGGGACGCCGGGGCAGAGTGGCCGGAGAACGGCACAACCCAGTCTACCGTCCGCCGGACCGCCGCAATTTCAACAGCACAACCCGCCCGCTGATCTTCCGTGAGGCGTTGGTGCTTGGCTCAAAAAGCCGTCAGCTCTTGTGCTCTTCCGGCCGGTGGCTGTTGGCCTTAACCTGAACAGCGCCTTCTTCGTGGCCGCCCTTCGCCTTGCCGAACGGCAGTACCTTCAGCAGAGGGCCCACAACCGACAGGACGACCAGGCCCCAGACGAGTCCGAGCACTGCTGAGCACAGGGTGTTGACGAGCCAGGCCAAAAGACCGCCGACAACCGCCACCCCTGCTGCCGGGGATTCGACGGCGTGGACCAGGTCGTAGGGTGCGTGCCAGCCGAGGTCATGGGCCCCCTGCAGCATGATGTGGCCACCAACCCACAGCATGGCGATGGTTCCGACAAAGGTAATCGTGGCCAGCACGGCCGGCATGCCCCTCACCAGGAGCGTGCCCAAGCGCTTGGAACGGGCAGAGTCCTTGGCGGCGAGGTGCACTCCGATGTCGTCCATCTTGACGATGAGTGCGACGGCGCCGTACACGAGCACCGTGATCGCGAACGCCACCATGACCAGGATGAACGCCCGGACCCAGATGGACTCGGTGGCTACCTCATTCATGGAGATGACCATGATCTCGCACGACAGGATGAAGTCGGTGGTGATGGCGCCTTTGACGACTTTGGCCTCTGCCTCGGGTCCGCGCTCCACTGACGGAGCCTCGTCGGCCTCGTGGTGGCCGCCGCGGAGTTTGTGCCAGACCTTCTCGGCGCCCTCGTAGCAGAGGTAGGTTCCGCCCAGCATGAGGATGAACGGAATGACTCCCGGGATGAAGGCGCTGATGAGCAGCAGGGCCGGGAGGATGATCAGCAGCTTGTTCCGGATGGAGCCCCAGAAGATTTTCTTGATCATCGGGAGCTCGCGGGACGGGTCGGCCCCTGACACGTACTGCGGGGTGACGGCGGCGTCGTCGATCACGACGCCGGCGGCCTTCGCCCCTGCCTTCGCGGCACCGGCCGCGACGTCGTCCACCGAGGCTGCCGCGATGCGGGCCAGAGCTGCGACGTCATCCAGCAGGGCAACAAGACCGCCGCTCACAGTTGGCCCCCGCGCAGCTTGTGGGCGGACCGTCCGGTATTGAGGGCTGGGTGCGTGATGGGCATGTTCGGAGTATATTGCAGCAGGCCCGCCGGCTCAGCCCTTCTTCAGTTCCTCGGCGAGCATCACAATGATGCCGCTGGGCCCCCGGACGTAGGTGAGCTTGTAGACGTCTTCATAGGTGGCTACACCCCGCAGCGGATGGCAGCCATGCCTCGCTGCGGTCTCAAGTGCGGCATCGATATCATCCACCGAGAAGGCCACCCGGTGCATGCCGATCTCGTTGGGCAGGGTGGGCGATGTCTCGATCGCGTCGGGGTGGATGTATTCGAAGAGCTCCAGGCGGCCGTGCCCGTCCGGCGTCTGAAGCATGGCGATCCTGGCGTGGTTGCCGTCGAGGCCGACGGCGGTGTCCGCCCACTCTCCGCTGACCGTCTGGCGGCCCAGGACAGTGAGCCCGAGGTCGGTGAAGAAGGCGATCGCCGCTTCCAGGTCCCGGACTGCAATGCCGACATTCTCAAGTTTGATGGGCATGCGCCACACGTTACCAAGACGGGAGCCGAAGGGAAGCGAACTCGCCGGACATGGGTTATGAGACAGATCGGGTCGGATCATCAGAAGGGCTCGGCTGTCCGTAAGGGGATCC
>DATIMT010000277.1:0-2102 GCA_035475035.1 Arthrobacter sp.
AGATATTGGAAGGACACAAGTGGCTAACAACACTCGTGCTCGCCGTCAGGCCCGCCTCTCGCGGTCCCTCGGCATCGCTCTGACCCCCAAGGCCGCCAAGTACATGGAGCGCCGCCCGTACGGCCCCGGTGAGCATGGCCGCGCCCGCAAGAAGCAGGACTCCGACTACGCCGTACGCCTGCGTGAAAAGCAGCGCCTGCGCGCCCAGTACGGCATCCGCGAAGCACAGATGACCCGTGCCTTCGAAGAAGCCCGCCGCACCAAGGGCCTGACCGGTGAAAACCTCATCGAGCTGCTCGAAATGCGTCTCGACGCCCTGGTCCTGCGTGCCGGCTTCGCCCGCACCATCGCCCAGGCCCGCCAGCTGGTTGTGCACCGCCACATCATGGTTGACGGCATCCGCGTTGACCGTCCGTCGTTCCGCGTCGGCGAGGGCCAGCTGGTCCACGTCCACAGCCGCAGCGAGACCATGGTTCCGCTTCAGGTTGCCGCAGCCGGCGCCCACCGCGACGTCCTGCCCGCCGTTCCGGCCTACCTGGACGTCAAGCTGGAAGCCCTGCAGGCACGCCTCGTGCGCCGCCCCAAGCGTTCGGAAATTCCGGTTACCTGCGAAGAGCAGCTCGTCGTCGAATTCTACGCACGCTAAATTCCAGCAGCGTATCCAAAGAAGCCCGTGGCAAGCGCCGCGGGCTTCTTTGTATGTAAGGTACTTGGGGGACATCTGCGCAACGGGCCCGACGTGCCTGCGCCGGATGGGGCCCAACCACAGAATTTCGAGGAGATGAATGTCTATGTCTGGTGGCGATATTGCCGGCCTGATCGCTGCCGGGGTGTTCGCGCTCCTGGTGCTGCTGCTCGCGGTCCCCATCCTGAAGCTGGGGCAGGTTTTCGACGAGGTACGGACCGCCATCAGATCCATCAGCGACGGCGCCACGCCCCTCATGGATGAGGTTACGGCCACCGTTTCCACCACCAACCAGCAGCTGAAGAAGGTGGACGGGATTTCGTCCAACGTCTCCGATGCATCCGCGAACATTTCTGCCCTGTCCTCGCTGGTGGCCGCCACGGTTGGGTCGCCGCTGATCAAGGTCGCGGCCTTCAGCTACGGCGTGCGCAGCGCCTTCGCCAACCGCCGGAAGCCCGCTGCCGGCCGCCGCAGCCGCTAGATTCGAAGAGAACGAATATGAAAAGAATTGTCTGGATGGGAATCGGCGTGGCCATTGGGGTCATCGCCTTCCGTAAAGTGAGCCAGGCCCAGTCCGCTCTTGGACCGGAGGGCCTCAACCGTGCGGCAGGCAGGCTTGCCGACGGGGTATACGACTTTGCCGACGCCGTCCGGGCGGGGATGCGCGAACGCGAAACCGACCTGAGGGCCGCCCTGGGTGTCGAGTCCGCGGAACTGGTCCGCCGCTGAGCCCGGCAGGGTATTTCACCGGCAACAGCCAACAACCGGCAGGAACCCGATCCGGGAACCTTGCCACCTGAACGAACTTTCCGCACCGCCCGGCGGCGCGGACCAAGAAGGGTAAGAAAACAGCTCATGAAGTCGCAGGAGATCACAAAGCGCTGGGTGGACTTTTTTGTCAGCAAGGGCCACACCGCGGTTCCCTCCGCGTCGCTGGTCTCCAGCGACCCCTCGCTGCTGTTCACGGTGGCCGGCATGGTGCCGTTCATCCCATACCTCACTGCCCGCGAGGAAGCGCCCTACTCCCGTGCCACCAGCGTGCAGAAGTGCATCCGCACCGGCGACATCGAGGAAGTGGGCAAGACTGCCCGGCACGGCACCTTCTTCCAGATGTGCGGCAACTTTTCGTTCGGCGACTACTTCAAGGAAGACGCCATCAAGTTCGCCTGGGAACTGCTCACCAGGAGCGTTGACGACGGCGGCTACGGCCTCGCGCCCGAACGGCTGTGGGTGACCGTCTACGAAGAGGACGACGAGGCCGAGGAACTGTGGCTGAAGAACACCGGTGTCCCTGCTGAACGCATCCAGCGCATGGGCAAGTCGGACAATTACTGGTCCACCGGCCAGCCCGGGCCGGCCGGGCCCTGCTCCGAGATCTACTACGACCGCGGACCGGCCTATGGCGTCGAAGGCGGCC
>DATIMT010000278.1:0-6089 GCA_035475035.1 Arthrobacter sp.
CCCGCCAAAGTTATCCCCACTATCCACAGCTTTTCCACAGAGACCTGTGAAGGGGGCTGCACCAAGCGTCAAACCAGAGCGGACACGGCCTGCTGGGGCCACAGAGAACAGGTACCCCGCTACGCTAGCCGCCGCGGCGCCCGCCGCAAAGCCAGCATGGCGCGCGTGCTGTGGATAACCTGTGCAGTATGGGGCATACCTTGTGCACAGTCTGTGGGGAACTCTGTGGATATCAAAGTTTTTTGCTGGCTTCCGAGGTCCTGACCTGCGGAAACGTTTGTCACAGCATGTGGAGTAAATATTTCTTCCAGGGAATTTCATCCACAGGTCCTCGCGGAGATCCCCGGCGGGAAGCGTCAGGAAAGGCGCCTGCAGGGAGACTTGGGTGGGTACCGTGGTGCTCCTCATATTCCGGGCTGAGAGTTTGACGAGCGACCGCATGCGCTGTAGGCGAGGTGGTGAATACCGCTGTGGATAACCGAGGATCTGGAATAAGCTCTAGGTATGGGCGATCTACCGTTGTTGCTGTTGCCGGCGATAGTTTTGGTGGCGCTCCTGTGGGGCATCGCCACCGCCCTGCGGCCGCGTGATACGGGCACGTCGGACGCCGAGAAGTACCAGCGCGAACTCGCCGAGCGGTCAGCCCGGCACTACGCAGCCCAGGTCCAGGCGGCGACCGCCGCCCGCGCACGTCTGGAGGCGGCTACCCAACCAAGCCAGAACAGGCAGCAATACAACCAACAGCAGGAACACGGCCGGGCGGACGGCCAGCAAAGCAATCGCACCTGGCGAGGGCCAGGAAGTACATAGAACGGCTCGTGAAAATGGAATCGCTTGTGGTCCCGGTCCTTATCCTGCTCGCGGTGGTTGCGGGGGTCACGGTGGCTTACCGGGCCGGCCGCAGGCGCAAAACAGTGCGCACAGCATCCCAGTCCCAGCCCCCCACAACCCCGCAGGAGCTGGCCCGGACAGCTGCAGAGCGGCTATCCGAAGACGAGCACCGCCGGCTTTACGCCTTGATTGCCCAAGGCCAGGCGATGGCCGCCATCAAGCTCTACTACGAGGCAACGGGAGAGGGGCTCCGCGCGTCACGGGATGCCGTAGGGGCCCTGGCGGCCCATCCCCAGCCCTACCGGCGTCCGGAGCCGGTCCTGGCCCCTGAGGAGGACGACGACGAGCCGCAGCGGTTCCCGTACCGCTACCGTGCGATCGCCAGCAAGGGCGACGTAACCCGCGAGGTGAGCAGCAATATGCTCAACGACGAAATCTACGGCAGGATCCGCACGCTTGCCCGCAGTGGCGACACCGAAGCTGCCGCCAGCGCGTTGACCAGGCACTCGGATATTTCGCTGAAGCAGGCGCGCGAGTTCATTGCGCTGCTGGATGACTGAGCCTGGCAGGACTGACCACACCCGGCGGCGGCGTAGCGGTCCACGCTGAGGCCGGCAAACAGAACGAGGCCGGGACTGCATCCTTACGGATGCAGTCCCGGCCAATTTAGTCTCCCCGCTTGATCTAACCAAAGGTGAGAACCAGCGTGGGCGCGCCCGTGGTCGCCTCCCTGGAGTTGAGGTCCAGGCCGTCACTGCTGCTCGAGTCCATGCCAAGAGACAGTGTTTGGCCGAGCTCACCGGCCAAGGCGGTGGCGTTCAGCGGCACATTGTAGTTCGTGTTGATTGCTGTGGGGCCGAGGGTGCCGAGACTGGTGCCCAACACCGGCCGGTTGGTGCTGCCGTACGTCAGCCCGGCCTCGGTCCAGCTGTCATCAGCAACCAACTTGACATTCTGTTTGCCGGTCGACCCGCTCCCGGCGCTCCGCAGCTGCAACGTCGCAGTCTGGAGCGTCTTGCCTGCTGGAGCAGCAGGCAAGTTGAACTTCAAGTACGCGTTCTCCACCGGGCTGTTGTCCACACCCAGCATGACACTGGTGCCAAAGCTCGTCGTCGGCGCCGCACTCGATACATATGTGTCAGCAATGGCGGTGAGCGTGACGGTCTGCGGCAATGCGCCGCCGCCGGCTGACGCCGTGGTAAACGTCCATGTCTTGTCCGATGCCAGGGCGTTACCGGCAACATCCTTTACCCCACTGGTGCCGCCCTTGATCGTTGCGGTGTACGTCGCACCGGCGGCCAGGTCGGGGGTCGGGTTCAAGGCGGCAACCTTGGCGGTGCTGTCAAGCGTCACAGTTGCCGCCACCGTCCCCGCGGGCCCCGTCAATGTGAACGTGCTTGGCGAGAACGTGGACGAATTCATGGGTTCAGAAAAGGTCCCCGTCGCATCGGCCGTTACTGCCACACCGGTGGCACCAGCAGCCGGCGACGTAGCCGTCACGGTCGGTGCAATTGTGTCAGTGGTGCCACCGCCGCTACCAGCGCTGCCGTCGTAAAAGTGCCAGTACCGGTTTGTGGCATTCACGTCAGCGAGTACAAGCAGGCCACTGTTGGACGTGCCACGCGTAGAACTGTTCAGGTTCTGCTTGGTGGACGTGACGTTGTGGACATACTGGTCTGCGTCAACGATGCGGGCCGTCTTGGTGGTGGTGAAGTTGATGGTGTCCAAACGCGTCGACTTCTCGTAGATCGCCCCGCCGGAACTTGTGCAGACGCCGGCGTTCGTTGTTCCACTCGGTTTCGGATAAGTAGCGAAAGTTCGCAGCGTCTGCGTGCTTTCGTCAATCAGGACGATCACGCGGTTTGGGCATTCCGCGACAGTTGCGATCGTATGTGCAGACCATGTCGAAGTCGAAGTGTCCAAGGCCAGCAGCTGGATCAGCGGCTGGGACGCTGACGTAAACGATGTCTTGATTGCAGCAAAAACCCGATCTGTCGAGGCGTCCAGCCACTTCAGGTTCATATGGTCGTCACCGCTGCGCTGTCCCTTCACCGCCGCAACAGGAGTGGTCCAACCGGCATTCGGTGCTGCTGTGTCGTCGTGATAGCTCCAGTACATGCCGTCGGTAGCGTCCCCGACCTGCCTGCTCCACATCACCCCTACCTTGTTCCCGCCAAACGCGATCACAGCGGAGTTGTCGTCCACGGAGACATTGCTCAGGGCTGCCGGATGCGCAAAAGGTGTGCCCCACGTCGCCCCATCAGTGCCTGTAACGTTCAAATAGATCCGGTTCCCCTGCTGCCACGTGGCCCAAACCCGTCCGGTCGAGTCCTTATCAATGGATATGGTCTCAATTTTTTGGTTGTTGATTTGGGTGGATCCCAGGCTCGTGTACGACTTCGTACTTGAGTTGTAGCTGTACCGCCGCATAGTGGTGGGGAAGTTCGGTTCCGCCGGCAGGCCGTCGTTAACGAACCGGTAGCTGGCCACATACAGCGTCTTCCCGTCCCACAGCACGTCATGATGAGTGTTCGCCCGGGACTCCGTCACCACACCGGTACTCGTCCAGGAACTTGTGGACGAATTGAACCGGAAGATGCGAAAACTGGAACTGCCGGCGTCCCAAAGGTTTCCCCACCAAATCCCGTCATTGAACCACAGCGAATTCGTCTGCCGCTTGGTACCGGTGGGGGTCCCCGTCCCTGAATGGGACGGGCCTTCAACCCCCACATCACCGGTAGCAGCCGAGGCCCCCAGGGGCGCCACCAGTCCACCCAGGATAACCAGCAGCGCTGTCAGCATCGCAGGGAGCCCCAGCCGCGGCCGCCGCAAACGAGGACCCTCGGGACCCCCAACTCCCCATCTAAAAAAAGGCCAGGAAGCCCCGGCACCTCGATCACGCTCGTCCATGTTGGATATTGGATGGTCCATCAACTTCACTCCCCGGTGCTGAATTAACGGTCAACCCCCAGGTTGCTCAGTGTTGGCGGTGGAAGCAGCAAAAGCAATCCCGGGCCGCCCCCTAAACCCCATGGCCGCGAGCCCCTAAACCCCGGAACTCCAGCGCCCGAAAACAGCGCCACCGTTAGCCGTTCCGGGAGATACCGGCCAGCAGGTCTTCAAAGGGAAGGGACTCCAGCGGAGCGGGCTTGCGGCCCGGCTGCGGCCCCTCAAGCAGCCGGGTGAACTCACTGGCGGCGCGCTCTATGCGGTCCGCGAGTGACACCCCGCCTTCTTCTGCGGTTCCCCAGTCCTGGGGCCCTGCGAAGACGCCGGTCGCCGCCATGCGCGTGCGGAGGTAGCTGAACAGGGGCCGCAACGCGTAGTCCAGGACCATCTGATGCCGGTCCGTGCCGCCGGTGGCACCCAGCAGGGCCGCTTTGCCGTCCAGTGACTTCGGGTCAAGGACGTCGATGAAGGACTTGAAGAGGCCACTGTAGGAGGCACTGAAGACCGGTGTCACGGCAATGATGCCGTCCGATGCTTCCACGCCGGCAATAACTTCCGCCAGGCGCGGTGCGGCGTAGCCGGTGACGAAGTTGTTGGCGATCTCCACAGCCAGGTCCCGGAGTTCCACCACGTCCACCACCACCTTGTAACCGCCCGCCGTCAGCTGCCGCTCGGCGGCCGCTGCCATCTGGTCGGCCAGCAGACGGCTGGATGAGGGTACGCCAAGTCCTGCGGATAGGACGGTGATACGGCGGGTTTCCATGACATTCTCCTGGTGCTCGTTCAAATCAACCTACATGCATCTGCATCTACATTGAAGAACTGCGGCCAATACCGATGTATTCCCGCAACCTGCATCCGGACTTCGGATCAGAGCAGGACGGTCCCCCGGATGCAGGTTGTGGTTTCGCCGCCCACCCAGATGTCGCCGTCTTCGGCAACGATGTGGATGCGCCCGGCCCGGCCCAGGACGGTGCCCTGCGCGGCCACATACCGTTCGGGCGCCCTGCCGCTTCCGATGAGCCACTGGGCAGCACCGGCATTGAAGCTGCCGGTGACAGGGTCCTCCACCATCGCGTCACCGGGCAGGAAGGTGCGGACTTCGAAGTCGGCACCGGCGCCCCGTTCGTGCGGTCCGATGACGCCAACCTTCAGGTCGCCCATCGCCGCCTGGTCCGGCGTGAGGGCCAGCACCTGCTCCGCGGATTCCAGCAGGACACCGATCCATTCGGGTCCGTTCACCAGCCAGGACGCATCAACAATGTCACCGGCGGGCACGCCCAGCGCCGCAGCCAGCTGACGGCGGACAGGCTGTTCCACCGGGCCAAAGCGGGTGAGTGGGGGTGCTGCGAAAGCCAGTCTCCCGCCGTCGCGCTTTATCCTGACCAGCCCGGCAGCGCACTCCTGCACAATGAACTCGGCAGTCTTCGGCACCCCCCCGGCCTCCAGCCAGGTATGGGCCGAGCCGAGCGTGGGGTGGCCGGCGAACGGGAACTCCTCAGTGCCCGTGAAGATCCGGACCCGGTAGTCGGCGCGGGGATCCTCGGGGGGCAGGAGGAAGGTGGTTTCCGAGAGGTTGGTCCAGTTGGCGAATTGCTGCATGGTGGCCGTTTGCAGCCCCTGGCCATCAAGAACGACGGCCAGCGGATTGCCACGATAGGCCTGGCCGGCGAACACATCCACCTGGTGGAAGCGGCGGCTTAAGGGTGTCGGGTTCACCGGAGCAGGCTACCACCGGAAAGCGAAAACCCCCGCCGCCGGTGTCCGGCAACGGGGGTATTCGAGCAGTCAGAAACTACTTGCCTGCCACTACGTCGAGCTCGATCACAGCGGCAACGTCAGCGTGGAGGCGGACGTTGGCCTGGTAGGAACCAACCGACTTGATGTGGGCCGGCAGTTCAACCTTGCGCTTGTCGATCTTGCCAAGGCCAGCGGCCTCAACAGCGTCGGCGACGTCGCCCTGCTTGACGGTGCCGAACAGGCGGCCGGACTCGCCGGCCTTGACGACCAGCTTGACCGGCTTGGCGGACAGTGCAGCGGCCTGCTTCTGAGCATCTTCCAGGGAAGCGTGCTCGCGGGCAGCGCGGGCAGCCTTGATGGACTCAACCTGCTTCTCGCCACCCTTCGACCAGGTCAGGGCGAAGTTGCGGGGCAGCAGGTAGTTACGTGCGTAACCGTCCTTGACCTCGACAACATCGCCAGCAGCACCGAGACCGGTTACTTCGTGGGTCAGAATGAGCTTTGCCATGTTAGTTAATCCCTTCCTTAGCCGCGGCCAGCGCCGGAGTAAGGCAGCAGAGCAACTTCGC
>DATIMT010000279.1:0-17266 GCA_035475035.1 Arthrobacter sp.
GGAGTCGACTACCTCCGGGGCGGCCGGCACCACAGCCTTGAGGCGGACTCCGTCCTCTTGGCCACCGGCGGCGCAGGACAGCTGTTCGCCCAAACCACCAACCCCGTCGTGGCCACCGCCGACGGCCTGGCGCTCGCCGTGCGCGCCGGCGCAGCCACGGCCGACCTCGAATTCTTCCAGTTCCACCCCACCTGCCTGGTCAGCTCCGCGGCACCCCACCCGGACCGGCTGGACGGTCCACTGCTGATCTCCGAAGCCGTCCGCGGCGAAGGGGCAGTCCTCCTCGACTCCGGCGGGCGGCGCTTCATGAAGGCCTACCACCCCGACGCCGAACTGGCACCCCGGGACGTCGTCTCACGCAGCATCGCCCTCCACCTCGCCAAACTCGGCGACCCCAACGGCCACGTCTACCTCGACGCCCGGGCCATCGAACAGGACAGGGGCAACGGCTTCCTCCAGCAACGGTTTCCCACCCTCACCCGCAAGACCCTCGACGCCGGTATCGACTGGACGCGCCACCTGGTACCCGTCGCCCCCGCAGCCCACTACTGGATGGGCGGGGTGGCCACGGACCTCCACGCCCGCACCACCGTCCCCGGCCTCTACGCCGCGGGGGAAGTTGCGTGCACCGGGGTCCAAGGGGCGAACCGGTTGGCCAGCAACTCCCTCCTCGAGGGGCTCGTCTTCGGCCGCCGCGCTGTTGAGCACTTCCTGGAAGGCAGCCCAGCAGGTCCCTCGGCGCCTGCGCTCGCGCCTCGCACCGGCGACCGCCTCGCAAGCTCGGC
The DNA here is from genome assembly GCA_035475035.1 of Arthrobacter sp. Taxonomy (GTDB): domain Bacteria; phylum Actinomycetota; class Actinomycetes; order Actinomycetales; family Micrococcaceae; genus Arthrobacter. Next base: position 786 of record DATIMT010000279.1, read on the forward strand.
GGCCGGTGCGGACGCTCACGCGACAACGGCGCTTTCGGGACCTCCGGAGCTGCCCAGCGGATGCACCGCAGCACAGCTGGAGTCCACCATCTGGGAAACGGATACAAATCCTGAACCCAATGATCCACCTGAACCCTTCTCCCGGGGGGCTCTTAGGCGGTTGATGACTTCCCATGCCGGGGTTTTGCGGTCCGGGGAGCTGTTGGCTGAAGCGGCGCGGACTTTGGCAGCGTGGGCCGCCGTCGTCCGCCCTGATGCTGTCCTTTCCTCTCGTGATCCTGTGGCGCTGGAGGACCGGAACCTCTTGCTGGCCGCGCAGCTGCTCGTCGCAGCTGCCCTTGACCGCCCTGAATCACTGGGGGCGCACTACCGCAGCGACGAACCCGCAGACCCTGAAACTCCTTACCCTTCGCGCCTGAAAGCGAGCCTCCTCCATGACTGAACCCGACGTGATCGACCAGGCCGCCACCCTGCGGCCGGCACTGGACCTCACCCTTCCGCCCGCACCGGTCCGGGCAATCCTGGAACTGGCCTTCGCCGAGGACGCGCCCTCCGGCGACATCACGTCCCAGCTGCTCATCCCCGCCACCGCAAGTGCCACCGCCGTCCTCAACGCCCGCGTTCCGGGCGTCCTCAGCGGCGCCACGGTCTTCCGGGACGCCATGCAGCTGGTGGACCCCGCCACCCGGGTGGAGCTGCTCGTTGCCGACGGGGAAGCGTTCGACGCCGGTACGCACCTTGCCAGGGTCAGCGGCAGTGCCCGCTCGGTGCTGATGGCGGAACGCGTGGCACTCAATCTGGTCCAGCGGATGTCCGCCATTGCCACGAAGACCGCCGGCTTCGTGCGCCTCGCCGAGGGAACCCGGGCCCGCATCACCGACACGCGCAAGACCACACCGGGCCTGCGCATCCTGGAACGGTTCGCCGTGAGGTGCGGCGGCGGCTTCAACCACCGGTACAGCCTCTCCGACGCGGTGCTGGCCAAGGACAACCACCTGGCCGTGATGACCGGGGGAGACCCGGCAAGGCTCACCGGGCTCCTGCTGGCCGCCAAAGCCCAACTGGGGCACACCACCCACTTTGAAGTGGAAGTGGACAGCATGGAACAGATCGAACCCGTGCTGGCTGCCGGCGTGGACACCATCATGCTGGACAACTTCACGGTGCCAGAGCTGGAGGCCGGCGTGGCACTGGTGGCCGGACGGGCCCGCGTGGAGGCAAGCGGCAACGTGAACCCCGGCACCGTCGCGGCCATTGCCGCCACAGGAGTGGACGTCATCTCCGTAGGCGCCCTGACACACACCGTGGCCGCGCTGGACCTGGGCCTCGACGTCGAACTGACCGTCGGGTGAGCCTGCCGTGATCTTCCTTGACGCCGCCGCCACCACCCCGGTCCGCCGCGAAGTGCTGGACGCCATGTGGCCCTACTTCACAGGCTCATTCGGGAACGCCTCCAGCCACCACACACTCGGTGAGGCGGCAGCCGCGGCGCTTGCCGGGGCACGGGCGTCGGTGGCCGGCGTCCTTGGCTGCCGGCAGGGCGACGTGGTGTTCACTTCAGGTGGAACGGAAGCGGACAACCTTGCCGTCAAGGGCATTGCCCTGGCCCGGCAGGCTGCAAACCCGTCCTTGAACCGGGTGGTGATCAGCGCCGTCGAACACCCTGCCGTGGAGGAATCCGCGCGTTACCTTGAGCGCTTTCACGGTTTTGCGGTGGACGTCGTGCCCGTGGACGGCGCCGGCCAGGTCACGCCGAACGCTTTGGCAGCGGTGCTGCGGCCGGAGACTGCCCTGGTCAGCATCATGTACGCCAACAACGAGGTAGGCACCATCCAGCCCATCGCCGCGCTGGCTGAACGTGCCCATGAGCACGGCATCCCCTTCCACACGGACGCCGTCCAGGCAGCCGGCTGGCTGCCGCTCGATACCAAGGCCCTGGGGGTGGATGCAATGAGCATCTCCGGGCACAAGCTGGGGGCACCCAAAGGCTGCGGCATGCTCTTCGTCCGGAGCCGGATGCGGCTGGAACCGGTCATCCACGGCGGCGGCCAGGAACGGGGCCGCCGTTCGGGAACGGAAAATGTGGCCGGGGCCGTGGGGCTGGCGACTGCCCTGACGCTGGCCCGGGACCGGCAGGCAGAGGAGCAGGCAAGGGTGGCGGCCTTGCGGGACCGGTTCATTGGTGCGGTGGCAGGCGGCGTTCCGGACGCCGTCCTCACCGGCCACCCCACTGAACGGCTGCCTTCCATTGCATCGTTCTGCTTCCCCGGAACCAGTGGCGAGTCCGTGCTCCTGGAGCTGGAACGGCACGGCGTGGTCTGTTCCAGCGGCTCGGCCTGCGCTGCCGGCTCGGACGCGCCGTCCACCGTGCTCACCGCCATGGGGATTCCCGCCGAGATGGCGCAGACTGCCGTCCGTTTCAGTTTCGACGCCTCGGTGACCCGCGGGGACCTGGACCTGGCTGCGGCAGCGGTCAGCGCCGCCGTTGCCCGTGTCAAGAACCTTGGCGCGGGCCAAACCCGCTGACGTCGGGCCCACTTCGCCTTAGCGGTGGCGCGCGCGCCGGAAGATCCAATGCCGCAGCATGCTGAAGCGCACGGCGGTTGCCAGGAAGCCGGACAACGTGGTGGCCATCAGTTCGTCACCGACAGTGGCATCCGGATTGAACCAGTGCAGCACGCCCAGGCTGCTGCCGGTGATCACCAGCGCCACGGCAATCACCACCAGGCCATTGAAGTGGTCACGGGTGCGGCGTTGACCCCCGGCGATCTTGAACGTCAGCCGCCGGTTCAATGCGGTGTTCAACAGGGACGTGAGGACCAGCGCCACGGCGTTGGCAAGCTGGGCGCCAAGCCACGGCCGCAGCAGGGCGTAGAGGCCAAGCGATGCCGCGGTGCAGATCACGCCAACACCCGAGAAACGGAGCAGCTGACGGATGACGGGAAAACGCAGGATCCCCCGGTAGTGCCGGGTGGTGGGAAAGCGCCGGGTTGACGTTTCCGGGACTACGGGGAGGGACGTTCCCTCCCTCATGCGGCGGCACCGGCAGCACGCTCGGCGCCGTTGGCAGGAGGCAGGAACGGGATGCGCCCAGGGCGCTCACAAGCAACCGCCATGCCTCAGTACAGCTCGCCCACGGGGATCTCCACTGCCAGCCGGTTGGACGGCCCGGGCAGCGGGCACGCCCAGGCCTCGTTGTACGCGCAGGAGGGGTTGTAGGCAAAGTTGAAGTCCAGGACGTACGTAGCGCCGGGCCCGGTGTCGTTGACGCCGTGGAAGGCGCCCTTGATGGTGTCCAGCAGGTATCGGCCGGCGCCGTAGGTTCCACCCGGCTGGCCCGCCGTGGCATCGCGGAACGGAACAAAGATGCCGCCGCCATATCCGTGAAGTTTCCAGACTCCCAACTGACCCATTTCCGGGAGGTCGAATGTGCCCAGCCGGACAAAGTGGACCACGCCGTCGGTGGCGGTGTCGACGCTCATTTCCCGGCCCGCACCTTCCTTGGTCAGTGGTACGTGGAACCGGTAGATGGGATCGTAGTCGGCAGTCTTCAAACCCGAGAACCGCGCCTTGTCCGCCGAGGTCAGGGCCGAAGCCGGATGGGTGGCGAACATCAGGTCCCGCTGGTGGCGCCAGTAAGAGTGGGCCTCCGATGGGCTGTCGGCGGAGATCCTGCGGACGTGGTCGTAAAGCGCAAAGGTCCTCAGCCGCCAGTCGACGATGTCCAGGGCGGAAATATCCGCGGGATTGTCTTCGGCTGCGCCGTGCTGCTCTTCCGCCATAACCTCCAGCCTAGTCCCAGGCCAGGGTGGTAACCGTCCGACGGCGACACGCCGGGCAGGTGCCGGCGTGAACGTTGGCTGCCGGGCTGGTTGGGGGAGTCGTACATGGGGCGAGCGAACAACTGTTGCCTGGGGGCACGAAACACCACCGCGCCGGCCCGGAGAGGGGCCACAGCGCAACTAGGCTGGCTCCCATGACAGGCAACGCAGAATTGACCGCATTCGGCGCGCTTTCCCGAATGTCCCTGGTGGCGGCCGTGGTTCTGCTGGCTGGATGCTCCGCAACGCCGGCCGCCGGCCCGGGATGGACGGCGCAGCCGGCACCATCCGGAACGGCAGCGCCCGGAGCGGGAGCGTCCGGAACGGCAGCGCCCGGGTCACCACCATCGGGAACAGCATCCGCCTCACCCGATGCTGCCGGCGGCGCCCCGGCCTCCGCTTCCGCAACGCCCGGCGAGCCCCAGGGCGCGGCCACCGCGGCCTCCTGGAAGACGTTTTCCGATCCCGCAAGGACCGTTAGCTTCGACCTGCCCACGGACTGGATCGCCCAGTCGGTGCCGCCGGAGGAAGGTGTGCTTCCCGGCGGACTGAAGGTCGAGGTGAAGAAGCCCGACGGAACCTTCGTCGCCGCGCTCCGGACCGGGCTGCCGCCGTCGTCCGCTGACTGCCCTGAAAGCGCACGGCGCCCGTACACGGTGGTCAGCAGCGTGCCGTTTGAGCTCTCCGCCGAGGGCGGGGAGGGGACCATCCCGCCGCGCATGGTCTACCGGGTGATCCAGGGGTACCGCTACTTCGGTTCCTACGGCATCACGAACCTGGTGGGCGGGACGGACGGGCAGGCGTGCCAGCTGCGCAACGTGGTGCGCGGACCGGCCGGCAAGGGCGACTACTCCTTCGGCGACCTGGTGGCCCTGAAGGCCTTTGCCCCGGATGAGAAAGTGGCGCCGGCAAAGGCCTTCGACACCCTCGGCCAGGCGGCCCAGTACGTCAACGAGAGCGCTGACTTTGCCAACGTGCAGCGGATGCTAATGTCGCTGAAGGTCAAAAACTAGTCCGGCCGCCGGCACTCACAAGTACCCCGGCAGGCGACTGGCCTTCACGCCCCCAACACCCCCGGAGAGACATGGAACGCTCTGTTTCCGCACGCCTGGCCTTCAGGACCATCGCCAACACCAAGGTGGCCATGGCCATCGCCGTAGCGAGGAACAGCGGCTACTCATCCTTCGAAGAATCACTCTCCGTCAGGGCCGGCGGGGCAGAGGTACCCCTCACCGAAGTCTCCGACCACCACGGCGGCCGGTTCCATTACATGGAGTTCGCCGAACCCACCGACGTCGCGGTGGAATATTCGGCCACGGTGGCCGGCCGCGCCGCCCCGGAGGACGCCAGCCTGGCCGACCGGATCCGTTACGTCCGTCCCAGCCGTTATGCGGAGTCGGACCGGCTGCTGCCCACGTCGTACGCGGAGTTCGAGGGGCTGCAGGAGGCGGACCTGGTGCACGCAGTCCGCAACTGGGTGAACGGGGAACTGCGGTATATCAGTGGCTCCTCGCGCGGCACGGACGGTGCGGTGGAAACCCTCCTCAGCCGGCGCGGCGTCTGCCGTGACTTTGCACACCTGGCCATCGCCCTGCTCCGCTCCAAGGACATTCCGGCCCGCCTGGCGGCTGTCTACGCGCCGGGCCTGAACCCCATGGATTTCCACGCCGTGGCGGAAGCGTACGTGCAAGGCGCCTGGCACGTCATCGATCCCACGGGGCTTGCCCCGCGGGAATCGATGCTGCGTATTACTGCCGGCCGGGATTCATCGGACACGGCCTTCCTTTCCACGGTGGGCGGAAGCCTGGTGTTGAACCAGCTGCGCGTCACGGCCGTGGTCAGCGGGGACCTGCCGGGCGAGGATCCCTCCCGGCTGGTGGCGCTGGGTTGACTCCGGGCTGGCGCAGGACCGGGCCGCGGCTGTCACCCGGGAAGGGGACCCAGCGAGCTCCGCAGCTTGTCGGTGAGCCGCATCAGTTCCTTCTGCTCGGCGGCCGTGAGTGCGGGCCCCACCAGCGCTGAGATGTCCCTGACGTGTTCGCGGCCAATCTCCTTCTGCAGCTCCCGCCCTTCGTCCGTCAGCTTGAGCAGCACGCCGCGGCCGTCCTCGGGCGCCGGCATCCGGGCCACGAGCCCCCGCTTTTCAAGCCGCTCCACGAGCCTGCTGAGGCTGGACTGGCTCAACAGCACGTTGTCGTTGAGCTCGTTGAGCCGCAGCCAGCCGGACGGGCAGCGGGAGAGCGTGAACAGGACGTCGTATTCATTCAACGCCAGCTTCCTGAACGCCCGCCCGGACTGCAGCTTCCGCATCACCGCAACCTGGGCCCGGAACAGCGACTCCCAGGTCTCGGCAGCGAGCCGCACCGGTGATTCCGGTCCTCCGGCAGCCATCACGCCTCCGACGTGGCTTTTTCGGCGTCCTGCGATGCCAGCAGGGCAGCCACGCGGCCTGCATGGGTTGGCGGCTCCGGAACGTGGGCGGGCTTGAGGGCTGCGTACTCCTTGCGGAGGACGGGCAGGACTTCCTCGCCGAACAGGTCCAGCTGCTCAAGGACAGTCTTCAGCGGCAGCCCAGCGTGGTCGATCAGGAACAGCTGGCGCTGGTAGTCGCCGAAGTACTCGCGGAAGGTCAGGGTCTTTTCGATGATTTCCTGCGGGCTGCCCACGGTCAGCGGGGTCTGGGAGGTGAAGTCCTCCAGGGACGGTCCGTGGCCGTACACAGGGGCGTTGTCGAAGTACGGGCGGAATTCGTTTACCGCATCCTGGGAGTTCTTCCGCATGAAGAATTGGCCGCCGAGGCCAACGATTGCCTGGTCCGCCTTGCCGTGGCCGTAGTGCTCGTACCGCTCGCGGTAGAGGCCGATCAGCTGCTGGTAGTGCTCCTTCGGCCAGAAGATGTTGTTGGCGAAGAAGCCGTCACCAAAATAGGCTGCCACCTCGGCTATCTGGGGGGTGCGGATGGAGCCGTGCCACACGAACGGAGCCACGCCGTCCAGCGGCCGGGGCGTGGAGGTGAAGTTCTGCAACGGGGTGCGGAACTTGCCGGACCAGTTGACGGTGTCCTCGTCCCACAGTTTGCGCAGGAGGCTGTAGTTTTCGATCGCCAGTTCCACGCCGTCCTGGATGTTCTTGCCGAACCAGGGGTACACCGGGGCGGTGTTGCCGCGGCCCAGGACCAGGTCCACGCGCCCGTCGGCCAGGTGCTGGAGCATGGCGAAGTCCTCGGCGATCTTCACCGGGTCATTGGTGGTGATCAGTGTGGTGGCAGTGGAGAGGATGATTCGCTCGGTCTGGGCTGCGATGTAGGCGAGGGTGGTGGTGGGGGAGGAGGAGAAGAAGGGCCGGTTGTGGTGCTCGCCGATGGCGTAGACATCCATCCCGATTTCTTCGACCTTTTTGGCGATGGCCACCGAGGCCTTGATGCGTTCGTTCTCGGTGGGCGTACGGCCGGTGGTGGGGTCCGTAGTGATGTCGCTGACGCTGAAAACACCGATCTGCATGACGTGCCTTTCCGTTCCTGGACTTGCTGGGCTTGGCTCCAGTCTAAACCAATTTAGATGCATTTGCATCTATCGACGGATACAACGCAGCCGCGCAGGAAATATTCCGCTGTTTTATTCTGCGCCGGGAGCGGCGCGCCGCCCGCTGGCCTTGGGTACCTGGCCGGTAGTCCAGTCCCTGAACTCGGCGTCGACGTCGGCCCCCGGGCCCACCTCAGGAAGGGCCTGCAGGTTCCGCAGCAGTGCCTTCTTCTCGCGCCGTCCCTCCACCAGCCGGTACAGTACCGGAACCAGGATCAGGGTCAGCGCGGTGGAGGACACCAGCCCGCCGATCACCACCACGGCCAGCGGCTGCGAGATGAACCCGCCACCGCCGGTAAGGCCGAGGGCCATCGGCGTCAGGGCAAAGACCGTGGCAAGTGCCGTCATCAGGATGGGCCGGAGACGTTGCCGTGCGCCGTTGGTGATGGCGTCTGCCACGTTCATGCCGGGCCGTCCGTCCCGGGGCTGCCGGTACTGGTTGATCAGGTCGATCAACACGATGGCGTTGGTAACCACGATGCCCACCAGCATCAGCATGCCAATGAGCGACGGCAGGCCCAGTGGCACTCCGGTGAGCAGGAGCAGGGCCACTGCGCCGGTCGCTGCGAACGGTACCGAGACCAGCAGGATCAGCGGCTGGATGAGGGATTTGAACGTGGCCACCATGATCACGTAGACGATCGCGATGGCGGCCAGCAGGGCCAGCCCCAGCTGCCGGAAGGAGTCTGCCTGCTGGGTGGTGGCACCGCCGATCGTGGCGGTGACTCCCGGCGGCAGCTGGACATCAGCCAGGCGCTTTTGGACTTCGGTGTTCACCGCACCCAGGTTGGAGCCCGACGGCGTGATGGAGACCTTGGCGGTGCGCTCACCATTGCTTGCGGTGATGGAGACGGGGATGTCCACCTGTTCCACGGAAGCGATGCTTCCCAGCGTCACCGGCCGGCCACCCGCGGGCAGCGGGATGTTCCGGACGGCGTCGATGCTGGTGAACCTGGTGCCCTGCCCGATCCGGACGGGGAAATCGTTGGTGTCGATCCGTACCGTGCCGGCGGGGATGGGGCTGATGGTGGACGCCAGTACACCGGCTACCTGTTGCTCGTTCAGGCCAGCGGCGACGGCCTTGGCCCTGTCCACCTTGACCTGCACCACTGGCTGGCTGGCCGCAAGGTTGCTGGCCACTTCACTGGTGCCGGGCACGTCGGTCATGGCCGCGACCATGGTGTCGCTGGCGGTCTGCAGGTCTGCACTGGTGGCAGCCTTCAGGGTGATGTCCACGGTGGACGAGGTGCCCAGGCCGCCCTGCTGCGTGCCCACGGATACCTTGCCGGAATCGGGAACCTTGGCCAGCTCGGAGCGCACGGTCTCCTGGAGCCGCTCCTGGTTGGCCTTCTCGTCCGTGACCACCGTGAAGGTGGAGTTGGAGGAGCCGGTGGAGGTCAGTGCGGCGAAGCCGGCCTGGGCATTGCCGGAGGTCACCTGGACGTCCTTGATGCCGTCGATGCCCCGGAGGACCTCCTCGAGCCGGATGGCTGCGGCACTGGTGTCGGCCAGGCTGGTTCCGGCCGGCAGCACCTGGCGCACGGTCAGGCTGTTCTGGCCCGAGTTTCCCAGCAGGTTGGTGGCCAGCAGCGGCGTCATGGCGCCGGTGGCGCCGAGCACCAGGACGGCGGCCACCAAGGTGATGACCGGGTGTTTCTGGGTGGACCTGAGGATGGGGAGGTAGCCGCGCTGCAGGCGGCTGCGCTGTTCGGCGTCGTGGGCCTTCGCCTTGGCCTCCGCAGCGGTCCGCCGGGCGTCGGCTGGGCCTGCGGGTACTCCACCGGCTGCGCCCTTGGGGTTCTTGAGGAACCAGTAGGCCAACACGGGGACGATGGTCAGGGACACCAGCAGCGATGCCAGCAGCGCCATGGTGACCGTCAGGGCGAAGGGCCGGAACAGTTCACCGGCCAGTTCACCGACGAATGCGATGGGTAGGAATACCGCCACCGTGGTCAGGGTGGAGGCGGTGATGGCGCCTGCCACCTCCCGGATGGCGGTGAGGATCGCCGTCGACTTTTCCTCGCCGTAGCTGAGGTGGCGCTTGATGTTTTCGATGACGACGATGGAGTCGTCCACCACCCGTCCGATCGCGATGGTGAGCGCGCCGAGCGTCAGGATGTTCAGCGAGTAGCCGGTGGCGGACAGGCCGATGAACGTGATCAGCAGGGACAGCGGAATGGACACCGCCGTCACCAGGGTGGAACGGGCGGACATCAGGAAGAGCAGGATGACGGCGACGGCGAACCCCAGCCCCAGCAGGCCCTCCGTGGTGAGGTCCTTGATGGACTTTTCGATGAACGGTGCCTGGTCGAACACGGGGGTGAACTTGGCGTTCGAGCCCAGTTCCGCCTGCAGGTCATCCAGGGAGTCCCGCACGGCGTGCGAGATCCCCACCGTGTCGCCTTCGGGCTTCTTGGTGACGGAAATGGCCAGCGTCTCCGCCCCGTTGGTGCGGGTGATCGAGGTGCGTTCGTCATCCTTGATGGAAACGTCGGCAACGGAGCCGATGGTCGCGGCGTTTTTGGCTCCGCCCAGCGGCAGCGCCTTGATGGCGTCCAGGGAGTCCACCGGGCTGCCGATCTGAAGGGACAGGGTCTTGCCCTGGTCCTCCAGGGTGCCGGCCGGGACCAGCGAGCCGTTGTTGGAGAGGGCGTCGCGGATGGCGGTGAGGCTTGTACCCGCCGCGGCCATCGCATCGGTCCGGGGGAGGATCTCGATGTGCTGGGAGGCGCCGCCGGTAACATCGGCGCTGCGGACGCCGTCGATCTTCTGCAGCCGGGGCACGCTGAGGCGCTGCAGATCGGCGTTCAGCTCACTGAGCGGCTTGTCCGAGGAGACGGCGAGGAAGACGATGGGAAAGTCGCTGATGCTCCCGGCGATGGCCTGCGGCTGGACGTCGCTGGGCAGCGTCCGCTTGGCGTTGGAGATGGCCCGGTCGATTTGGTTCCTGGCGCGGTCCAGGTTCGATCCGTAGGTGAACACCATGGTGATCTGGGAGACGCCGGTGCGTGACGTGGAGGAGGTGGATTCCAGCCCCTCCACGCCGTTTAGCGCCTTCTCCAGCGGACCGCTGACCTGCTTGTCCACCACTTCGGGCGACGCTCCCGGCATGGAGCTGAGTACCGTGATCTGCGGGAACTCAATGGAGGGAATCAGTTCCTGCTTCAGCGACGACATGGTGATGACGCCGAAGACCGATGCGAAGACGGTGATCAGGGCGATCAGGGCCCGGTTCGCCAGGGAAAGGTGTGCCAGCCGGAACATGGGTGGTCTCCTGGGGGTCTGAGTGACTGGTACATGCCCTGGGGGTGCCAGCCGCTGGCCCCGGCAGGGTCAGTGGCTGGCGGAAACGCTCCCCAGCTGGAGGGACTTGGCCGTTGCCCGTTCCAGCTCCGCGGCAAGTTCCGGATTCTCATCCAGCTTCACCCCGTAGCCGGGCATCATGTCCTTGAGCTTGGACTGCCAGCCCTTGAAGTTCCGGGGGAACGTCTTCTGGAGCAGCTCGATCATGATGGGGACAGCGGTTGATGCTCCGGGCGATGCACCCAGGAGCGCACCGATGGAGCCGTCACGGCCGGCTATCACTTCGGTTCCGAACTGGAGGATGCCGCCCTTTTGCGGGTCTTTCTTGATGATCTGTACACGCTGGCCGGCGGTAATGAGTTCCCAGTCCCCGCCCTTTGCCTCGGGGTAGTACTCGCGCAGCGCTTCCACCTTCTGGTCGTGCCGCTTCACTACTTCCTTCACCAGGTAGGCGGTGAGGTCCATGTTGTCCTTGGCCACGGCGAGCATCGGGATGATGTTGCCCGGGCGGATGGACAGCGGCAGGTCCAGGTAGGAGCCGTTCTTCAGGAAGTTGGTGGAGAAGCCCGCGTACGGGCCGAACAGGAGCGAGCGCTTGCCGTTGACGTAGCGGGTGTCCAGGTGCGGGACGGACATGGGGGGTGCGCCCACCGAAGCCTGGCCGTAGACCTTGGCGCTGTGCTGGGCTGCGATGGCCTCGTCGGTGCAGCGGAAGAACTGGCCGGAGACGGGGAATCCGCCGTAGCCCTTGCTTTCCGGGATGCCGGAGGCCTGCAGCAGGTGCAGGGCTCCGCCGCCGGCGCCGACGAAGACGAACTTGGCGTGGATCTTGCCGTGTTCCCCGGACCGGGGGTGCTTCAGCGTCAGGTCCCAGCCGCCGTCGGATGCGCGGGAGATGCCGGTGACGTCGTGGCCGTAGTTGATTTCGACGCCGTTGTTCCCGAGGTAGCCGGTCAGCTCGCGGGTCAGTGCGCCGAAGTCGACGTCGGTACCCTCGGCGGCCCGCGTGGCGGCGATGCGCTGCTTGGGGTCGCGGCCCTTGACGATCAGCGGCGCCCACTTGGCGATCTGCGCGTGGTCCTCGGAGTACTCCATGCTCCGGAAGAGGGTGTGCGGCTTCAGTGCCTCATACCGGGTCTTCAGGAACCGCGTGTGGTCCTCACCGATCACGAAGCTCATGTGCGGGACAGTGTTGATGAACCCCTTCGGTGAGCCGATGAGGTTGTTGTCCACCAGGTGGGACCAGAACTGGCGGGAAAGCTGGAACTGTTCGTTGATGACCAGTGCCTTGGCGGGGCTGACGGAGCCGTCTTTGGCTGCCGGGGAGTAGTTGAGCTCGCAGAGGGCGGCGTGGCCCGTTCCTGCGTTGTTCCAGGGGTCGGAGCTTTCAAGGCCCGGCTGGTCCAGCCGTTCGAACAGGGAGATGGTCCAGTCCGGCTCCAGCTGCTTGAGGAATGCCCCCAGCGTGGCGCTCATGATGCCGCCGCCTATCAGGACAACGTCGGCGTGTGGGGTCTTGGAAATGAAGGTCACGATCAGTCTCCGATTGCAGCGGCTCTGGCTGTCACAGAATATCCCCGCGCGGCCCGCATACTGAAATTGGCCCGGCCCGTCAAGGCTTTAGCTGGACCTTCGTGAAAACTTCGTTTAAGACCGGTGATGCCGGGTAGCTCAGGACACGGTCTGACAGGGCGAGCGCGGAGATGGGGAATGCGATCGGAACTGCCGGCACCGTCGCGGCGATCTGGGCATTGATGGTGTGATAAAGCTCATCACGCTCTTTGCCGTCCGGCAGGCCCCGCGCCCGGTTGATCTTCGAAAAGACCTGGGGATCCTGGTACCCGAACTCGCCGTTCTTCTCGCCGAAGAGGGGCCCGACGAAGTTGTCCGCATCCGAATAGGAGCCGTTCCAGCCCAGGATGTGGAGTGCATGGTCGCCGGCGGACTGGACTTTCTGGAGGTAGCCGTCCGCCCAGTCGACCGGGACAGGCCGGATATTGAAGCCGACGGCGGTGAGCTGGCGGCTGAGCTCGGCGTAAACCTTCTCGGGCGTGGGCAGGTAGGGCCGGGTGACGTTCATGGGGTAGTAGAACTTCAGTTCCTCGCCCGCATAGCCGCCGTCCTTGAGGTAGTCCTTTGCCTTCAGAGGATCGTGTCCCAGTTCAGGGGCGTCGTTGTTGAAGCCGCTGATCTTGGGCGGCACGAACTGCGTGGCCTTGGCGGTGTTGTCGATGAAGAACTTCCGGATGAGGGTTTCCTTGTCGATCGCAAGTTCCACCGCCTGCCGGATCTTCTGGTTCTGGAGCACCGGGATGTCCTGGTTGATGCCCACATATATCACCGAGAACGGGTCCCGTTGGACGATCTGCTTGCCGCGCTTGACCAGTTGGTCGAAATTGCCGACCGTCACCGCATCGTAGCCGTCGATTTTTCCGTCCAGCAGGGCCTGGAGGCGGATCTGGGGGTGGTTATAGGCGAGGAAGTTGATGGTGGCGATCTGGCCGCGGTCGCCCCAGTAGGTTTTGTTGCTGGACAGGGTGAGGTTGTCGCTGCCCCAGGCGGCCAGAGTGAAGGGCCCCGTCCCCACAGGGTTGGTGGCAAACGCGGACATGGCTTGGCCGCCGCGGTTCTGGTCCAGGATGTCGGCCTTGCCGGAGGCCAGGGCCGCGGGGGAGGCGATGGCAAAGGCAGGCAGGGTCAGCGCCTGGAGGAACGCCGTGAACCGCTGCGTCAGGTCGATCTGCACCGTGTCCGGCGACACAGCGGTGCAGCTCTTGAAGATGGACAGCTCCGGTTCGTCCGAGTGCGCCTTGAATACGCCCTTGAAGGAACTGCCAGGCGCCTGCTTCCGCAGCTCGGCGGGAAAAGCGAACCAGCGGTTGAAGTTGGTGCAGACGGCGTCGGCATTGAATGGGGTGCCGTCCTGGAAGGTGACGCCGGTGCGTAGTTTAAAGGTGTAGGTCCGGCCTTCGTTGGACTCGTTCCAGTCGGTGGCCAGCAGCGGCGTGGGCTTGCCGGTGGTTTGGTCCACGCCCACAAGGCCTTCAAGGATCTGCCGGGTGATGCGTTGTGACTCAACGTCGCTGGACAGGGCCGGGTCCAGTCCAAGGGGCTGGGCAGCGGTGCCGAAATTGAAGGTGGCAACAGGTTCCGCCGGTGTGGAATTGGGCGTCCGGGACGTGGGGGAGGGGGACGGCACGCCCGTGCAGGACGTCACGCCCAGCGCCATGAGGACGGCGCCGGCCTTGATGACCGTACGCCGCGATGTACTGCTGGGCATTCGTTTATCACCTCTGGATGCTGCCGGCTCCGCCGCTTGCGGGCCGGGATCCAGTCTAGGGGACAGGACTTGGGGCCGGTCCCAGGTGTGCGTGTGGCGCGCCAAGGCCGGGTCCGCTGGTTCGCAGCGGACCCGGCCTGGGCTGGGGCAGTTGGAGGGGCTTACTTGGGCATCAGGACCGAGTCGATCAGGTAGACCGTTGCGTTCTTGGTCTTCACGCCGCCGCAGATGACGTTGGCGTTGTCCACCTTGAGGTTGTCGCCGCTGCCGGTCACGGTCACGGAGCCGCCCTGGACCGTGGCGTGCGTGCCGGCGATCTTGTCGGGGGTGATCTGGCCGGGGACTACGTGGTAGGTCAGGATCTTGCTCAGGAGGGCATCGTCCGTCTTCAGGGTGTCGATGGTGGCGGCGTCGATCTTCTTGAAGGCGTCGTCAACGGGTGCAAAGACGGTGAATTCGCCGCCGTTGAGGGTGTCCACCAGGTCCACCTTGGGGTTCAGCTTGCCGGAGACGGCTGCGGTGAGCGTGGTCAGGATCGGGTTGTTGGAGGCGGCGACGGCCACCGGATCGAGGGCCATGCCCTCGACCGAACCAGCGCCGGTGGGAACCTGCTTGGCGTAGGCGGCGCAGCCGGGGCCCACCAGGTTGGCGGCCGGGCTCATGGCGCCTGCCGAGGAGCTGGCTTTTGCGCTGGCGGACGGGGACGCCATGCTGGAGCTGGGGGCGGATGACATCGGTGCCGATGACGCCGACGAGCCCGCGGTGCTGCCGGAACCGCCGCATGCGGTGAGGCTGAGCAGAGCGGCCGCTGCAACGCCTGCGACGGTGAAAGTGGTGCGCTTGAAGGTCTGCATTTCAGTTCTCCTTGGATCGTTTTGCCTGCCGCCTGGGGACGTTGTGTCCGTGGCGTGCAGTCTGCCTTGGGTGGGCACCTGCCCTTGGCTGGTGTCTCAATGGCTATTCGGCCGACGGGCGGAGACGGATGGGTGGATCGTTGGATTTTTCGATTGGAGGCAGGAATCCGGCAGCAGGAATGGCAGGTGATTAAAGCAAAGGATCCCCCGGCCGAAGCCGGGGGATCCATGTGTGCGCAAGGGGGGACTTGAACCCCCACGCCCGAAGGCACAGGAACCTAAATCCTGCGTGTCTGCCAATTTCACCACTCGCGCGCGGCTCCCTGCCGTGAACGCGGGACGTTCGACGGCGGATGCCAGTGTCTATTGTAGCGGTGCGCCGGACACGTCCCTGGGCATGTGCCGGACAGGCACGTGCCGGTCAGGCGCGGGACGGGTCGGCAGCCCGGGTCAGTTGTCCAGGTTGAGGTCCCTCCGCAGTTTGGCCACGTGGCCGGCGGCCCGGACGTTGTATTGGGCCAGGGAAACGTTGCCGGACGGGTCCACCACGATCGTGGAGCGGATCAGCCCCTGGTAGGTCTTGCCGTAGTTCTTCTTTTCGCCCCAGGCGCCATACGCCTCGGCCACGCTGTGGTCTGCGTCGGAGAGCAACGGGAACGTCAGGGATTCGTTGTCGGCGAACTTAGCCAATTTTTCAACGGGGTCGGGGGAGATGCCCAGGACGTCGTAGCCGGCGGCCTGCAGGGAGGCGAGGCTGTCCCGGAAGTCGCAGGCTTCTTTAGTGCAACCGGGCGTGGACGCGGCCGGGTAGAAGTAGACAATGGTGGAGCGGCCTGGCCGGGGATCCAGGCTGACCTCCTTGCCGGTTGAATCCTGCAGGGTGAAAGCGGGTGCTTTGTCGCCGGTAACCAGTCTTTCGGCCATTGTTTTTCTCCTTGTTGCGGGCGGGACACAACAGCCTAATAAGCGGGTGGAGCCAGTGCTAATCGGCACTTGGCTATACTGGCTGCTATGCCTGATATGGATCATTGGCCCACTGGGCGCCTTCTGTCCACTGCTGCGCGTCTCGTCGAACACTCCTGGAATGAAAAACTTGGCGCCATCGGACTCACCCATGCCGGTGTTATTGCCATCGAAGTCCTTGCGGCGCAAGGACCCATGACCCAGGCCCAGCTGGCGCAGTATGTTCGCGTCCAGGCGCAGACCATGGGCAAGACCCTCAGCAGGCTTGAAGCCCACGGCCACATCGTCAGGGTGCGCAGTACCTCGGACCGCAGGAGCCATGTGGTGTCGCTGACTGAGCAGGGCAAGGAGGCTGTTGCCCAGGCGGTGGAGATGGAGCGCTCGGTGCTGGCATCGTCATCCATCGACCCCGAAGTCCTGCGGCAGGAACTCAAGGCTGTGGTCCGGGAGCTGGCCAGTCAGTTTGCCACGACCCCCGGCAACGCGGACGCCCTGGTGAACAACGCAGCCAAGTAGCCGTTCATGCCGCTGATCCCTTAAGGAAAGCGCGGCTCTGGCCTGCAAAGGCCGGGGCCGCGCTTTTTTGTGCCCGGCGCGGACCGGCGTCGGCTTTCCCGGGAAGTCCCTGGTCCCACCGCCATCGATTGCTCCGCACTTGTCGTTTTCCACGCGGAAAACG
>DATIMT010000280.1:0-3114 GCA_035475035.1 Arthrobacter sp.
GGCTCCCCGCTATCCGGCGGGCAAGGACGGGCTGGTGAAACTCTCTGCAGCATGGCTGATCGACCAGGCAGGCTTCGGCAAGGGCTTCGGACTGGAAGCGGAAGGCGTGGCGGGCGGGCGGGCGTCACTGTCCACCAAGCACACCCTGGCCATTACCAACCGCGGCTCCGCCAGCGCCGCGGACATGGTGGCGGTGGCACGCGAGGTGCGTACCGGCGTCGAACGCCGCTTTGGCATTTCGCTGCACCCGGAGCCGCTGCTGATCGGCCTCGAGCTGTAGGCAGGCGCTTCAGGTGTAACCCGGCCTAGGATGGGGCGCATGACTGCATATGGTTCCCTGCGAGACCCCAGGACGATCGGAAGACTCCGGCTCTTATCGCAGCAGCTCGCCGGGAATGGTGGCACTTCAGTGCCGGAACTGGTCCAGTGGATGACCGCGATGCAGGCCCAGGACCTGCCCGCTGCATTCTGGGCGGTGGGGGTTCGCGTTCCCGCCGCGGGACTCGCCGACGTCCGTGCTGCCATTGATTCAGGGACTGTGGTCAGGTCCTGGCCCATGCGCGGAACCCTCCATCTCGTCGCTCCCGAGGACCTGCGCTGGATGCTCGACCTCACGGCCGAGCGGCTTCACCGGAGCATCGCCGGCCGGCACCGGCAGTTGGACATTGCCTGGGCGGACGTTGAGAAGGCGCGGGACCTGGCGTTGGACCGGATTCTGGCTGATGGTCCCATCAGCCGCCCGGAGCTGTTCAAGGTATTCGATGCCGGCGGCCAGGCAACGCATGGCCAGCGCGGCATCCACCTTCTCGGCTCGCTGTGCCGGCACGGCTGGCTGGTGCTGGGACCGCTTTCCCGCAACCAGCAGCTGATCGCGGCTTTCGATGAGTGGATCCCCACATCCCGCGTACTCGAGCGTGAGGAGGCGATCGGTGAGTTCCTGGTGCGCTACTTCCGCAGCCACGGGCCGGCCACCCTCCGCGACTTTGCCTGGTGGACACAGCTTCCGCTGACCGAGGTGCGCGCGGCATTGCAGGACGTCCAGGACCAGCTGGTGGAGCTCGAGTTCGACGGTGCCAGCTACTGGCTCTCCCCGGACGTGGCCTCCCTCCTGGACTCCGGCGTCCCCGGTGCACGCTCCCTCCAGCTGCTGCCCGGATTCGACGAGTTCGTCCTTGGCTATACGGACCGGTCGCCCGTCCTGGCGCCGGAGCATTCCGACCTGATCGTTCCCGGGGGCAACGGCATCTTCAAGAAGACGGTGGTTGCGGCGGGAAAGGTGGTGGGCACATGGGTAGTCCAAGGCACGGGCCGGGGTGCCGCCGTCGTACCCGAACTCTTTGACGGAACACCGCCGCTGGGCCCGGCTGCCCAGGCAGCCCTGGCCAAGGCTGCCCGGCGCTACCTAACGTTCCTGGCGACCTGAGTCACCTGCGCCACCCCATGACCGGCCCTTACCCGCATAACCGGTGCTGGGCAACAACGGTTATGCGGGTGAGGGCCGGTCATCCGGACAAGTTGTCCACTTAGGCGACGTTCCTGCTGACGAATAACGGGGCCAATAGAGACGCTGGAACAGTGAAACAGAACAGTGTGCGCTCTCTGGTCGACCGTCGGTGGCCAAAAGCGTCCTTGGCTTCGACTCAACAGCTGGCCGCCGCAGGCCTGGACGAGCGGCTGTTGACGGCGGGGGTACGCGGCGGCGTGCTGCTCCGGCTCCGTCGCGGCGCATACGTCCGGCATGCTGATTGGTGCACCCTGAAGCCGTGGGACCGGGATGAGCTTCGAATCATGGCGCATTTCGAGTCGACAACGGGGCAGGCCCGGTACAGCCATGTGAGCGCGGCAAGGCTGCACGGCTGCCATGTTTGGAACATCGGATCCCTGGTTCACGTGACAACGCAGTATTCCAATTCGAGGGCCAGTGCTGGCAAGGACGTCCAGACGCATCGCCTCCCGCTCACAGAAAACGAGCTGGCATCGTTGTGGATGCCCGACGGCCGGGAGATCCTGACTACCAGTCTTGAACGGACCGTGCTGGACTGCGCACGGATCCTGACCCGCGACAAGGCTGCCGTCATCGGCGACCACGCGCTCCGTAAAGGCGCGTCAATCGCCACCATGCGGCGGCTGCTGGACGAAAGCCGGGTCACGCGCGGGCGCAGGCGCGCTTCTGAGCTGTTGGATGTTCTGGATGCGCGATCGGAATCGGCGGGGGAGACACGGACCAGGCTGTTGCTGCATTCGTTTGGCCTGCGGTCTTTCGCCTCACAAGTAGAGATCCCCACGCGGGAGGGTCTTTTCCGGGCAGACTTCGCCGATGCTGAATCCCGGGTGATTATCGAATTCGACGGCGCCGTCAAGTACACCGACTACAAACCGACGCAGGAAGTGCTTCGCGCGGAGCGATGGCGGGAAAATGCGCTTATCGAGGCCGGTTGGCGAGTCTTCAGGCTGCAATGGAACCACCTGGACCGGCCGGCGGAGCTCCGCGCACGGCTGGTGGCGTTCCTCGAATGGCATCCCGGAACACAAAAACGGCCCTTACCCGCATAACCGGTGCTGGGCAGCCACGGTTATGCGGGCAGGGGCCGCTCCGTAAGGCAGCTGCCGACGTTACAGGTTGCCGGTGGCGATGTTGAGCATGCGGCGCAGCGGCTCGGCGGCGCCCCAGAGGAGCTGGTCGCCCACGGTGAAGGCGCTGATGTACTGCGGGCCCATCTCCATCTTGCGGATGCGGCCAACCGGAATGTCCAGGGTGCCGGACGCGGCCACAGGGGTCAGCTCGGCCATGGAGGCTTCCTTGGTGTTGGGCACCACCTTGGCCCACTGGTTGTCCTCGTCGAGGAGCTTCTCGATCTCGGCGACGGACAGGTCCTCGCGGAGCTTAAGGGTGAGCGCCTGGGAGTGGGAGCGCATGGCACCGATGCGGACACAGAGGCCGTCCAAAATGATGCGGTTCTCGTCCGAAGTTCCCAGGATCTTGTTGGTCTCAACCCCGGCCTTCCACTCTTCCTTGGACTGGCCGTTGCCCAGGTCAGCGTCAATCCAGGGGATCAGGGAACCGGCCAGGGGGACGCCGAACTGGGTGGCGTCAATGTCGGTGCGCTGGTGGGC
>DATIMT010000281.1:0-3416 GCA_035475035.1 Arthrobacter sp.
TAGGCCTTCACGGCCTCGTCGCCTTCCTCGGCGATGACCAGGGTGCGGGCGCCGCGGGCACGGACTTCCTGGATGTTGGAGACCACCTTGGCGTGCAGCGAGTCGCGCCCGCGGGGGGACGGGACCACCACGAACACCGGCTGGCCGTCATCGATCAGGGCGATGGGGCCGTGCTTGAGCTCACCGGCAGCGAAGCCTTCGGCGTGGATGTACGCGATTTCCTTGAGCTTCAGCGCGCCTTCCAGTGCCACGGGGTAGCCCACGTGGCGGCCCAGGAACAGCACGGACTTCTCGTTGGCCATGCTGCGGGCCAGTTCGCGCAGCGGCCCTGCGTTGTCCAGGATGGTCTGGATCTTCGCCGGGATCTTGTTCAGGTCCGCGAGGACGTCCTTGATCTGGCCGGAGAAAATGTTTCCCCGCAGCTGCGCCAGGTACAGGCCCAGCAGGTACGCGGCGGTGATCTGGGCCAGGAAGGCCTTGGTGGACGCTACGGCGATCTCCGGGCCGGCGTGCGTGTACAGCACGGCGTCCGATTCCCGGGGAATGGTGGAGCCGTTGGTGTTGCAGATCGAGATGGTCTTGGCGCCCTGTTCCCGGGCGTAGCGGACGGCCATCAGGGTGTCCATGGTCTCGCCGGACTGGCTGATGGACACCACCAGGGTGTTCTCGTCCAGGATCGGATCCCGGTAGCGGAACTCGTGCGCCAGCTCAACCTCGGTGGGGATCCGGCACCAGTTCTCAATGGCGTACTTGGCCACCATGCCCGCGTACGCGGCGGTGCCGCAGGCCAGCACGATGATCTTGTTGACGTGCTTCAGCAGCTCCGGATCGATCCGCACCTCGTCGAGGGTCAGCTTGCCGTCCAGGTCCGAACGTCCCAGCAGGGTCTGCGCCACGGCGTCGGGCTGGTCATTGATTTCCTTCTCCATGAACGAGGAGAAGCCACCCTTTTCAGCGGAGGCCGGGTCCCAGTCCACGTGGTATTCCTTGCCCTGCGCCGGGTTGCCGAAGAAGTCGGTGATCTCCACGCTGTCCGCGGTGATGGTGACAATCTGGTCCTGGCCCAACTCCACCGCGCGGCGGGTGTAGTCGATGAACCCGGAGACGTCCGAGCCCAGGAAGTTCTCGCCCTCGCCCAGGCCCACCACCAGCGGTGAGTTGCGGCGGGCGGCCACGACGACGTCGGGCTGGTCCGCGTGCACGGCCAGCAGCGTGAAGGCACCCTCCAGGCGCTGGCAGGCCAGCTCCATGGCCCGGGTCAGGCCGCCGTTGGCCGGGTCGCCGGCCAGCTCGTTGCGGAGGATGTCGGCCAGCAGCGCGGCAGCGACCTCCGTATCCGTCTCGGAGAGGAACGTCACGCCCTTCTCCAGCAGCTCGAGCTTGAGCTCGGCAAAGTTTTCGATGATGCCGTTGTGGATCACGGCGAGTCTGCCGCCGTCGGCCAGGTGCGGGTGCGCGTTGCGGTCCGTCGGGCCACCGTGCGTCGCCCACCGGGTGTGCCCAATACCCGTGAGGGTCTCGGGCAGCGGCCGGGCCTCCAGCTCATCAATCAGGTTGCTCAGTTTGCCGGACTTCTTCCGGGACTCGATGTTCCCGTCGGACACCACTGCCACACCGGCAGAGTCGTAACCCCGGTACTCCAGGCGCCGCAGTCCCTCAAGGACAACGTCCAACGCGCTGTGACCGTCAATTGCACCGTCAACCGGACGGCCTACGTATCCCACGATTCCACACATAACACCAAGACTATCGGCAGCCTGCCTGTTGCTCTAAACCGCCGGCCGCCCATGCGGGTGTCTCCGGCGGGGCGCCGCCGCGCTGAACAGGACCGTCATTTCGTGATGGGCCGGGCGCGGGGCAGAATCTTTACCGTGACTTCGCAACGCAATGAAGCGAACGGGGAGGGTGCCTCGCCGTTCGTGGAGCTGGACCGGCAAACCTGGTCCCGGCTCGCAGCCCAGATGGAACAGCCCCTCAACGAAGAGGACGTGCTGCGCCTTCGCGGGCTCGGCGACCCCCTGGACATCAAGGAAGTCAGGGATGTCTACCTGCCGCTCTCCCGGCTCCTGCACCTCTATGTTGAAGCTGCCGGGCAGCTGCACGCGGCCACCACCACGTTCCTGGGCGAGCAGACCCAGCGCACCCCGTTCGTGATCGGCGTGGCCGGATCGGTTGCCGTGGGCAAGTCCACCATTGCCCGCGTTCTGCGCGAGATGCTGCGCCGCTGGCCGGGGACCCCCAATGTGGAGCTCATCACCACGGACGGCTTCCTGTATCCGCTGGCCGAGCTCAAGCGCCGGCAGCTGCTGGACCGGAAGGGTTTCCCGGAGTCCTACGACCGCCGGGCGCTGCTGCGCTTCGTGAGCGAGATCAAGGGCGGCGCCGAGGAAGTGCGCGCGCCCTGGTACTCCCATGTCACCTACGACATCGTGCCCGGCAAGGAAGTGGTGGTCCGGCGCCCGGACGTGCTGATCGTGGAGGGCCTGAACGTGCTGGCCCCGGCACGGCCCCGGCATGACGGCCGCCAGG
Organism: Arthrobacter sp.; assembly: GCA_035475035.1. Lineage (GTDB taxonomy): Bacteria > Actinomycetota > Actinomycetes > Actinomycetales > Micrococcaceae > Arthrobacter. Next base: position 2,530 of record DATIMT010000281.1, read on the forward strand.
GCCTGGCGCTGAGCGACTTCTTTGACTTCTCCATCTACGTCGATGCAAAGACCTCCTACATCGAGGAGTGGTACGTGGACCGGTTCCGGAAGCTGCGGAGCACCGCGTTCGCGCAGCCCGAGTCCTACTTCCACCGCTACGCCACGCTGTCCGATGAAGAAGCCGAAAGCACCGCGCGTGATATTTGGAAGCGGATTAATGAGCCAAACCTGGAGGAGAACGTCCTTCCCACCCGGGGCCGGGCACAGCTGGTGCTGACCAAAGAAGCGGACCATTCCATCCGCCGCATGCTGCTTCGGAAGGTGTAGCACAGGTGTGCTACCAATGCGGGTCCCCCGGTCGGCGCAGCTTCACCCGCTTCCTCGCAGCCGGCGCCGGGCTGACGGTCCTGGCGGCCTGCACGCCCGAGGCACCCAAGGCGGTGCCGCCGTCGTCCGCTGGCCCTTCCGCGTCCCCCTCCCCTGCTGCCGTCACCGCTTCAGCCGGCCCGACGGCGGAAGCAGCCACCGCGGGCCAGTCACCGGAGGCGCCGTCCCCCACGCCGCCGCCGTCGGCCGCACTGGCGCGGCAGTTTTCCCTGGACGACCCTGCCAGCCAGTGGGTCATCGTGAACAAGCACCGGGCCCTGAAGCCGGCGGACTATATCCCTGCCGATCTGGTGGGTCCCGCCGTCACCATTTCTGCCGCAGGTGAGACGGCGCTGCTGAACAGCACGACGGCGGCTGCTGCCGAGGCGATGTTCGCGGCGGCCGCAGCGGACGGTGTGGCCATGGTCCTGGCCAGCGGCTACCGCTCGTACAGCACGCAGGTGACCACCTACAACGGGTACGTCGCCGCACGTGGACAGGCCGACGCCGATACCGCCAGCGCGCGACCCGGCCACTCCG
>DATIMT010000282.1:0-7036 GCA_035475035.1 Arthrobacter sp.
TGGCTACCAGCATGGGAACCGTGGCAGCGTTGCCTGCGGTGGTGGCTGCTGCAAGGCCGGCGATGCCGGAGCCTCCGGTCAGCTTGTCAGCGAAGAACAGGACAGCGCCGCCTCCGATCAGCACGAACAGGCCAAGTCCCACACCCAGCAGCCCGGCGTCGAGTACCTGCTTCAGGCTGAGGCCGAAGCCCAGCGCGAGGGCGAAGAACGGGATCAGGACAGGGGCAGCGGAGGAGAGGAACTTCCGCATGGCGGGATCGAGCGCGCCCAGGATGGCTCCGAGGAGCAGGGGGATGATGGCGCCCACCAGGGCCTGCCACGGGAAGGCGGACAGGCCGGCGACGCCGAGCGTCACCATGGTCAGGAAGGGGCCCGACTCCAGCGTCATGATGGAGTAGGCCGCCACGTCCTTGGGCTTGCCGTACTGGCCCATCAGGGCCATGTACATGCCGCCGTTGGTGTCGTTGAGGGCCGCAAGGATGGCCAGGACCGACAAGCCGCCCAGGAGGCCGCCGTTGATGGGAAGTTCACCCAGGAACCGGCCGGCCACCACTCCGATGATGATGGCAAACAGGATCTTGCTGCCGAACAGGACGCCGCCCTTTTTCAGGATGTAGGGCGTGGCCTTGATATCGATGCTGGCACCCATGCACACGTAGAACACGGCCAGGATGGTGGTGCCGCCGGTGAAGAGTGCACCGGTGAACGAGCCGAAGAACTTGGCCGAATCCGGTGCGAAGGTGCCCAGCAGTGCGCCGATGAGCAGCGGGATCAGCATCATGCCGCCAGGAACTTTTTCCATGGTGGCCTTGATTGGGACAGACATGAAGCAACCTCATTGTTGTTGGGGGAGGGGGACCGAGCCGCCCGGCTCCGATCATGATCTACATCATAGGAAATCTGCGCGTTTAGCGCAACCTCTAATGCGCGAAACACGCAGAGCAAGTTCAAGCGCGAGGCTCAGCGTCAGGCCCGCGTTGTCGTTGCGCCTGACCCTGCAACAGACGACCGGGCCCAGTCTTCGGCCCCCCGAACCCGGACCCGGAAAACTCACAGCCTTGCGCCCTTGACATCCGTCCCGGCCGCTAAGGAATATCAAAGGTGCCGGTGCGCTTGGCTGTCTCCCGCAAGCAGGCCTGCGGTCCTGCTGCTGGAAAGAGGTTATGGGATGCAGCCAGCACGCCCTCGTCATAGACCCTTCCAGCGCGTGGCCGCCGTTGCCGCAGTCCTGCTGGCGCTCAGTGCCACCGGTTGTACCGGCGAGCCGAAACCTTCCCCGTCGCCCGTGCCTGATGTCCACATCGCGGCCGTGGGGGACATGAACCCCGCCGGCAACGTCGAGCCTGACAGCCCGTCCGGGCGGAACGGCGCGGCGATCAGCCAGCTCGTGGAAAACAACGAGATCGACGCGTTCCTGGGGCTCGGCGACTTCCAATACGAAACCGGCTACTGCGACGGCTACGTGAACTACTGGAACCGGCTGTGGGGCGGCACCAAGCCCAAGCTGTACTGGGTGACCGGGCCCAACCATGACTGGGAACCCGGCCGCAACGAAGACCTGGAAAAGTTCATGAACGGCCAATGCCCGGGGGCTCCGGAGAAAGCGGCGATCAACCAGCAGCGTGGGCACATCGGGAGCGGGGAACCGTACTCGAAGGACTTTGGAAACTGGCACTTCGCGTTCCTGTCATCCGGGCAATGGCGGTACGACAAGGAGCAGGCTGCGGCGACAACCGCCTGGCTGGATAAGGACCTCTCGGCTGCAGAGGCGGCGGGCAAGCACCTGGCAGTGGTGTACCACGAGCCGTACTTCACCTCGGACACCGCAGAGCACGGCAGGGCGGGCGACCAGAAGCCGTGGATCGACGTGATGTGGAAACACCGGGTCCGGCTGACGCTGTCCGGGTCACAACACAATTACGAGCGGACCTGCCCGGTGGACAACGCGGACAAGTGCGTTGATGACGGGATGACCGCATTCCAGGTTTCCACCGGGGGCATCGATCCCCGTCCGTTCACCAGTAAGCCGAAATACATCCAGAAGCGGTTCAATGACACGCGGGGTTTCCTTCGGCTCACGCTGCACGGCGATGGGTCGTTCGACTGGAACTTTGTCCCGACCACGGGGTCGAGCACGGACTCGGGTACGCGCTCAGCGCCTTAACGTCGCGCCCAAACGCTGAAGCCGGCGACACGCGGCCAACCCGCCGCCCCTACGGGACGCCAGGCCACGGCGCAAGGTCAGGCGCGCGCTTGCAGTCCCGGGACGCCGTCGCGGATCTCGAAGGAGGCCTTCGTCGAAACCGGGGCGCCCGGCGTCGTGACGTGATCCAGTACCCGGAAGTCCGCGGTCATCGCGTCCCTGGTGATGCGGGTGGCCACGTAGCCGCGGTTGTCGTTGTAGAACTTCAGGTGCGGGTTCCAGGCCATGGTGGCGTCCGTGGTGGAGCCCGTGCCGTCGCCGGTGGAGGTGATGGACGTGCACACCAGTTCGGAACCCACCACGGGGGAGGCGGGGTCCTTGTAGTCCACCTTCACGTCGTTGGCCCAATGGCGGTGGACATCCCCCGTGAGGACGACGGCGTTGCGCACCTTCGCGTCGATCCACCCCTGGGTGATGCGCCGGCGGGAGGCCGCGTACCCGTCCCAGCCGTCCATGGAGACGTCATCCACCTCCAGCGCCTTGGCCCGGTCGCGTTCGGCGAAGAAGACCTGCTGGCCCAGGATGTCCCACCGCTGGGTGGAGTTGCGGAAGCCATCCAGCAGCCACTTCTCCTGCTCGGCGCCGGTAATGGTCCGGTCCTCCGCCAGCCGCCCGGCCACATTCTTTTGCCAGCCGTCACCGGCGAGCTGGTCGTCACGGTACTGCCGCGTATCCATCATGTGGAAGTTGGCCAGCTGGCCCCACTGGATCCTCCGGTAAATCTTCATGTCCGGGCCGGCTGGCAGGGAGGACGGGCGCAGCGGCATGTTCTCGTAGTACGCCTGGAACGCGGCCGCGCGGCGCTGCCGGAAGTGCTCCACGGTGTCATTCAGCTGGCCGGCGTCGCTGTTCTCCGGCACGTCGTCCGCCCAGTTGTTGTCCACCTCATGGTCATCCCACACCACCGCCCACGGCGCCACCGCGTGCGCTGCCTGCAGGTCGGCGTCGGCCTTGTACTGCGCGTGCCGCTGCCGGTAGCTGGCCAGCGACACAGTCTCCGGCCCCTCGTGGTCGCGCGGGTTCCCGCCGCCAATCACGTAGCTGTCCTTCTTGTACTCGTAGAGGTAGTCGCCCAGATGCAGCACCAGGTCCGGGTGGTCCTCCGCGAGCCGTTTGTACGCGGTGAAGTAGCCGTGCTCGTACTGGGCGCAGCTGGCGAATGCCATGGCCAGCGCGGCCGGCGTCTCATGCAGTGCGGGGCTGGTGAGGGTTCGGCCCACCGGACTCATGTGCTTGCCGGTGCGGAAGCGGTAGAAGTACTCCCGGCCCGGCTGCAGTCCGCGCAGCTCCACGTGCACCGAGTGCGCGGTCTCGCTCCGCGCCTGCTCCACGCCGCGGGCTACGACTTTCCGCATGCCTTCGTCCTCGGCGACCTCCCACTGCACCGCGACCGGCCGCGACGGCATGCCGCCCAGCCCGTCCTCCGCCACCGGGTTCAGGGCAAGGCGGGTCCAGAGGACAAAGCCGTCCGGCCACGGCTCGCCCGACGCAATGCCGAGCATAAAGGGATCGGTGCGAAGACCGGCGTCGTCCGCGGTTGAAACGGCGACGGCGGCACTCGGCAGTGCGGCAACCAGGCCGGCACCGATGCCAGCGGAGATGAGGGTTCTGCGGGAGATGTTGTCCATGGCTCTCACGCTATTTACAGCTGTTGGACAGGCTTTGAGGAGGATATGAATCGCGGGTTAACTGCATGACAAGAACTGTTGACTACCTCCCCGGCCTGGAGCCGCCTCCGGCATTGGCAAAGCCACCACGGTCCTCCATGTGCGGCCACCGGACCGGACCTAAGTCCCTGTTGTGGAGAAACCCTCAGGCGTAGCTTGAACGTGGGTCCCGCAACTGCGGCATCCGCGTTCAAGGGGGCATCATGACCAAGCCCGGGTTGTCGGCATTCAGCATTCTTGGGCTTTCCGGCCTGATCGTCCTCACAGGCTGCTTCGGCCCGCCGGCCCCGGCTCCTTCCACCAGCTCTGCGGCCCCCAGCCCCACGGCCAGCAGCGCTAGCCCCAGCAGCGCCAGCCCCAGCACAGCAACAAGCGCCAGCACGACGGCGGGCGCCACCTCGTCGGCGACCCCCACCAGCCCAACCGGGACCTCAGCCCCGCCCACCTCCCCGGCTGCCGCGCCGCCGTCGTCCGCTCCCGCCGGCCCGCCCGCAGCCGGGGAACCCGCACCCACGGGCCTGCCGGAGCAGGTGGCCCCGCTGACCATCTACTACGTAGCCGTGGGCGACAGCGGCAGGTCCGGGCCCGCGATCGGCTGCGGTGACAGCCTGGTGGCCACCACCACCGCCCCGGTCCGGTTCACCGACCAAGTGGGTCCCAGCGTGGGGACCCTGCTGGCGAACAAGAGCCGCGACGTGGGACAGTCCGGGCTGATAAACGTCCTGTACCAGTCCAGCCTGACGTATCTCGCCGGCGAACTAAACGGCAGCACCATCACCATCTGGCTCTCCGGGCAGTTCATGCTCGGCGGCGTCTGCGACATCCCGCGGGCCAAGGCGCAGCTGGAGTACACCGCCATGGCCGCGTCCGGGGCCACCAGCGCGCAGGTGTTCGTCAACAACCGCCCCATCGACCAGGTGCTGAGCCTCAAGTAGGCCCGGCCATGGAGGCACAAAGCACGTGGCGCCGGGCAGCGGCTGCCACAATGCCCGCCGCGGTGCCCGCCCTGATGGTCCCCGTGTTCCGGTACACCGTGCGCCGGTTCGGGAAGCGGCGCGGCTACCAGGCCGGGTTCGGCGCCTACTGGGCACTCTGCTGGAGCCTCGCACTTGCGGTTGCCGGCCGCCGTCGGCTGGTGGATCTGTGGCGGGTGCCCGGACCCGCAGCCCGGGGCAGATTGCTGAGGTGGAGCGTCCTCCTCGTCCCGCCCGCCGGCGCCATCGCTGTGGAATTGATCCCCAACGCCCGGAGAGCGGGCCCGACGGCGGCGCTCACCGCCGTCGGCATCGGCGTCACCAACGCGTTGGCCGAGGAAGCCCTGTGGCGGGGCGTGCCGCTGGCCGTCTTCCCGGACCGGAAGATCCTGGGCTGGCTCTGGCCCTCCCTCGGTTTCACCGCCTGGCACCTGGTCCCGCTGTCCGTCCGCCCCCATCCGCGGGGCCGCTGGCCTGTGCTGCTGGGCGCGGGCCTGATTGGATTCGGGTACGGGTGGGCGGCCCGGGAAAGCGGGTCGCTGGCATACGTCTCCCTTGCCCACGCGGCCACCGACTCCTGCGGCGTCCGCGCCGCCCGGAGCGCCTGGCGTACGGTCGCGTGAACGCCGCAAGCGCCGTCAAGTAGTTGGCCGGCCGCCGGCCCCTTGGTGCACAATCGTGCAGTCCGCCCTGGGCTGTTCGGGTTGTGCTGATTCCGGTGCAACCAGCACGATGTCATCCTGAATTAGCTACTCACCAGTAACAACGAGTTTTGCCGGGATGTGCTGTGGCCCGCTTAGAGCAGGCAGACCGCGGTTCCGTTCCGCGCACGTTTGTGCAGTCCGGGCCACGTGGACGTCCTTGCTGCCTAGCATTTTCAGGACCACAGCCGCTGCCCTGGCAGGCACAGCGAAGCCAAAGCCGCGGCTGCGTTCCCATTGCTGACACGAACAAAGAGGTTTTTATGTCACTGCTGAAACGCGCCCTGTCCGTTGCCGCAGCCGCCGTCCTGGCCGGCTCGCTCTCCGGGGTTCCCGCCCAGGCCGACACCCTGGACATAGCCCCTCCGGGCGCCAACGACTGGTCCTGCAAACCCTCCGCTGAACACCCTTATCCCGTGGTCCTGGTACCCGGGACGTTCGAAAGCATGGCGAAGAACTGGTCCACCTTGTCGCCCTACCTCAAGAGCGCCGGGTACTGCGTCTTCGCCCTCAACTACGGCCAGACCAACGGCGTCTACGCAACCGCACCTGTGGCGGACTCCGCCAAGGAACTCGAACCGTTCGTTGACGCCGTCCGCGCAGCCACCGGCGCACACGAAGTGGACCTGGTGGGCCACAGCCAGGGCGGAATGATGCCCCGCTACTACATGCAATTTTTGGGCGGCGCCAAGTACGTCCACCACCTGGTGGGGATTGCGCCCTCCAACCACGGCACCCAGGGCCTGATCGTGCCGCCGCCGGATGCTGTCCCCGACCCCGCCTACACCACCCTGGGCTGCGCGGCGTGCGCTGACCAGCAGGCAGGGTCGGCGTTCATGCAGGAACTCAACGCCAAGGGCGACACCGTAGCCGGCCCGTCCTACACCGTGATCTCCACCATCCACGACGAAGTGGTAATCCCGTATAACAGCCAGTTCCTGGTGGGCCCGTCCCGGCAGGTCACCAACATCACTATCCAGGACAAGTGCCCGGCCGATGCCTTCGAACACGACCAGACACCGAACGACCCCGTGGTGCACCAGTTCGTGGCGAACGCACTGGGCCAGGCCTCCGGCCCGGCGGACCCCGCCTACCAGCCCAGCTGCCTGTAGCCCAAGCCTGCCGGCACCTGCAGCCCCGGGTTCGCCCTTCCAGCCAAACCCGGGGCTGTGGGCCGGGGCCCGGCGTCGTACCCTTGCCCTAAGGTAGCGGTACGACATCGACGCGTCCGATCGGATCCGGCATGACAGAGCTCAACGTCCGGGAGCGGAACTCCCTCCAGGTGCCGATCACTGATGCCGCGGGCCTGACCGCCGGGGAGACACTGGAACGCCTGGTCTCCAGCCCGGCTGGCCTCCCTGAGGAAGAAGCAGCCGTGCGGCTCGAAACCCTGGGCCCCAACGCCGTCCGCACGCACCGCGCCAACGCCTGGGCGGTGCTGGGCCGGCAGTTCGCCAGCCCCATCCTCATCCTCTTGATCGTCACCGCCGG
>DATIMT010000283.1:0-3628 GCA_035475035.1 Arthrobacter sp.
GATGTTAGTCGCGACAGGTGAAGCGGGCCGAGGATGCAGAATTATCTCGTAAACGCTGTCTGCAAACCAATAAGTGCCAATTCTAAGCGCACTGACTTCGCTCTTGCTGCCTAAGCAGTAAGACAGTCCGTCAGCCCGAGGCTGCTATCGCCCCGGATCCTGGCGTCATTTAGATAGCCACTGCTGTTTACTCCCGTCACCGGAGTAAACGGGACTTTTAGGTGACTGGGCCCGGATCAGCCAGCTGTTTGCAGCATGGCTGGGGCCGAGAAAATCCGACGCAAACTGCGCCCGGAGAAGCCCTGACAACACGACATCGGACGGGGGTTCAATTCCCCCCATCTCCACCCCCGTGGTGAGTCGGGACATCCTTTACGGATGTGTCGAGTCATCGTTGACACCCCGGTCTTCGGACCGGGGTGTTTTTCTTTGCCCGGATGTTCTGGGTCACAGTCGAGCCTCCGACTACCGTCTGTTCCGGTCCAGGAGCCATGATGCGTCCGTGTTCGGCTCTGGCTGCCGGCGCAGTCTTCGCACCAGGAGGGCGAACGGCAGCAGCACCAAGTGCAGGATGCCGCCCGCGATCAACAGCGCAACGAACAAGATGATGTCCGGGAAGTACAAGAGGAAAATTCCGGCGCTGGCGGCAAAGTACCCGAAAGTGAATCCGAGGATCGTCCCGGCATCCATGTCTGCTCCCAAGAATGGTCGCCCTCAACGGGCGATAACTATTGAATTGTTGGCAGCCCGGCTTTTAGCCAGGCTTCAGCACCACGTCAGCGGTAACGGCATCAGCCTCGGACTCGTCGGAGTCTCAGCCTGACCTTCCTCCCTGCAGGACTCTGGCCCGTGACGGGTCGGGCCCGTCGCCAGGGCCTATGGGGACGATCGCTGCCCGGGTCAGGAGGGGCCGGCGCTGACGCCACTCTCGAGGACCCCCTCCTGCGGTGCCGCAACTTCAAGAGGACCACAACGGTCAGCCCAATCCACGCGAAGGCGGCAGCAAGTATCAGGGACACCACCTGCACCGTGTTCATGACTGGGATTCCTGGCGGCGTCCGGAACGGCTCCCGCGGGAGCCCCTCCAGCGTCCATGCGTGCAGCCCAGTCGGAGCTGAAAAAAGATGATCCGCCGCGGCGAGGATCGAGTTCTTCGGACAGTCCCGCCCGACAAGGTGCCTGTCAGCGGAAGGTTATGGAATGGGTGATGGTCAGCGCGGATGGACATGGTGTCCTGGCTCTCCATGGCTACCGGTTCGGCTGACTTCATAACCCGGTAGGTAAAGTGTCCGCTCCTTAGGGCGGCGGGGCAAGGACTTCGTGCGGCCACTCTTCGGTGATGCTATTCGTCAGCAAGGCACCGGGCCTAAGTGCTCTAGCGGGACCGCCCGGCAAGCCGTTAGCTTCGGCTGCATGCACAACGATCCGCCGCAAACACCAACTGAAACCCTGGAGCCCGAAGCGTGCTGGGACCTCCTTCGCGGCGTTTCCGTTGGCCATCTAGCGGTGCTGGTGAATGGGTATCCGGAGGTCTTCCCGGTCAACTACAAGGTTGATCAGCAGTCCCTGTTGTTCCGCACCGGTGAAGGCACCAAACTGCGGGCAGCCGGGGGACCACTCGCCGTCGCACTCGAAGCGGACGGCCACGACGACGCTAAAGCATGGAGCGTCCTGGTCAAAGGCAAGGCCGACATTCTGGAGCCCTCGGAGGAATTGCTCACGGGAGCCGGACTCACGCTGTTTCCTTGGCAGGCCGGCGAGAAGGATCATTATGTCCGGATCGTTCCCACCTCGGTGACCGGAAGACGCTTCACCATCACTTCGCCGCTGACGTGGTGGAACCATGTGGGGCGCCCGGCCGATGCGGACAGGGCATAGGAGCCGGCGGGCCCAACGGCCCTGTCCGGGACGCCCGCTGACTGGTAGCACTAACCTATGACCGCGTCGCCCACCGCCGCTGCTGCCAAGCCGCCCTTCGACGCCGTCATCTTCGACCTCGACGGGGTGGTCACCAACACGGCGCTGGTCCACCAGGCTGCCTGGAAAGACGCGTTCGACCGGATCCTGCATGATGCGAGGGTTCCGCCCGATGCCAACCGTGCCCCGCTCACCCGGGCGGACTACCTCACCTTCATTGACGGGATGCCGCGGGAGGACGGGGTGGTGCAGTTCCTGGCCTCACGCGGAGTGCAGCTTGAAAGGGGAAAAGAAACAGACGAAGCCGGCGCCTGGACCGGCTTTGGCCTGGGCGCCTGGAAGAACGAACTGTTCCAGCAACATCTCCGGACCGACGGCGTCCAAAGTTACCCCGGCACGCTGGAGTTGCTGCACCGGCTGGGAGACGCGGCAGTGCCAACTGCCGTGGTCACCTCGAGCCGCAACGCAGGGCTGGTCCTGGAGGTTGCGGGCATCAACGATCTCTTCAATGTGGTCATGGACGGAACGACGGCGGCAGGGCTGGGCCTGCATGGAAAGCCGGCACCGGACGTGTTTCTGGCAGCGGCAGCGCGGCTCGGGGTCGCTCCATCGAATGCGGTGGTCATCGAGGATTCCGCGGCAGGGGTTGAAGCAGGGCGGCGGGGCGGCTTCGGCCTGGTCGTCGGAATCGACCGCACTGGCAACCGCCGGCAGTTGGAGGCCGCCGGCGCACACACTGTCCTCAATGATGTGGGGGAGCTGGACCTGGGACAGGTCATCGGCAACGCCTGGCACCTCGTCTATGAAGGTTTCGACGCCGGACACGAGGGACACCGGGAAGCCCTGACCACCCTGGGCAACGGCTACATGGGCGTCCGGGGAGCGGCGCCAGAAGGCGGCAGTTTCAGCTATGCGGGCATGTACCTCGCCGGCGTCTACAACCGTGTAAGGGTCACGGCGGCCGGCGAGACCCTGCTGGAAGAACATATGGTCAACGCGCCCGACTGCCTTCCGCTTGACCTGCGTCTGGCCGGTCGGCAGTGGTGGTCGGAAGGGGGAATGACCGTAGTCCGCGAGCGCAGGGTCCTGGACCTCAGAAGGGCGGTGCTTGAGCGGCGGCTGCTGTTGGAGGCGGCGGACCGCCGGCGCCTGGAGGTGGTGCAGACCCGCTTCGTGTCCATGGCGGAACCCCACCTGCTGGTCCTTGAGACGGTTATCACCCCGCTCGGCTGGAGCGGTGCGGTGGAAGTCCGCAGCGGGATCAACGCGGGCGTCCGCAACGTAAACCTGCCTGAACGTGCCCAAGGTTCGGACGTCCACCTGGCCGACAGGACTGACCCGCGCGGCGCAGGCCTGGAGTTGACCCCGGACGCAACCGCCGTCGTCGAAGTGGAAACCACCCAGAGCCTGATCCGCATCGCCGCAGCCTACCGAACCTACGCATCTCCGAAAGCAGCGGCCATTGAGGATGGCAGGAAAGGGGATGTCCACTTCCGCGCGCTTCTGCTTTCCCTTCACTCCGGTGCGGCGGCGCGGATTACCAAAACCGTGGCGGTGGTCACGTCCCGTGACCGGGCCATCTCCTCTCCGGAAACGGGGGCCCGTGCGGTACTGGAGCGTACAGGGGGAAATCTCGCTTCGCTGCTGGCCGCCCATGAGGAGGCATGGCGGCGGGAGCTGCGTCCGTTCCTGGTGGAGATCGATGCCCCCG
>DATIMT010000284.1:0-2178 GCA_035475035.1 Arthrobacter sp.
GCCGTTGGCACCCGAGAAACCTTCCGCGATGCCCTTGGCGGCGTCGTTGTAGGCGGGTGTTGCCCAGGGCATATCCCAGAACTTGACCGTGCCGCCCGCACCACCGCCGCCGCCTTGGCTGGCGGAGCCGCCACCGCAGGCTGCCAGCAGCGGCACGGAAGCAGCCGCCGCTGTCAGGCCCAGGAAACCGCGCCGGGAGAAGGAGCGGCGCTGTTCGGAAGTTGCGTTCATGATGTGTCCTTTCGGGACCGTTGTGCGCTGCGCGCCGTGTGCGGCCCTGCTCATCGTTGAGAGTGAAGGTGGGGCTGGACTGGTGTGTGGTTGCGTATCGGTGGGCTGGTTACGTGGCAGCGAGGGTTCCGTAGAGGTCGGTCAGCCGGGCGAACCCGGCCAGATCGTCCGGCTGGGTGCTGGCGCCAAGGTGGTCCTTCAGGCGCCGCCACGCAAACCGGTGGGCGGATTCATAAAGCGTGGGAAGCAGGAGTTCGCCGTGGGCCCCCGTGATCCGGACCTCTGCCGGCCGGGCGGCGTCCGGGTCGGGAACCTGGACGGCCACCCCGCCGTCGGCGGTGTAGAGGCGGATGTCGACGCCGGCCGGCCGGGCGGCGGTCAGCACACCCTGCGCGGTGAACGGGGCACCGTTGGCCAGCCGGCCGCCCACGGTGTACCCGGTGGCGTCGCTGCGGAGGACGACCACGCCGTCGAGCGGTCCGGTGACCGCCAGCAGGGCGGCGAGGTGCTCGCCCAGGAGCCGCTGCGGGTCCGTGGCAGGGGCCGCCGTCGCTACACTGTCCAGCAGTGACGCGGTGCCCACGGCACTTCGTACAGCGTCACGGGCATCTGCAACGTCAGTGCTTTCGCCCACCAGCGCGGGGTTGGAGGCCCAGCGGAGGTCCAGGACGACGGCGGTTCCTGCGGCGTCTGCCGCGCCGGCCAGTTCCGTGGCGTCCTCGGGAACAGGGTTGGCCACCAGGACGCCGCGGACACCTGCGGCGACGGCGCTGAGGGCCTCGGCGGTCCAGCCAGGTCCGCCCGCAACCACCAGCACGTCGGGTGGGCCCGGCTGGCCCTCCGCGGTGGGGCCGAAGGTTGCCGGCAGCGAAGCCAGGGTCTGGGCCACCGCCCCGGCTGCCTGGGCGGCGGGGGTTGCCAACACGGTGTAGTGGCCGCTCATGCGGAAACTCCTGCCTTTTCTGCGGCACTGGCATGTCCTGCCGCCGCGCTTGCCACGGTTGCATCGGCGATGGCCAGGGCGAACGTGAGGTCGTCGATCAGGGATTGGGCGGAGGGCGCCGGGCGGGTCCCCCTGGCCAACTCCGCCAGTTCACGCCATTCGCCCTCGTAACCGTTGTGGCCGTACGGGCCGAACGTGCTGGTTTCGCTGCCATGGCGGGAGAAGGTGGCGACGGCGGAACCGGCCTGGACGTAGGACGGCGTGAAGTCGATGCGCAGGGCCGAATCATCCGCGATGGCCTCGAACGTCCACTCGGGCTTCCAGGTGCCGTTCATGACGGCACGCAGTTCGATGACGCGGGTGGGGGTGCGAAGCGAGACGGCATAACCGAACGGGCGGACGTGGCGTGCCTGGAGGACTTCGATCTGCTCGAAGTCCGGAGCAAACCGGCGGACCAGGGGCAGGTCGTGGATGGCCAGGCCCATGATGCCGCCCTGGAGCGCGCTTTTGATGACTTCGATGTCCGCGTAGTCAGGCTGGCCGGCGGTGGGGCGGGTGACGATTTCCGTGGCAAAGTCCTCGAAGCGGGCGTTGGGCGGGAGGACGATGGATGAACGGATGGTGTGCACCCGCTCCGGAAGACCGCCCCAGTTCTTTTCTGCCGCAAGCCAGCCGGGATCAAACGTGTGCATGGCCCCGACGACGATCGGCACACCGGTTTCCCTGCTGACCGCCGAGATGCGGGCGGCTTGCTCCGCACTGGTTGCGAAGGGTTTTTCGCACAGGACTGCCTTCTTGCCGGCCCTGCAGGCGGCGATGACCTGGTCGGCGTGGAACTGGTGGGGACTGCAAACGGCGACGATATCGACCCCGGGATCGCCGAGGAGGGCCTCCATGCTGGTGCCCGCGGTTGCACCCACGCGCGCCGCCACCGAAGAGGCAACGGCTGCGTCCACATCCATGATGTGCCGTACTTCCAGAATGTCCTGGAGGCGGGCCAGGGC
>DATIMT010000285.1:0-6030 GCA_035475035.1 Arthrobacter sp.
CCGATGCCCACCACGATTGCGGTCTTGAGGCCGTCCGGGACGGCCCTGAAGACCGCGGTGCGGAAACCGGTGAGGACCAGGATCAGCATGGTGACGCCAGAGAGGACCACCAGGCCCATCATGTCCGGCCAGGTAAGTCCCGGGTTGGTGGCCACGGTGACGGCCACAAAAGCATTCACGCCCAGGCCGGTGGCCAGCGCGAAGGGATGCCGTCCCCAGGCTCCCATGAGGATGGTCAGGATGCCCGCCACCAGCGCGGTCACGGCGGCCACCGCGGTGAAGCCCAGGGTGGTGCCGCTGGAGTCCGGACCGGACAGGATCAGTGGGTTCAGCACCACGATGTAACTCATGGCGAAGAACGTGGCGAACCCGCCGCGGATCTCGCGGGAAAGGTTGGAGCCGCGCTCGGTGACCCTGAAATACCGGTCCAGGGCAGAGCCTTGCTTAAGCATTAGTCCTCCGGGGAAGTGTGTGGGGATACCTGCATCCTAAGGGTGCGGCAGGGAGGGGGCCCGCAAATTCGCCTAGTCTGTAAGGAAGCCAACACGAGGAGCAGCCCAAACATGCGCCAGGTCCGCCGCCAGTTGCTGAGCCTTTTGCTCGGTTCCCTCATCCTTGCAGCCGCAACGCTGGGCCTTGCGGGCCCTGCCTCCGCCCACGATGCGGCAGAGTCCACCAGCCCGGCCGAAGGGGCCGCGCTGGCGACCCCGCCGGCCGTGGTCTCGGTAACGTTCAGCAACAAGCCGCTGGGTATCGGCTCGTCCTTCTCCGTCAGGGATGCCGCCGGAACCGAATGGGCTGACGGATCCGTGCAGATCGTTGACAACGTGGCCACGCAGAAGCTTCGGCCCGGCGGTCCCGCGGGGGTGTACACCGTGGCATGGCGGGTGGTCAGCTCGGACTCCCACCCCATCGAGGGAACCTTCACCTTTACCGCGGCCTCCGGTGCCGGCGCCACCGCGTCAGGTGCTGCCACCTCCGGAGCGCCCAAAGCTGGAAGTCCGACGACGGCGGGGGCGGTCCCGGGGATCGGCACCGCAAAGCCAGGGGTCACGGAGGAACCCTCCGAGCCTGCCAGCTCTGGCGAGCCGTTCCAATGGAGCATCGTGATTTTTGCAGTCGTCGCCGTGGGCCTGCTCGTGGCCCTCGGCGTCCTCGCCCGCCGCCGGCTCACCGGCGACGGTGATGCGGAGGAGAAGGACGAAGGGTAGCCCGGCCGGGCGGGTCCAGCCGGAAGGCGGGCACCGGGAGGGCGTTCAGCAGGTCAGCGCCGCAAAGCTTCCCGTTGCCGGGAAGGCGCCGCCGGATGAACGGGTGGTGTCCGGATTGACCTTGGCGGAGATGGCTTGTCCCACCGTCTTGGCCTGGCGCAGCACTTCCTTGGGCGAGGGCGTGATCAGCTCGCCCACTCCTACCAGGTAGATACCGATGGCCCGCATTGCCGCTGCCACGTTCCGGCCAACGGCGATGCCGAAGTCGTTGAGCATGCGGCGCAGCTGGCTGTGGGCGCACCGGGTCAAAACAATGTGGTCGGCCACCAGGATGCCGGTGGGGGTGTGCACCTGCCACTGCGGAGCGGTGTCCTGCTCCGGTCCTTCGAGCATGGTCAGCTGGACGGCCCGCGTGGTGTTCCGGACGTCGACGCTGTGGCTGGCCGCGTAATTGCGCAGATGGCGCAGGATCTCGTTCCGCTCCCGGAGCGTATCGCTGTCCGCAGCATCGCAGCGCTGCAGTGACGAGGTGTTGGCGGGTTGGTTTGCGCCAAGGATGTCCAATCCGTCCACCACAATGGAGTCCACCCCGTGGCGGCGCAGTTCAGCGGCCACGGCAAGCCCGGACAGGCCGGTGCCGATAATGACAGTGGTGGTCTGTTCGGTCCCGGCACTCCCAGGCATGCTTGACACTACAGTTTCCCTCCTTCGAAGCTTTTGGCAGGCGCCGGCATCCTCGCCGGCCCGCGTTCCGATACCCCAAGTACGGCCGCAGCGCGTGGCCGGGACAGTCCTCGCAGGAAGTTGCAGTCGGCGTCCCGGACCAACAATGTCCTGAAGACTACAGAACAAATGCGGCCGTGGATAGCCCAGTGAAGAAAACAATGCCGACCCCTTGAAGGGTGGCGTGAAGGCGCTTTCCGCGCCGCGCTTCCGGTCTGTGGATAACGTTGTCTTACCGCCCCTGAACAGCCTTGCTAAGTGTTGGAGGACGGAGAATAGTGTGAATTGGGAACGGCCCTTTTCCTGCCGGTGCGGCTCCAGCTTCCGGAGCGCAGCGCATGCACGGCGAGCAGCCTGTTTTCTGGCAGAATAGCCGCAATATCAGGCGTATCGCGAGGAGGCGGCCCCCATGGGCTCACGAGAGTTGCATCCGGACCCTGCCCGGGACGGCGATGGTGGCGTTTCTGCCGCCCCCCAAGGCATCGTGGTGGGCGTGGACGGTTCGGACCACGGCCAGTGCGCCCTGGTGTGGGCCGCACGCGAAGCCCAGCGGCGCCGTCGTCCGCTCCATGTCGTCACCGCGTACTCCGTGCCCATCTTTGCCGCGTCCGGCCTGGACGGAGGCTATGCAACGGTGGACGATTCGGTCATCCGCGAAGGTGCGGAAGCCATCGCCAGGCAGGCCGTAGAGAAGGTTTCCGCGTACGACGTGGAGGTCAGTTCCTCCGTAGAAAACGGCGACGCCGCAGGAGTCCTGCTGGAAATCTCTGAAACCGCGGACCTCCTCGTGGTGGGCACCCGCGGCCGCGGTGGCTTTGTGGGCCGGCTCCTGGGATCTGTCAGCAGCGCCCTGCCTGCCCATGCGAAGTGCCCCACTGTGACAGTTCCGCTGTTTTGTTCGGACCGGCTCGGCGAAACCACGGAAGACCGCCGCGTCAAGGCGGAGCAGGCCAAATCCGGACACCGGCCAGTGGAGAACGTGGTGGTGGTTGGCGTGGATGGCTCCGAGCAGGCGCGCGTTGCCGTCCTCGAAGCTGCCGACCAGGCCGAACGCCTTGGCGCTTCCCTCCGCGTGGTCTGCGCCGTGCCCCAGTACAGCGGATCCCTGGCCTGGGTTCCCGCACCCATGGACCGGAAGGCACTGTTCGACGACATCCGGGTCACCCTGGACGCCGGCATGGCATGGCTCCGCAGCCACTATCCCCGCCTGCAGGCCGACTACGAGTTGAAGGACGGCTCGCCGGTGGACGTGCTCGTCGAGGAAAGCCGGCACGTGGAACTCGTGGTGGTGGGTACCCGCGGACGCGGCGGCTTCACCGGAATGCTTCTGGGCTCAACATCCGACGGCGTGCTCCACCACGCCAAGGGTCCCGTCATGGTGGTTCCGGACAGGGAAGACCCCCGGTTGGTTGACCGTGAGCGGTTCGGTCCCATCCTGGGCGACGCCGCCTGATCCGCCTGTCCACTCGGCCAAAGGCATTTTCGGACATCCGGCACCTCACACATAGACCTCGGACATAGGGCACCGGACATGGAGCAGCAAGGGCCGCCACTGGTCGGCACCAGCACTAAAACCGGACTGGTGCTGGACCTGGGCCGCCTTGACGCCGGGATGCTGGAGCTGGTGGGCGGCAAGGCAGCGAACCTCGGTGAACTGTTGTCTGCCGGGTTGCCGGTCCCGGAGGGTTTCTGCCTCACCACCGCCGCATATCGGCGGGCAGTAGGTGCCCCCGACTCCCTGCTTCCCGGGCTCGCCGAGGTTTACGCCACCCTGCGCGAGGCGGCAGGGGCCGTTGAAGAATCACTCGATCTGGCACGCCTGGCCGGAACGGCCCGGGCAGCGATCCTGGCAGCTCCGGTTCCGGCGGAGGTTTCGCAGGCGGTGGAACAGGCCTACACGGCCCTGGGATCCGATGTTCCGGTGGCGGTCCGGTCTTCGGCCACCGCGGAAGACCTGCCTTTCGCCAGCTTCGCCGGGCAGCAGGATACCTACCTCAACGTCATGGGAGTACCCGCCCTGCTGGAGGCCGTCCGCAATTGCTGGGCGTCACTCTGGACCGACCGGGCAACCGCATACCGGGCCAGCCTCGGGATCGATCCGGATGGCGTGGCACTCGCCGTGGTGGTCCAGCGCATGGTGGACGCCGACACAGCCGGCGTCATGTTCACGGCGAACCCCCTGACCGGCCGCAGGCGCCAGATCGTAATCGATGCCAGCCCTGGCCTCGGCGAGGCCGTGGTCTCAGGCGCCGTCAATCCGGACCACTTCGTGGTGGACGCCCTGACCGGCAGGATCCTTGAACGGAAGCTGGGCGATAAGGGCGTGGAGGTACGGCCGCTGCCCGGCGGTGGGACGCAGTCCCTGAGGGGCACCGCAGCCGGCGGCACCGCCTGCCTGACGGACAGGCAAGTGGCTGGACTCGCGCGGCTCGGCCAGCAGGCCGAGGATCATTTTGGCGCCCCGCAGGACACCGAGTGGGCCATCGACCCCACCGGGGCCCTCTGGCTCACGCAGTCAAGGCCGATCACCACGCTGTACCCGGTCCCGAAGAGCAACGGCGCCGCGGGCGGGGTACCGTTGGGCAGGTCCGCCGCGGGCGGTACCAGGGCGTACCTCTGCTTCAGCCTGGCCCAAGGGCTTACCCGGCCGCTCACGCCCATGGGGCTTGCGGCTGTTCGTCTCATCGCCTCCTCCGTTGCCACAGGTGCCGGCTTCCCTGTCCCTGACCCCCGGCATGGGCCGTCCCCTTACGCCGAATCCGGGCAGCGGATCTACATCGACTTCACCACTCCCATCCGCAGCGCCGTGGGCCGCCGACTCGTTCCGCGGGTTTTCGACATCATGGAGGCACGGACGGCAACGGTCATGCGGCAGCTGTTCGACGATCCCGCCTTCTCGGTGACTACGCGGACGCCTTTCGGGCTGTTGCGCCACGTTGTCCCTGTGGCAGCGCGGGCCAAGGTTCCCGCCACAGTACTCCGTGCGTTGGTCCGGCCTGGCGCAGCCCTCCGCCGGCTGGACCGCTTCACCCGGGAATTCGATGCTTCACTGGTCCTGCAGGACGGTGCCGGCGCCGTGGCGCGCCTGGATCACGCCGAGTTCCTCCTGGGTTCACGCCTGTTTCCGATTGTTCCGGCAATTCTTCCCCTTCCCGCCCTGGGCTTTGCGATGCTCGGCGTTGCGGGAAGGCTGCTGGGCGGAAATGCGTGGAGTGAACTGCAGCCGGTGATCCGTGGCCTTCCCAACAACGTCACCACTGAAATGGACCTGGAGCTGTGGCACCTTGCCCAGGAAATCCGGGAAGATGCTGAATCATGCACCGCACTGATGAGGGACGACCCCTCAGTCCTGGCGGCCGCATTCCAGGCCGGGCAGCTGCCGGGACGCCTGGATGCCGGCCTGGCCAGGTTCCTGGACAGGTACGGGCACCGGGCAGTGGGCGAAATCGACGTCGGCCTGCCGCGGTGGAAGGAGGAGCCGGCGCACATCCTGGGAATCCTTGCCAACTACCTGAGGCTGGAGGACCCCGCCCTGGCGCCTGACGCGCAGTTCAGCAAGGCGGCCGAGGACGCGGAAGCCCAGGTGGACCGGCTCGTTGCCCGCGCAGCTGCCCGCGGCATGATCCGGGGACGGCTGGTGCGTGCGGCGCTGCACAGGGCACGATTGTTCGCCGGCCTGAGGGAGCTGCCAAAGTACCAGCTGATTGTGGGACTCGCGGAAGTCCGACGGCAACTGCTGCTGGTGGGCGGGGAGCTGGCGCAGGCGGGCATGATCGAACGTCAGGACGACGTGTTCTTCCTGGACTTTGCTGAAACCCGCCAGGCTCTGTCCGAAAACGCCGACAAAGGAGCGGCCGGCCAAGACCTGCGGGCACTCGTGGCGGCCCGCCGTCAGGATTACGCCGGGGAGCTCAGGCGCCGGCACATTCCACGGGTGCTGCTCTCTGATGGCACTGAACCCGAAGCGGTGCGGACCGCCGTCGGAATTGCCGCGGACGGAGCCCTGGCCGGCAGCCCTGCCTCGGCAGGAACGGTGACTGCTGCAGCACGCGTCATCCTGGATCCGGTCGGAGCCCGCCTTGAGCCTGGAGAAATC
>DATIMT010000286.1:0-2637 GCA_035475035.1 Arthrobacter sp.
GACTTCGGCGGGTTTTGCACGGTGTGGGCGATCTCCTTGGCCAGCGGTCCGTCGTAAAACGCGTCCATGCCCTTGTCTGCCAGCAGCCGGTAGGTGTCCGCAAGGTCAGGGTTCTTGAAGACCGATCCAACCTCCGGGAGCTTCCCGTCGTGCAGATACAGATCCTTGGTGGAGGTGAAGGCCGCGAACCGCGCCTGGTTGTCCTGGGTCTGGTTCCGGAACGTATCGTCCACCACGAACCCGCGGTCTGCCACGTCAATGGCCGGCTCCAGCGCGTCAGCGAGGCTGACGGTACCCCAGCGCTTCAGCGCGCGCTCCCAGGTGGCCGGGGTTCCCGGGACGCCCACGGAGACGCCGCTGGTGACAAGCTCGGGGGTGAAGTTGTAGGGCTTTTTGGTAGTGGGATCGATGAACGCATCCGGCTTGATCTTTGCCGGCGCCGTTTCCCGCCCGTCAATGGTGCTGACCTTCCCGGACTTGGCATCGTAATAGACAAAATAGCCGCCGCCACCAATACCGGCACTGTACGGTTCAGTGACGCCGAGCGTGGCCGCGGCGGCGACGGCGGCGTCCACTGCGTTTCCGCCCTTGCGGAGGACTTCAATGCCGGCCGCTGACGCCTCCGGGTCCACGGTGGTGACCGCACCGCCATACCCGGTGGCCGTGGGGTTCTTATCGGTCTGCCGAGGATCGGCAGAGGCGGGGCTTGCGGCCCCGGTGGTCACGCTCATCGCCAGCGCTGCAGTAACAGCTGCCAACCGGCGTCCGAGATGTGGCATGGTGGCTCCTAACCGGGTTTCGAGTGATGTGGGCCACGCTACTCTTCGGGTAGGACACACTCAACGGCCCCGAAAAGGGAGGGCATCATGCCAGGATCCAAGCTCGCCGTGGTGGGCGCCGGGAGCGTCGGCACGTCGCTGGCGTACGCCGCGCTGATCCGTGGATCGGCCAGCAATATCGCCTTGTTCGACGTCAACACCCCCAAGGCGGAGGCGGAAGCACTGGACCTTGCCCATGGCAGCCAGTTCGCCGCGGCGTCGGCAACCGTCACCGGCGGCGGGGACATCGCCCTGACGGAAGGCGCCGACGTCGTGGTCATCACGGCAGGTGCCAAGCAGAACCCGGGCCAGAGCCGGCTGGACCTGGCCGGCACCAATGTGCGGATCCTCGAACAGCTGATGCCGCCGCTGCTGGAGCGCGCCCCGGACGCCGTCTATGTCCTGGTGACCAACCCCTGCGATGTCCTGACGGTGGCCGCCCAGCGGATCTCCGGGCTGCCCCCGGAACGGATCTTCTCCTCCGGAACCGTGCTGGACACCTCCCGGCTGCGGTGGCTCCTGGCCCGCCAAGCGGGTGTTTCCGTGACCAGCGTCCACGCCAGCATGGTGGGTGAGCACGGGGACACGGAATTCCCGCTGTGGTCCGGCGCGACGATTGGCCCGGTCCCTATCCGCGACTGGACAGTTAGCGGGGAGCGGATCTTTACGCCCGAACAGCTCGCCGCCACTGCCCGCGAGGTGGTCCAGGCCGCCTATAAGGTGATCGCCGGCAAGGGGGCAACGAACTACGCCATCGGCCTCTCCGGTGCCCGCATTGTGGAAGCGCTGCTCCGCGACGACAACGCCGTCCTGCCTGTCTCCACCGTCCTGTCCGGGCTTTACGGCATCTCCGGGGTGGCGCTCTCCCTCCCCTGCGTGGTGGGGAGGGGCGGCGTGCACCGCGTCCTGGAAACACCCATGGACGACGGCGAACTGGCTGCCCTGCATCATTCCGCCGGCACCCTGCGGAACACCATGGATGCCCTGGGGATCTGACGCAGCACATATGCTCTTCTGGAGGCTCGACGAGGAACCAACAGGAGTAACGCATGACCAACTGGCGGATCAGGGATTTCCATTCGGCCGACCTGGACGGGATCCTGCATTTGTGGGAGACGCTGAAGGCACATAACGTCGAGCCCGTCTACGCCCTGTCCGAGGTCCTCGCGTCCTGCGAAAAAGACTATGCGGTGGTTGCGGTACAGGGCGAACAGGTGGTGGGTGCCGCTGTGGGACGTGCCGCGCACGACCAGGGCTGGATCGTGTTCCTGGCCACCCTGCCCGAATACCGGGGCCGCGGCATCGGCACGTCGCTGCTGGCCGCCGTCGAAAACCGCATGGCCCCGCACGGGCTGAACAAGCTCTCGGCACTGATGCCCGAATCCGAAACCCGGGTGGAAGCTTTCCTGGGCCGGGGCTTCGCGCTGAAGAAAAACCTGCGCTACTTCGAACGGACCATCCCCGTCCAGCGGCAGGAACTCGGCGCACTCGGCCAGCTCGGCGGGCGCGTCCTGGCCCGCGACCTGTGGGAGAACGTGGCCGGCATGCGCAAGGAAAAGGAACTACTCGAACGCCGCCTCGTCCTTCCCCTCGCCGAAGCGGACCTTGCCGACGAATTCGGCGTAGTGCCGCCGCGCGCCGTCGTGCTCTTTGGCCCGCCCGGCACCGGGAAGACCACCTTCGCCAAAGCCATCGCCTCCCGGCTGGAATGGCCCTTCGTCGAAGTCTTCCCCTCCCGTCTCGCCGCCGATCCCCAAGGCCTGGCAGGAGCGCTGCGCGAAACGTTCCTGGAAATCGCCGAACTGGAACACGCAGTGGT
>DATIMT010000287.1:0-3627 GCA_035475035.1 Arthrobacter sp.
GTGACTTCCCCGGGGCACGGCTGGGCTTGACGATGCCAAGCCTGTCGTACTGCCGCAGGGTCTGCGGGTGCATGTCCGCCAGCCGGGCCGCCACGGAAATCACGAAGATCGGCTGGTCAGCACTGATGTCCACGGCTCACCTCCGCTTCTAGAGCCGGGCCTTGGCTGCCAGGCCCTCGCGAACGTCCGCCGACGACGTTGCCTCGGCGAACGCCTTGACCGCAGCTTCGGCGTCCTTATTGAGATTCTTGGGGACCGCGACATCGATGGTCACCAGCAGGTCCCCGGTCGCCTTCGACGTCTTCACCCCTTTGCCCTTGACCCGCAGGGTACGGCCCGACGGCGTGCCGGCCGGAACGCGGACCTTCACCTTGTCGCCGTCGACGGTGGGGACTTCGATGTCCGCGCCCAAAGCAGCCTCGGGGAAGGTGACGGGAACGTGGATCCGCAGGTTGTCGCCGTCGCGCGTGTAAAAAGCGTGCGGCTGGACCGAGACGGAGACCACCAGGTCCCCGTTGCCGGCGGCACCCGGCTGGCCCTTGCCGCGAACGCGGACCTTCTGGCCGTCCTTGATGCCGGCGGGAACCCGGACGTCAATAACTTCGCCGCTGGGTTCGCGCAGGCCGATGGTTGTTCCGCGGATGGAACCGGCAAACGAAATGCTTGTGGACGCGGTGCGGTCCGCACCCTTCTGCGGGGTGCGCTGGAACCCCGGCGCTCCACCGAAGCCGCCGAAGAGGTCGGCGAACTCGGGCGGAATGCCGCCAGCCGACGGGTTGAAGCCACCCGCATGACGTCCGGTGTTGCCGGTGAACAGGCCGCCGAACATGTCCTCGAACCCGCCGTTAGTGGCGCCGGCACCGCCGGGGGCAAAGCGGGCCCCGCTGCCCATGGCACGGATGGCGTCGTACTGCTGGCGCTCATCGGGATCCGAGAGCACGGAATACGCCTCCGAGATGTCCTTGAACTTCTTCTCGGAAGCAGCGTTCCCCGCATTCGTATCAGGGTGGTGCTGCCGCGCAAGCTTCCGGTAGGCCTTCTTGATATCGGCTTCGGAAGCGTCCTTGGCAACACCAAGGATTTTGTAAAAATCCTTGTCCACCCAATCCTGGCTAGCCAATGGCGTTTCCTTTCAAAGTCTCTAACTAACAGCTCTCCGCGGTACAGGGGCCCCGCCCCTACGCGTGGTGACTTGGTCCTGACGAACCAAGTCACCACGCTCCGGCAGGCCCGATGCCACTCCCGGGGCCCCTGTACCACTGCGAGCTTTGTGGTTACCTCACCTTAGGCGAGATGACCGCCAGCGCGGAGGCAGGATAGGGGGCGGCGGTGTGGAGGGCACCGCGGAGCGGGCACCGCCCCCTATCCGGCGTAGCGCCGAGCCAACCCGGACTAAGCCGGGACGGCCACAATAACCTGGGCTGCGCGGAGGACTCGGTCTCCTGACTTGTAGCCGGAGCGGAGCACCTGGCTGACGGTGTCAACTTCGATGTCCTCGCCGGGCTGCTGGATCAGAGCCTCGTGGATCGTGGGATCGAACTCCACGCCGGTCTCGTCGATCCGGACCAGGCCGTAGGTCTTCAGCGCGTTCTCCAGCTTGGTGGCGATCGCGGCGAAGGGGCCACCGGCCAGGTCGCCGTGCTGCCGGGCGGCGTCGACGTCGTCCAGGACCGGGAGCAGGGAGTTCAGGACGCCGATGACGGCCATTTCCCCTGCCACGGCACGGTCGCGTTCAACGCGCTTGCGGTAGTTGACGTACTCAGCCTGCAGGCGGAGCAGGTCGTTGCGCAGTTCGGCTGCCTCGGCGTTGCCTGCAGACCCTCCCGGAGCGCCCTGGGCCACGGATTCCTCGGCCGGCATGTCCACGCCGTTGAGAATCTCCTCGGCCTGGGCCAGCGCGTCGCCGTCGGAATCCGGGCCGCCGGCCTGGGAGCCGGCCCCGCGGACGGTGTTGCCGCCTTCAGCGTGACCGCCTTCAGCGTGACCGGCTTCAGCGTGGCCGCCCTCGGGGTGCCGGGCCTGCCCGGTCACCGGGTCAACCTTGCGGTTGTCCCGGATGACAGGCTCCTGGCCGTTGCCCTGCGTGTTCTGCTGGCTTGCGGAGGTGTTGTGCTCTTCCTCGTTACCGTGGTGCGGCATGGGCTACTTCTTCGCTTCGTCTTCGTCGATGATCTCGGCGTCCACGATGTCCTCGTCGGAAGCACCCGCGGAGGTACCTGCCGAAGCTCCGGCGGCACCCTCAGCACCTGAAGCGCCTGCGCCGTCCGGCGAACCGGCCTGCGCGTAGATGGCTTCGCCGAGCTTCGTCTGGGAAGCCTGCAGCTTTTCGAACGCGGACTTCACGGCGGCGTCGTCGGTGCCTTCAAGGGCCTTCTTGAGGCTGTCAACGTCGCCCTGGACCTCGGTCTTGACCTCTTCGGGCAGCTTGTCCGCGTTGTCGGCGATCAGCTTGTCCACGGAGTAGGCGAGCTGTTCGGCGGTGTTGCGGGTGTCGGTTGCCTCGCGGCGGGCCTTGTCCTCGGCTGCGTGCTCCTCGGCGTCACGGACCATGCGGTCGATGTCTTCCTTGGAGAGGCTGGAGCCACCGGTGATGGTCATGGACTGTTCCTTACCGGTGCCCTTGTCCTTTGCGGAGACGTGGACGATGCCGTTGGCGTCGATGTCGAAGGTGACCTCAACCTGGGGAACGCCGCGCGGAGCCGGAGCGATACCGGTCAGCTCGAACGTGCCCAGCGGCTTGTTGTCCCGGGTGAATTCACGTTCGCCCTGGAAGACCTGGATGGCTACGGACGGCTGGTTGTCATCCGCCGTGGTGAAGGTCTCGGACCGCTTGGTGGGGATGGCGGTGTTGCGCTCGATCAGGTGCGTCATCACGCCGCCCTTGGTTTCGATGCCCAAGGAGAGCGGTGTGACGTCGATCAGGAGGACGTCCTTGCGCTCACCCTTCAGCACACCGGCCTGCAGGGCTGCACCGACGGCCACGACCTCGTCCGGGTTCACACCCTTGTTCGGTTCCTTGCCTCCGGCCAGTTCCTTGACCAGCTCGGAAACGGCGGGCATACGGGTGGAGCCACCCACGAGCACGATGTGGTTGATGTCGGAGAGCTTGATGCCGGCTTCCTTGATGACATCGTGGAACGGCTTCTTGGTGCGCTCCAGCAGGTCCTTGGTGAGGTCCTGGAACTTGGCGCGGGTCAGCTGCTCGTCCAGGTGGACCGGGCCGTCGGGGGTGACGGACAGGTACTGGAGCGAAACGTTGGTGCTGGACGAGGAGGAGAGTTCCTTCTTGGCCTGCTCGGCTGCTTCGCGGAGGCGCTGCAGGGCGATCTTGTCCTTGGACAGGTCGATGCCTTTGACCTTGAGCTGGTTCAGCAGGTAATCAACAACGCGCTGGTCCCAGTCGTCGCCGCCCAGCCGGTTGTCACCGGCGGTGGCGCGGACCTGGATGGTGGAGAAGTTGTCTTCATCCTTGCCGACTTCCAGCAGGGAGACGTCGAAGGTACCGCCGCCGAGGTCGAAGACCAGGATGAGTTCGTCTTCCTTGCCCTTGTCCAGGCCGTAGGCGAGTGCCGCGGCGGTGGGCTCGTTGACGATGCGCAGGACGTTCAGGCCTGCGATTTCGCCGGC
>DATIMT010000288.1:0-16452 GCA_035475035.1 Arthrobacter sp.
CGGGTCCTGATTTCGTCGCGGATGGGCCGGACCGAGTCGACGCCCTTGCCGGCAGGATCCTCCAGGACCCAGTCCTCGTAGCGTTTGCCCGGGAAGTAGGGGCATTCGTCGCCGCAGCCCATGGTGATCACGACGTCGGAATCCTTCACGGCCTCGGTGGTGAGGACCTTCGGGATCTCGGCGGACATGTCTATGCCGGCCTCCGCCATGGCCGCGACCGCCGCGGGGTTCACCTTCTCCGCAGGCTGGGACCCTGCCGAGCGGACCTCGATGGCGCCCTTGGAAAGGGTGGTGAGGAAGGCGGCGGCCATCTGGGAGCGGCCGGCGTTGTGGACGCAGACAAACAAGACGGAGGGCTTGTGGCTCATGAGAGCACCTTTCGGTCAGCCGCGGGAGTGGCGGAAGCGGCGGAAAAGGAGGGGTAGAGGACGCGGACCAGGAAGTATCCGGCGGCGCCGCCCAGCAGCTGCGCGAGGATGAAGGCAGGGGCCGACGCCGGCGCGATGCCGGCAAAGGTGTCAGTGACGGTCCTGGCGATGGTCACCGCGGGGTTGGCGAAGCTGGTGGAGCTGGTGAACCAGTACGCCCCCGTGATGTACGCACCGACGGCGAAGGCCACCCGGTCGGCCCGGCCGGACCGGACCGTGCCGAAGATGACCAGCAGCAGCCCCGCCGTCGCGATGACCTCGCCCAGCCAGAGCGAGGGCCCGGCGCGTACGTGCGTCGATAACGCCATTGCGTCCAGCCCGAACATCAGGTTGGCCGCCACGGCACCGGCCAGCCCGCCAAGGACCTGCCCGACGATCACCGCGGTTGCCGTCCTGGTGTCGACCATGCCCAGCGCCCGTTCCACCAGGGTCACCACGGGATTGAACGACGCCGACACCGGCTGCAGTGCCACAATCAGCGCCACCAGCGCGGCACCCGTGGCGAGGCTGTTCTGCAAAAGCTGCAGCCCGGCGTCGTCCGGTGAGAGCCTGGACGCCATCACGCCCGAGCCCACCACTGCCAAGACCAGGAATGCGGTGCCAATGAACTCAGCCGCCATCTGGCGGGACAGCACGTTCACTTGGCCTGCCCGCCGATCAGGGCGGCCAGGTTCTGCAGGGCCTCGGTGCGGGCACGGTAGTAGACCCAGACGCCCCGCTTCTCCCGGTCCAGCAGACCCACCTCATGCAGGATCTTCAGGTGGTGGCTGATGGTGGGCTGGGACAGCTCAAAGGCGTCGTTCAGGTCGCAGACACAGGCTTCGCCGCCCTGGTGCGAGGCGACCATGGACATCAGCCGCAGCCGGACAGGATCGGCCAGGGCCTTCAACAGCGGAACAATTCCGTCTGCTTCCGATTCGGACAGTGGCTGCCGCGTCAGCGGCGAGCAGCACGCCACCGCCTGGACCGCGGTCAGCTCCAAAGACATAGACATACATAAATATTTACACTTATCTATGTATCTGCCAATCCGCTGGAAATCCACATGGCTGCAACTTTCCCTTGCCGCCCTCCAAGGAAGGCGAAATAGGATGGCCCCTACAGCTATTGGACGTAGACGAAGGGCACCCCATGATCGAGATCCTCAACCCCGCTGAGGTTGCCCGCGGCCGGGAAACCGGCGCCCTGGTGGCAGACATCCTGCAGGCCATGAAGAGCCGCGCAACCGTGGGCACCAACCTCCTGGACATCGACCAGTGGACCAAGGAGATGATCGCCGAGGCCGGAGCCGAGTCCTGCTACGTGGACTACGCGCCGTCGTTCGGCCGGGGCCCGTTTGGCCACTACATCTGCACGGGCGTCAACGATGCCGTGCTGCACGGACTCCCCCACGACTACGCACTGGCCGACGGCGACCTGCTGACCCTGGACCTCGCCGTCGTCAAGAACGGGATTGCCGCTGATGCCGCCATCAGCTTCCTGGTGGGGGAATCCCGGCCGGCCGAAAGCATGGCGATGATCGAGGCGACCGAGCGCGCGCTGGCCGCCGGGATAGCTGCCGCCGGGCCGTCGGCCAAGGTCGGCGACATCGCCTATGCCATCGGCCGCGTCCTGATCGACGCGGGCTACCCGGTCAACACGCAGTTCGGCGGCCACGGAATCGGCTCCACCATGCACCAGGACCCGCACGTGCCCAACACCGGCCGGCCCGGCCGCGGCTTCAAGCTGCGGCCCGGGCTGCTCCTGGCGCTCGAGCCCTGGATCATGGCGGACACGGCGGAGCTGGTGACGGATGACGACGGCTGGACCCTCCGGAGCGCCACCGGCTGCCGCACGGCCCACACGGAACACACCATCGCGATTACCGAGGACGGCGCCGAGATCCTGACCCTGCCCACGCAGTAGGAGATCAGTAAAGGTAGACGTCGACCAGGAGCGCGGCGAGTGCCGTCACCGCGGTTGTTGCCGCAACACTCCGGGCCCTGTCACGCCGGCAGGGACCCACCATCAGGGCGAGGGCAGTCCCTGCAAGGGTGAACACACCGGTCCCGGTATCCTGCCAGCTGACCGGAAACGGCGGGAACGGCAGGTCGTGGGAAAACAGGCCAACCGCTCCGGTCCACGTCAGGATTGAATTCCACAAGATGGGCATGAGGAGCGCCGCACCTGCTGCGGTGGCTAAGACGCCGGCCCGACGTTCCCTGCGCACCAGCAGCAAGAGAACCAGCGCGGCAACGGCGGACAAGACTGCGCCAAAGAACATCGTTGACAGGCTCATTGAGGGCCCCGGGTACTGACGCCGGAAGACATGGGTCAAGTGTAGGTCCGGGCATGCCCAGGGGTCTGCGGGCTATTCCGTCCCGGCCACGTTGCTGCGGCGTTCCAGGAGCAGCGTGTCCTGCCAGTGACCGGCCTTGGGACCGTGGCTCATCCGGGCAATCCGTTCCCTGGTTCCCACCACCCTGAAACCGAGGCGCTGGTGCAGGCTGAGGCTGGCCGTGTTTTCCGGGAAGATGCTGGACTGGATGGTCCAGATGCCCGCGGCTTCGGTGGACTGGATCAGGGCGCTGAGGAGGAGCCGGCCCACGCCCCGGCCCTGCGTTTCCGGCGCCACATAGATGGAATGTTCCACGACGCCCCGGTACACCTCCCGGGAGGACACACGCGAGACGGCGGCCCAGCCCAGCACCCGGCCCGCGTCCTCGGCGATGAGCCGGTGCTCAACCAGCCGCACGGCGTCGAACGCCTTCCAACTGGGCGGCTCGCTCTCGAAGGTCGCCTCGCCCGTGGCGATGCCCGCGGCATAAATCGCGTGGACGGCGTCCCAGTCATCGGGGCACATGGGGCGGATGGTTGCGTGGCTGGCCATGGGTCCCATTATGGTGCGCCGCCGGCCGGGCCCAATGCAGGCCGGAAAAGGTGTAAATAATCCGTCAATAAAGCACCCCTGCTTCTCCTGACTGACGCCCTGGGCCTTTTGATGGAGGCGTAGGCAGGATGTGGAGGCAGGGAGCGCAGATGCGGTGGGATGAGGCGCCGGAGGACCGCGGCAGGGTCAGGTTCGCGGCGGCTGCCGAGGCCGTGGAGGGCTACGGCGGCCGCGGGATAAACGGCCGTGCCCTTCATCCCACCGGCGGCTACCTCTTCCCGGACACCGCCGGAGACCCCTGGTGGGTCATCTTCCAGCCCTGGCCGTCACGCAGTCAGCACGAGCACAAAGTCCGGGGCGACATCCTGGCCTGCAATGATTCCTACGGCGACATGGTGCACGTGGTAGTCCTGGCCGCAGGCGTATGGGAAGACGACGCCGAGGCCGCGTTCCGGGCGAACGTCCCGATGAGCCTGGCGGACGCCGCCCGGGTTGCGGCCACCATTGCGCACGCTGCCGGGCCGGATGCAAGGCCGGACCACGTGGACCGGCCCGCGGCGGAACCCGTCAGCCCACGTGGACCCACGGCCGCTCCGTGACGTCCGGAACTGCCTCGCGAAGCACCTCCCTGGTCACCGGTGCGATCTCGCCCTCGCCCAGGAAAAGGAAGCGCACCAGGTTGGTGATGGGATTGCCCTCCGTCCAGCGGAAGTAAATGTGCGGCATGAGCCCGGTGACGTCCCTGATGTGCAGCAGCACGGAGGCGATGGTGTTGGGGACCACGGGCCCGTGGACTTCGAGGATGTGGTACCCGTGCCGGTTCACCCCTCGGACGTACAGTTCGGTTTCGAAGTCCGAGGAGTCGTCAACGATGACTTCGAGGAACAGGGCGTCGCCGGCCAGCGGGAGGTGGCTGACCTCGATGGCCGACTCGAGTTTGTCCCGGTACGCCTCGGCGGTCATCCGCAGCGGCTCGTGCGCGATGATGGCGATGGGGCCGTCAAGGGTGCTGGACATGAACTCCAGGGCCTGCTGGTCAAGGTGCACCCGGGTGGCGTGCAGTTCAAAGGAACGCCGGACCCGTGAGAGCAGTGAGATGACGATGATGCCCAGGATGAAGATGGCCGCGATCCGGATGCCTTCGGGACGTTCGAAGATGTTGGCCACCGTGGTGTACGCGAACACCACGGAGATGGCGCCGAAGCCGAAGGTGAGGTTCCGTTGCCCGCGCCGGCGCACTGATAGCGTGACGGCCACGGCCGCGGAGGTCATCAGCACCAGGACGCCGGTGGCATACGCACCGCCCTGGGCATCGACGTCGGCGTTGAAGATGAACGTAATCAGGAAGCCGATCAGCGTGAAGACGAGCACCAGGGGCCGCACGGCCTTGGCCCAGGCCGGCGCCATACCGTAGCGCGGCAGGTACCGGGGAACCAGGTTCAGCAGGCCGGCCATGGCCGACGCGCCGGCGAACCAGAGAATGCCGATGGTGCTGATGTCATAGACGCTGCCGAACCCCACGCCAAGGTATTCGTGCGCCAGGAAGGCCAGGGCGCGCCCGTTCGCCTGGCCGCCGGGCTGGAATTCCTGCTCCGGAATCAGGACGACGGTAATGAAGCTGGTGGTCAGCAGGAACACGCTCATGATCGCCGCAGCGGTGGTGAGCATGCGGCGGGCCCCGCGGATGCGGCCCTTCGGGTTTTCTTCCGTGTCGTCCGCGGCTCCCCTGACCTGCGGCATCACGGCAACACCGGTTTCGAAACCGGACAGGCCCAGGGCCAGTTTGGGGAACACCAGCAGCGCGATGGCCACCGCCATCAGGGGGTTTCCGTGGGATACCCAGAGGTTGGTCCACCAGTCGCCCATGGCCGCGGGGTGGGAGATGACCTGCATCAGGGTGGCCACCACCACCACAGCGTTCAGCCCCAGGTAGAGGACCACCAGGACGACGGCGACGCCGATGGCTTCCTTGAATCCACGCAGGAACACGGCCGCCAGCAGGGCAAGGAGGAAAAGCGTGACGGGGACGTTCTGATTTTGGAGCCACCCCGGGGCAACGGGGTTGCCGATCAGGTGCGCGGTGGCGTCGGCTGCCGAGAGGGTCATGGTGATCATGAAGTCGGTGGCGGCGAACCCGAGCAGGACCAGCACCAGGAGCTTGCCTCCCCAGCGGGGCAGCAACCGCTCCAGCATGGCGATGGAGCCTTCGCCGCGGGGGCTCTCACCGGCAACCCTGCGGTACACCGGCAAGGCGCCCAACAGTGTCACCACCACCAGCACCAGGGTGGCCAGCGGGGAGATGACTCCGGCTGCCAGGGCAGCGATGGCCGGCTGGTAGCCCAGGGTGGAGAAGTAGTCCACACCCGTCAGGCACATGACCTGCCACCAGGAATGCTTCTTTTCTTGCTGCGTGGGCACACCACCGGGGCCCTGGTGGGCGCCCTTGCTGTCCTGCAGGCCAAACAGCAGCCAGTCCTCGAGCGCCTTCCTGCCACGCGGGTGGGGCGCGGAGGGATCCGCCGGGGGCCTGCTCAACGTGGTCATGTCTGCCTTTCCGCGCTGCCGTCTGCACCGCGATCACTGCGAAGCTAGCACCGGCGAAAACGGCGGGAGTGCCAAAAAGGGAATTTTTGATGATTCCTTTACACGTGATTCACGACGGCGGTGCGGGACCTTCCGCGGCGCGTCACGGCTCGAAGCGGTACCCCATCCCCGCTTCCGTGAGCAGGTGCCGGGGACGCGCAGGATCCGTCTCCAGCTTGCGGCGCAGTTGGCCCATGTACACGCGCAGGTAGTGGGTCTCGTTGTCATACCCGGGGCCCCAGACCTTCCCCAGCATCTGCTGCTGCGTGATGAGCCGTCCCGGGTTCCGCACCAGCAGTTCGAGGATGGCCCACTCACGCGGGGTAAGCCGGACCGGATCCCCTGCCCGGATCACCTTGCGGTTCGCCAGGTCCACCTCGAAATCCCCCACATCGACCGAGGGCCCGGGGTCCGGCGCCTCCGGGCTGCCGCTCCGGCGGCCGGCAACCCGCAGCCGGGCCAGGAGTTCGTCCAGGCCGAACGGCTTGGTCACATAGTCGTCCGCGCCGGCATCCAGGGCCCGGACCTTGTCCACGGATCCATGCCGGGCGGAAAGGACGATGATCGGCACGCTGCTGGTGCGGCGGATCCTGGTGATCACGTCCACGCCGTTGATGTCCGGCAGGCCGAGGTCCAGCACCATGGCGTCCGGGTGGCCGTCCTCGGCATGCTTCAGCGCCGTCACCCCGTCCAGCGCGGTCAGCACCCGGTACCCCTCCGCTTCCAGGTTCACCTGGAGGGCGCGCAGGAGCTGGGGCTCGTCGTCCACTACCAGTACGGTCCTCATGAGGTGCTGGTGCCTGCCTTCCGGGCAACGGTGGAAACCGCCGGTCCGGCCGGGAGCGGCAGGCGGATCACCATGGTCAGTCCCCCGCCGGGGGTGGGCTCTGCCAGCAGTTGCCCGCCCATGGCCTCGGTGAAGCCTTTCGCAACGGCCAGGCCAAGCCCCATGCCGAGGCCAACGGGAGCATCATCGAGGCGCTGGAAAGGCTGGAACATGCCCTCAACCGCGGCAGCGGGCACACCCTGGCCGTGATCGACGATGTGCAGCTCGCCAAACCGCCTGCCGTCGTCGTCCGCTCCCCCGGTGGCCGCCGAAACCCCAACGATGGCGACGTCCGAGCCCGGCGCGTACTTGAGTGCGTTCTCCACGATGTTGGCGATGACCCGCTCCAGCATCCCCAGGTCGGCGTCAACGGCGGGCAGGTTGGGGGCGAGGTCAACCCGGATGCGGTCCGCCGGGAGCCCGCGCAACGCGTCCTCGATCGCGTCCCGCCAGGTGACCGGCGCTGTCAGCGGCGCGGCCGACCCGCTGGATATCCGGGACATGTCCAGGAGGTTGGAGATCAGGGCATCCAGCCGTTCGGTGTAGGACTCGATCGTCCCGAGCATCTCGGCCTGCACCTCCTCGGGGAGCCTGCGGCCTTGGCGCCGCAGGGCCGTGACGGCCAGCTTGATCCCGGCCAGCGGGGTGCGGAGGTCGTGGCCGACTGCCCGCAGGATGGCTGTGCGGACGTTGTTGCCCTCCGCCATCTTTGTGGTGCTTTGCAGCGAGCGCTGCAGGGAATGGCGTTGGCGCAGCAGCAGGAGATGGGCCCCGTGCGCGGCCAGGAGAAGCCGGTCACCGGCTGTCAGCGTCCGGCCGGAGAGGACCAGGGCCGTGCGGGCATCGGCAAATTCCACGCTGTCCGTCAACGCAGCGGCATCCGGGGAGGGCGGTGGCGCGTCGCCGGCAAAATTCTGCAGTTCCCACGTGGATCCAGCGGCTCCAGGGAGCGTGAACAGCCCGGCGGACCGGACCTGGAAGGTTTCCCGGAGCTTGTCCATGAAGGCCGCCACGGTGTCGTCGGCGAGGAGTGCATCGTGGGCGAGGTCGGCCAGGGTGGCGGCTTCCGCGCGTGCACGCAGGGCCTCCCGGGCCCGCCTGGCGGACACGCCGACCACAACTGACACCGACACCGCTGCGCTCAGGAAGACGAACAGCGCGAAAACGTTTTGCGGGTCACTGATGTTGAACGTTCCCACCGGGTCCGTCTGGAAGTAGTTGAGCAGCAGTGAATCCAGGACGGCGGCCAGCACCGCAGGCCACAGGCCGCCGACGAACGCCACCGCCATGACCCCCGTCAGATGCACCAGCGCATGGGTGGCGAGGTTCAGATCCGCGCTGACGGACAGCACAGCTGTCACCAGGACCGGAAGGAATACGGCCAGGACGAAGCCGGTGGTGGTGCGCGCACGCCCCAGCGCGGCCGGTGCCGGCTTGGGCAGGCCACCGCCGCCCTGGCTGCGGGACACGATATGCACGTCAATGTCCTCGGAACCCCGGACCACTTTGGAGCCGACGCCGGTGCCCAGAACCCGGTTCCAGAGGCCTCCAGGCGAGGCGCCGATGACGATTTGCGTGGCGTTGACGCTGCGGGCGAATTGCAGGAGCGACGCTGCTGCGTCCTCCCCGGACACGGTGTGGCAGGTGCCGCCGAGGTCGGTGGCGAGCTGCCGCTGCGCGTCCAGCAGCTGGGCCGGGGTCGCGGCGCGTTCCTCCGCCCGCCGCACATGCACGGCCAGCAGGTCGCCCCCGTTGACCCTGGACAGAATCCGGGACGCCCGCCTGATGAGCAGTTCGCCTTCGGGCCCACCACTGAGGCCCACCACGACCCGTTCGCGCGCCGGCCAGGTGGCGGTGATCCCCTGGCTTTTCCGGTACCCCGCCAGGCCCTCATCCACCCGGTCCGCCAGCCAGAGCAGCGCGATTTCACGGAGGGCGATGAGGTTTCCCAGGCGGAACCCGTTGGCCAGGGCAGCGTCAATCCTGTCCTTCGCGAAGACCTTCCCGTCGGCCACCCTCTGGCGCAGGAGTTCCGGCGGGATGTCCACCAGTTCGATGTGGTCCGCGCCCCGGACGACGGCATCCGGGACGGTCCCATCACCCGGTTCGCCGGTGACCGCTGCAACAACGTCCTTCAGTGAGGCCACGTGCTGGACGGTGAGGGTGGTCAGCACGTCCGTCCCGGCGGCAAGCAGCTCCTCGATGTCCTGCCAGCGGTGTTCGTTCCTGCTGCCCCGGGCGTTGATGTGGGCATATTCGTCGACGACGGCGACGTCCGGCTGCCGCGCCAACGCGGCCTCCACGTCGAACTCGGGCACCTCCGCCCCGTGGGCGTCCTGCAGGAGCCGCGGCGCAACGACGTCGAGCCCGTAAAGGAACTGCAGGGTTTCCTGCCGGCCGTGGTCCGCCACGATGCCGACGGCGACATCCCTGCCGGCGGCCAGGAGGTGGTGCGCTTCCCGCAGCATGGAGTACGTGGTGCCGGCCCCTGCTGCCGCACCCAGGAAGATCCGAAGCGTTCCCCGTGCCATACCCACAGTCTTATCCCCTCCAGCCACCCTGACCAACCCGCAGCGTCCTCCGGCCAGCGCATTCCCCATGTCAGCGGGCAGGGCTACGATGAAGTCCACCGCGGCCCCGCCGTGGTGGACCACGGAGAGCACAGCCCACCGAAGGGAAACCGGCACCATGGCAGATACTCCCAACCCCATCCAGATCCAGAAGTTCCTGGGCGGCATCGACTATCCCGCGAAGCGCGAGGACCTGCTGTCCCGCGCCAAGGACTCCGGCGCTGACAGCAACGTCATCGAGGCCCTGGAAGCACTTCCGGACCGGGAATACGACAGCCCCACCGCAGTAAGCTCGGCAATTTCGGACAGCTCCTCCTAAACGCATGCCGGGGGCGGCTGCCCCTCGCAGCTAAGCTGGCGGCATGCCTGACCTCGCCGCCCTGATGCCCACCCTGGTGGCCGTTGCCATCCTCGCGGCACTCACGGTGGGGGTTCTTCGGGGCGCGCGGACGCCGTCGTACCTCTCGCCCGCCCTGGCCATCCTCCGCGGCGCGGCCCAGCTGGCGGCCATCAGCCTGGTGCTGGCTGGCGTCATCACCAGTCCGCTGTGGGTGGGCGTGGCCCTTCTGGTCATGTTCAGCGTGGCGTCCGTGACGGCAACCCGACGGCTCACCTGGTCCTGGCGGCGCTTTGCCCTGGTGGCAGCGACCATGGCCGCCGGGATCCTGGCGACCCTCGCCGTCGTGTTTGGAACGGGCGCCATCGAGTTCGCGCCCCGGTATGTCCTGGCCGTGGGCGGGATCGTGGTGGGCAACTCCATGACCATCACCACCTTGGCCGGGCGCCGCTTTTTCGAGGCCGTGGTGGAGCAGTGGGACCAGGTGGAGGGCTGGCTGGCGCTGGGCGCGACACCCCGCCAGGCCACCCTGCTCCAGGCCCGGCGGGCGGTGCACTCTGCCCTGATCCCGTCCACGGACCAGACCAAGACCACGGGCCTGGTTACCCTCCCGGGCGCGTTCGTGGGTGCGATCTTCGGCGGCGCTTCCCCCTTCGAAGCGGGCCGGTTCCAGGTGGTGGTGCTGGCCTCGATCATGGCGGCAGGGTCCATCACCGCCGTCGCGCTGATCCGCTCGCTGGGCAACGTGAAGGTGCGGCCCGCGGCGCCCTAAGCCGGGCGGCGTGGATGGCAGCCGGGATCTGCCATGATAGTGCGATGTGTGAGCACCCCTTTTGGAGCCAGGACATCGATCCCGCCGGCCTCACTGTCCCGGCAGGTTCCGCACTGTGACGGTAAAAGAGCTGGCCAGGGACGTGGTCCTGGCCGGCGCAGGGCTCCCCACGCCGGGGCCGGACCTGGAAATCGCCGTCCCGTTCCCCTCCCAGCGCCTGCAGAACCTGGTGGAGCTGGCCAGGACAGTCTGTGGACAGCCCGTGACGGCCATCAACATCATTACCGAGGACCTGCAGTACCAGGTGGCGACGGCCGGCATGGAACCGTACCTGTGCTCCCGTGAAGATTCGATGTGCGCCGTCGGCTTCCTCACCGGGACCGCCACGGTCCTGGAGGATGCCTCGCTTGATCCGCGCTACAACACCAACCCCTACGTGGACGGCCGCCGGGGCGAAATCAGGTTTTACGCGTCCATCCCCCTGGTCACTGAGGACGGCTTTGTCCTGGGCACGCTCTGCGCCGGGGCAAGGGAAACCGGACAATTGAGCGACCGGCAGCTGAAGGGCCTGGAAATCCTCGCCGCGGAAATCGTCGAGGCCCTGCAGCTTGAGCACCGTGCCCGGCAGCTTGCCGACGCGCTCGCCGAAGCCCAACGGAGCAACACGCTCCTTGCAGAGTTCGCAGGCCGGATCAGCCATGACCTCCGGAACCCGCTCACCTCGGTCCTGGGCTTCGTCGAACTGGCCCGGGACGAAGCCGAGGTGCTGGATGACCCCCAGATCGCCGAGTACCTGGACGTTGTAGCCAATTCCGGCCAACGAATGCTGTCCATGGTGAGCGATGTCCTGTCGTATGCCACCATCGGCGGCGACGTCCGGCCAACCAGGGTTTTCCTGCCGGACCTGGTCAGGGACGTGGTCCAGGACCTGGCGGCCAGCATCGAATTGTCCGGCGCGTCGGTGGATTGCGGTGACCTGGCCTTTACGGCGGATCCGGGCCAGATGCGGGTGCTGCTGCAGAACCTGGTCCACAATGCCATCACCTACAGCCGGCCGGGCATCCCTCCCGTCATTCACATCACGGGCCACCGGGCCGATGACGGGGCAACCCTGCGCGTCATCGACAACGGGAAGGGCATCAGCGAGGCGGACCGGAAACGCGTCCTGGATCCCCTGGTCCGCCTGTACCGGGAGGACGACCCGCCCGGCACCGGCCTGGGCCTTGCCACTGCTGCCCGCATCGCCGCCGCGGGCGGCGGTCGGCTTGAGATCGGGCCCGTCCCCGGGGCAGGGACCATGGTCACCATCCACCTGGGCGGAAACAGCTGACGGCCCTGTTCCGCCGCAAAACCCCTGCTCCGCCGCGGAAAACGGGAGCGGTCCGGAAAACCCGTAACCGCTCCCGTTTGCAGTGGCGCCGCCGCCTCCGGGCGCCCGCGCAACCGGCGTGTCAGCCCTGCTTTACCAGCGCTGCTTCGAGGTTGATCTTCACTTTATCGCTGACCAGCACCCCGCCGGCTTCAAGGGCAGCATTCCAGGTCAGCCCGAACTCCTTGCGGCTGATCTCGGTTTCGGCCGAGAAGCCCGCCCGGGTGGCGCCAAAGGGATCCACGGCAACGCCGGTGAACTCCACCTCGAGCTCCACGGGCCGGGTCACGCCCTTGATGGTCAGGTCCCCGGTGAGGGTGTACTCCTCCCCGTCCCCTTCAACATGGGTGCCTCGGAACGTCATTTCCGGATACTGTTCGACGTCGAAGAAATCGGCGCCCTTCACGTGCCCGTCCCGGTTGGCGTCCCCCGAGTTGAAACTGGCGGTGGACACCGTGGCGTGCACCGAGGAGTCCGCCAGGGACTCCCCCACCCGCGCCTCGGCCTGGGCCTCTGTGAAGCGGCCGCGGACCTTGCTGATCCCGGCATGGCGGACGCTGAAGCCGATCTCGCTGTGCGACATGTCCAGGGTCCATGTTCCGGGCGTGAGTTCCTTGGGAAGGGTCATGATGGTTCTCCTTGCTCGTAGGGCCGCAGGCTTCGCTGCCCGCTAACAGGCGCAAGATTACGGATGCCCCTAAATATTCCCCATGAAACCCACAGATATAAGGGGGCTGCCTGAACCGGAAGGAAATTTCGGGCGTATACATAAGCGTGGCACTAAGACTATTGACCGCCCTCGCCCTGTTCATCGATGCGGGCGTACACCTCTTCCTGGCCCCGGGCTACCAGAGCTCGCCGCCGGGTACCGTCAGCCAGGGCACCTTGTTCCTGCTCGAAGCGGCGGCCGCCGCGGTGGCCGGGATCTACGTCCTGGTGCGCGGCAGCCGCGCCGCCTATGCCCTCGCTTTCGTGGTGGCACTGAGCGCATTCGCCGCCGTCGTGCTCTACCGGTACGTGGACATCCCGGCGATCGGCCCGATTCCCCCCATGTATGACCCCGTCTGGTTCTTCTCAAAAACCCTCAGCGCTGTTGCCGAGGGAGCCGGCGCGCTGCTGGCGCTGGCCGGGCTGGTCCGCAGTGGCCGGAAGAGAAAGGCCGACGCCGGCACAACAGTCCGGTCCCGACGCCGCCGCCCATGAAGGTCACCGCAGCCCTTGCGAGTGTGCGCGGAGGTGGCCCATGACCTCAGCCCGGCGCGCAATGCCCGACGCCGTATGTACCCTTGCCGCCTACGTGCTGTCGGCGCTGTGGCTTTCGTCCCTGTCCGGCTCCGGGCTGGTCCTCCAACTGGCCGGCCTGGGCGCGGGTGCCCTGGTGGCCGGCGCCGCCGTCGCCTCCGTTTTGCGGCGTATCCCGCGCTTCTCAACGCCGGCAGACCGTGTCACCCTGCTCCGTGCCGTTCTGGTGGCCCTCTGCGCGGTGGTGGCGGTTCCGCCGCTGTTCTCGGCGCGTCCCGCGGACCTTCTCCTGCCGGTCCTGGGCGGTGTTGCGTTCGTCCTGGACGGGCTCGACGGCATGGTGGCCCGCCGCACGGGTACGGCGTCCGCGGCCGGGGCACGCTTCGATGCCGCCACCGACGCCGCCCTGGTGCTGGTGCTCTCCGTTGCGGCCGCTCCCGTGGCGGGCTGGTGGACTCTTGGCATCGGTGCGATGTACTACGTGTTCCTGGCCGCCGGGTTCTTTCGGCCGCACCTTCGCCTGGCGCTGCCGCCGAGCACATCCCGCAAGGTGGTCGGGGCGTTCCAGCCGTTCGCGCTGATGGTTGCACTGCTCCCGGGCATTCCTGCCGCGGCCACCTTCCCGGCCCTGGCGCTTGCGCTGCTCACGTTCTCCTTCACGCGGGACGTGGTGCAGCTGGAGACCCGCCACCGTGCCGGGGTCCTGGAGCCCGGCATGATCCCGGCCGGATCTACCGCCCCTTAGCCAGGTGTTCGAGCATGGCCGCGGCCACGGCGTCCGGCGAATCCTCGGTGGGAATGTGCTTGCCATCCACCTCAACCAGATCGGCGTTGGGGATCTCTTCCACGTAGCGGCGGGCGAATCCGATCTTCTGGAAGTCGTCATCCCGGCCCCACACCAGGCGGGTGGGGACGGCTGCTTCCTTCAGGGCGGGCACCAGGTCCAGGGTGTACCGGGAATCAGCGGCGGCGGCCATGGCCATCCAGGAGCGCGCCCGGGCCGGCGAGTGCCACGGCGACAGGTAATCCGCCAGTTCCTCCTCGCTGAAGGTGCGAAGCGCACAGGCCTGGGTGGACTTGCGGCGGGCGGCCAGAAGGTCCTCCCCGCTGGTGTTCCGCCGCACATCAGGGTCCCGGAAACGTTCGACGGCGGGGACGGGCCAGGAGTCGAACATGACGGCGTTCATCAGCACCATCTTTCGGACCCTTCCGCTGGTGGCGGCCAGCTGCTGGGCCACCCCGCCGCCGATGTCGTGGGCGGCGACGTCGAACTGCTCCACCCCCAGGGCATCTGCCGCCTGAAGCACCGTCTGCGCGAGGGCAGGAATTGTGGCCTGCTCAACGCTCAGTTCTCCCCCGCTCTGCCCGAAGCCGGGAAAGTCCAGGGCATAGCAGCGGCATCGTTCACCCAGTACCGGCAGGACCGGCTGCCAGACGCGGCTCCAGAACGTACCGTGCAGCAGCATCAGCGGCGGGGCTGCTTCATTCCCGGCTGCGAGGTAGGAAAGGGGGACGCCGTCCACCTCCACGGTGCGGCGTTCAACGGGTTGTGCTGCCATGGGTGGGTCTCCGTCTTCCGGTGGGGGCGCTTCTTCAGTGGCTCGGGGTGTGCCTACGCGGTGATCGCCGGGGGCAGTTCAGTGAGTGCTGTGACGGTAATGTCCGGGGCTTGAAAGTATGCCGGGTAGCGGGCGCCGGTCCGGTTCAGCCAGGCAGTCCTCAGTCCGGCCCGGGCTGCGCCGTGGATGTCCCAGGGGTGCACGGCCACCAGGAGCATTCCGGAAGCCTCCGCGCCGGCCGATGCTCCCGCATACTCATATGCGGCCAGGCCCGGTTTCCAGGCAGGGGCGTCTTCCACGGACAGGAGCAGCTCAAACTGGTCCCTGATCCCGCCGGCGACGAACAGTTTGTTGGTGTTGGCCGCGGCGCCGTTGGTCAGGGTGATCAGCCGGTGCCCGGCGGCGGCCAGGGCCCGCACTCCGTCCGGGACATCCGGGTGGAGGGAAAGGTTCTGCATGGCAGCCATGACGCGTTCGACGGCGGTGTCCAGGTTTCCGGAGACCCCCTGGGCTGCCAGCAGGGTGCGGAGGGCATCGGCGCCGATGGCGGCGAAAAGCTGGTTGTCGCCACTGGCCGTGAGGGCGAATCCGTCCCGCAGCAGGGTGGCGAACCAGAGTTTGGCCATTTCCCGGGGCGCCCCGATCTGGGCGAATGCTTCTCCCAACGGGGCCATGTCGGACAGGGTTTCGTTGACGTCAAAAACGATGACCAGCGGTTCGTTGGGCATGACTTCCACTTCCTCTTCCGGTGCGGAACTGGCGCGGGCTACTTTGCGGGGTACTGGCTGGAGCGCAGCAGCCGGGCCAGGTGCACGGCGTTGCGGGCGAGCCCGGCGTTGGTGGACGCCACCGGGTCCGGGACCTTCTCGAGGTCCTTGAAGTCCACGGTCTGCATGGCCTCGCCCACCCAATAGGTGCCGCCCTGGGCTGGAAGGCTGAAGCCGACGTCGTTCAGGCCCTGCATCATGTCGGCGATGGTCTTGTGCGCCCCGTCCTCGTTGCCCACGACGGCAACGGTGGCCACCTTCCCGTACATGATGGGCCTACCGTCGTCATCCGTTTCGGACAGGTCGGCGTCCAGGCGCTCCATGACCTGCTGGGCAACGCTGCAGGGGTGGCCCATCCAGATGGGGGTGGAGAGGACCAGGATGTCCGCCGCCAGGATCCGCTCGCGGATTGCAGGCCACTGGTCCCCGTTCCCCATGTCCACCTGCACGCCGCGCGATACGTCGAAGTCAACGACCCGCAATGAATCGGTGCCAACCCCCTGGCCCTCGAGCTCATCCAGGATGTGCTGGGCCATGAGCTCGCTGCTCGACGGCTTCGGGGAAGGGGTCAGGGTGCAAACGAGGGCAAGAGCAGACAGTTCGGACATCAGTGGAAGCTCCCTTGATTTTCGCAGCGAAAATAGTCAGTCTACTTAGTAGTAGATCACAAAGGCGCTGCCGGAACTACGGCCGCTGCAGCGACA
This sequence comes from Arthrobacter sp., assembly GCA_035475035.1. GTDB lineage: Bacteria > Actinomycetota > Actinomycetes > Actinomycetales > Micrococcaceae > Arthrobacter. The sequence continues at coordinate 16,027 of DATIMT010000288.1, forward strand.
GCTGCTTTATGGAGGAAGGAGACTGCGACGAGGCCACAGACGATCGATGGAAAAGCTCTTCGCGTGCCTGCGGCACGGCGGACAGTCTTGACCTGGCTTCTCCTGGCCGTACTGCTGGTGGCGGCAGCGGACCCGCCCGTCGTGGCCCTGCCCGCCGGCCCCCATCACCCGCTCGCCAATGGGCCTGCGGATACTGAACCCAAGCGCCAGGCCCTCACGCTGGACCAACTCGCCATCAGCCGGACATAGGCGGGACGTTGTGCCCCGACCACCAACAATCACGACCGGAAACGAGAGACCACGATGACCCACGTACAGTCCATGCTGGACACCTACCCCAAAGACCTTGGCAGCCTGGACACGGGCAAGCTCGCCGAGTGCATTCAGGCGTGTTTCGAATGCGCCCAAACCTGTACGGCCTGCGCC
>DATIMT010000289.1:0-7320 GCA_035475035.1 Arthrobacter sp.
TGGTGCGAAGCCCACCACATCACCTACTGGTCACACAACGGACCCACCACCACCAACAACGGCGTCCTGCTCTGCAGCCACCACCACCACCTCATCCACAAAGAAACCTGGACCATCACCACCACCCACAACACCCCCACCTTCATCCCCCCACCACACCTCGACCCCACCCAAACACCCCAACAAAACCACTACTTCAAACCCCCACCACCACCCCACCCCAGAGAATAAAAGCCCGCCCACACCACGCAGCATTGGCAGAGCGCAACAGGCTTCCTGGCCCGGCCGGCGGCGCCACAACGTCCGTTAGGCTTCAGCCATGACTGAAACCCATACCAAGGCATCCCAACTGCTCCGTCTTCACCAGGCTCCTGAGATCCTTCAGGTGGTCAACGTGTGGGATGTCATCACCGCCAAAGTCATGGCGGATGTGCCGGGCACCACTGCCCTCGCCACGGCAAGTCACTCCATTGCCGCCTCGCTCGGCTACGAGGATGGGGAGAACATCCCTGTCGACGAGATGATCAACTTCGTGGGCCGCATCGCCGCCGCCACCGACCTGCCCGTCAGCGCCGACCTTGAGTCCGGTTACGGCAACCCCGGCGAGACTGCCCGCAAGGCCATCGGAGTCGGAATCGTGGGGGCGAATATCGAGGACCAGATGCGCCCACTGGTGGATGCGGTAAACCAGATGTCGGCCGTTGTTCACGCCGGGACGGCCGAAGGGATCGAATTCGTCCTGAACGCCCGGACCGACGCCTTCCTGAAGGGCAAGGACCGTGATCCTAAAGACGTTCTGGCGGATGCAATCGAACGTGGCAGGGCATTCCTGGATGTGGGTGCCACAACTGTCTTTGTGCCCGGTCTCCTGGATGAGCCTACGATCACAACGCTCGTGGAGGGCATTGGCTGGAACAAGGTCTCGGTCATCAACATCCCAGGGTCCCTGCCCCCGGCCAAACTGCAGGAGCTGGGCGTCGCCCGCATCTCATACGGTCCGTGGACCCAGCGGGTCGCGCTGACCGCCTTGGCTGATACGGCGGCCAATCTTCTGGCCGGCGGGCAGCTTCCGAAGGACACGCGTCTGTTGAACTAGTGGCCGCGGGAGTGGACTAGTGGGTGCCGGAGCCATTGAACCGGTCGCTTTCCTAGGTGGGCCGAGTGAAGGAGCTGAAGGACGTTGACCGGAAATTCGAGCGCCGCCGCGGGGTGGCCGCGGCCGCCGGAACTGCCCGCGCCGGTATTCTCTGATCAGCGGTGGCTTGACGCCGTCTTCCTCCATTGGCGTATCCCCGAGGCAGTCGCCGCCCGATTCATGCCCGAGGGCGTCCGGCCGGACGTATTCGACGGCAGCTCCTGGGTGGGCCTGATCGGCTTTCGCATGGAGCAAGCGGGCTTTGGGCTCGGCCCCGGCGTTCCCTACCTGGGCAGCTTTAATGAGGTCAACGTGCGGCTTTACTCACGGGAGCTGAACGGGACACGTGGGGTGGTGTTCCTGAGCCTGGACGCAAACCGGTTGCCAGTCGTCCTGGCAACGCGGGCGGCGGGAATCCCGTATGTCTGGTCGCGTATCCGGCAATGGCCGCCCTTCCCCGGCAGTGGCGGTCGGCGGCAACATGCCAACAGCGAGGCTGTGGCTGGCGGCAGCACGGAGGAGTTTCCTACGGGCTATTCCGTGCGCCGGTTCGGACGCACAGCGGCGAGGAGCGACTTTAGGGTGGTCCCCAGGCTTCACACCGCAGCAGCTGACCCGCTGTCCGTCTTTCTGACGGCCAGGTTTGGCATGCACGAGCACTTCCACGGAAGGACCCTCTACGTACCGAACACCCACCAGGCATGGCCGCTCTTCGGAGCAGAGGTCCACGAGCTCAGCGACGGGTTGGTCGGAGCCGCCGGCATAAGCGTCACCGGCCCGCCGGAGTCAGTCCTCTATTCGCCCGGAGTTCGCACGAGATTTGGCAGGCCACGCCTGGTGGGCACTTCCGAGTAACCAGGCAGCTTTAAACGTCCTGCCAGCCCCGGCCTTCACTGAAAGTGCTCACCAAGGTGCCCACGCCCGCCTGTAATGAGTTTGACGGGTCGAAGTACAGTGATGCGTCCGAGGCGCGGCTGTGGGTAATCAGCTGCTCAGCCTCAAGCTTCGCCTCGGGCACGGTGGCACCGATGATTCCGGTGCGGGCCGGGAGAGCCGGCGTGTGCACTACTTCGGCGTCCGTCTGGGTCAGCGGAACCGTGGTGCCGGCGTTGATCTCGTCGTGCGGGAACTCGAACTCGGCATCACCGGGGGCGGCGGGAACGGTGTATTCCAGGAAATAGGTCATACTCCACCCTTGCAGAAAAGCTGCCCCTCCCAAAAGCCCCGGCCGACTACTTGCCCAGCCCGGCTTTCCTGAGCGCCTCGGCCATTGCCGTGTTGGCAGGCTGGGATTTCGGAGTGGGGTTACCACCACGGCCGGCCGTGCCTGCTGCCTGCTTCCCTGGCTGTTGCCGGTCAGGGCGCCCACCGCGCTCAGCCTTTCCGTTGCCCGCGCGCCGCCCAGTACCTGCGCCGCCGCCGGCCGGTTCGTCGTCGAGCCTCAGTGTCAACGAGATCCGCTTCCGCTCCGGATCAGCCTCCAGAACCTTGACGCGGACTACCTGCCCGGACTTGACCACCTCGCGCGGATCGGACACAAAGCGGTTGGCCAGCGCCGAGACGTGGACCAGACCATCCTGGTGGACCCCAACGTCCACGAACGCCCCGAATGCCGCAACGTTGGTTACGGTACCCTCCAGGATCATGCCCGGTTTCAAGTCTGAAATCTTTTCAATCCCCTCCGAGAACGTGGCGGCGGCAAAAGCGGGCCGCGGGTCGCGCCCGGGCTTGTCCAACTCCGTGAGGATGTCCTGGACGGTGGGCAGGCCAAAGGTATTGTCCACGAAGTTGCCCGGGTCCAGCGAGGACGCGGGCGCCGAACCAGCGGCCAGGAGGATCTTCCGCGCCACGGCATACGCCTCCGGGTGCACGCTTGACGCATCCAGCGGCTCTGCTCCTCCGGTGATCCTCAGGAAGCCGGCACACTGTTCAAACGCCTTGGCACCCAGCCGCGGTACCTTCTTGAGGTCCGACCGCTTGTTGAACGGGCCGTGCTCGTTCCGGTACGCGACGATGTTCTCGCTCAGCAAGGGCCCGACGCCGGCCACCCTGCTCAGCAGCGCGGGCGAGGCTGTGTTGACGTCGACACCCACGGCGTTCACGCAGTCCTCCACCACGGCGTCGAGGCTACGGTCCAGCTTCGACGCGGTCACATCATGCTGGTACTGGCCCACGCCAATGGATTTGGGATCGATCTTGACGAGCTCGGCGAGCGGATCCTGCAGCCGCCGTGCGATGGACACGGCACCCCGCAGTGAAACGTCCATTCCCGGCAGTTCCGCCGCAGCGAGCGCGGATGCCGAGTAAACGGACGCACCAGCCTCGGACACTACGAGTTTCTGTGGTTTCCGGTCCACGTCCGGCAGCCGCTTGATCAGCTCGGCGGCCAGCTTGTCAGTCTCCCGCGAAGCCGTCCCGTTGCCAATGGCCACGAGTTCGACGGCGTGCTGCCGCGCCAGACGCGTCAGGGTAGCCAGGGCGTCGTCCCACTTTCTCGCGGGGGCGTGCGGGTAGACCGTATCAGTGGCGACCACCTTGCCGGTGCCGTCAACCACGGCGACTTTGACGCCGGTCCGCAGTCCGGGGTCGAGCCCCAGCGTGGCGCGGTTTCCGGCAGGGGCGGCCAGCAGGACGTCGCGGAGGTTTGCGGCGAACACCCGGACGGCTTCGTCCTCAGCTGCCGCAAACAACCTGGCACGGAGGTCGGAGGTAAGGCGTGCAAGCACGCGGGAACGCCACGCCACCTGCGCGGTCTGCATCAGCCATGCGTCCGCCGGCCGGCCGCGGTCGGCGACCCCGAGGAACCGTGCCACTGCCGATTCGTAACGGGCGCGGGCGGCGGTGAGGGCGGCGTCGTCCGCTGGGTCGGCTTCGGCGAGGTCCAGCTCAAGGATTCCGTCCTTCTCCCCCCGGAACAGTGCAAGCACCCGGTGCGAGGGCATCCTCTCCGGCGCCTGCGTGAAGTCGAAGTAGTCCGCAAATTTCTGGCCTTCGGCCTCCTTGCCCTTCTTGACGCGGGATACCATCCGGCCTTGGGTCCACAGCCGGTCCCGCAGATTCGCGGCGAGGTCGGGATCCTGGGCCACCCGTTCCACCAGGATGGCCCGGGCACCGGCGAGCGCGGCAGCCGCATCGTCAATGGAGTGCTCACCGGTGAGGTATTTTGCCGCCTCGCGTTCAGGATCCAGGTCCGGCCGCTTCAAGAGCGTGTCCGCGAGTGGCTCCAGGCCTGCTTCCCGTGCGATCTGGGCCTTGGTCCGCCGCTTGGACTTGAACGGCAGATAAATGTCCTCAAGCCGTGACTTGGTATCCGCTGCGAGGATTGCCTGGCGCAGTTCGGGCGTCAGCTGGCCTTGCGCCTCGACCGCTTCGAGGACTGCACGACGGCGGTCTGCCAGCTCCCGGAGGTAGCGGAGTCGCTCGTCGAGGTCGCGGAGTTGAGTGTCGTCCAATGTCCCGGTGGCTTCCTTGCGGTACCGGGCGATGAACGGAACTGTTGATCCGCCGTCGAGCAGCCCAACAGCCGCCTTTACCTGCCAGGCCTTAACCCCCAGCTCGGCGGCGATCTGGGCGAAGATGGCCTCCTCCTCTGATGTGCGGGAGGGGGCGGAGGCGGGTGAGGGCGTAGGCAGTTGAGTCACCAGAACATCTTGCCTTACCGGCCTGCGGGGCTCCACCGCCGCTGTGCCCGTGGATGCTCCGCAGGGAAAAGCGGGTATTCCCCTTGAGCGCGCAAAGTGCTGTAGTGGACATGCGATCACTGGCACCCATGCTCGAGGAAGAGGCCACCATGCGGGAATTGCTGGTTGTGTTCCAGGAGGGGTTCGACGAGGCCAACATCACCGTGACTGTAAACGGCAAGGCGGTGCGCAGGGAGGTGGGGATCTCCACGAATCCGATTCTCGGCATCGCTTCGGAGGTCTCCGTAGAGCTGCCCGCGAAGGGTGCCCAGGTGGGAGTCGAAGTCACCAACGGCGGTCTGAAGGCCATCACCAAAGTCAGTGGCAGGCCCAAGAGCGTCCTGGTGTCGATTGAGGACGGGCGCCTGGTGATGAAGGAAGGAACCGGCCGCGAGGCGGTGCTTTAGCCCGTTTCCAAGCCCCCGAAAGCGGCTCTGGTAAGAGTCCATTCGTTGGAGTAGCATCTGATCACCGCCGGCTTCCGCTGGAGTCCGGCGGGCCACCTAAATCTTCAGCCGGGGACCGTCGGATGGCCTCACGGCTCCGCTGCCCGGGACCAGCACCCCAGACAGCCAACGACGGCGGCACCCGCCATGGGTGCCGCCGTCGTCGATTTATTCGGCTCGGAAGACCAGCCGCTTAGCCCTGGTACGCCGGGTAATCCGTGTAACCGATGGCGCCGTCCGCGTAGAACGTGGATGCGTCGGGCTCGTTGAGCGGAAGGCTTTCCTTCCAGCGGCGGGCAAGGTCCGGGTTGGCGATTGCGGGGCGGCCCACCACGACGGCGTCCGCGTGGCCTTCGGCCACCAGGTTTGCGGCCTCTTCCCGCGTTGTGATGACACCGAAGCCGGTGTTCACCAGGAAGGTACCGCCGAAGCGTGTGCGGAGGTCCTGGACAAGTTCACCGGCCGGCTCATGGTGCAGGATGCTCAGGTACGCCAGGTTGAGCGGCGCAATGCTGTCCACGAGGACCTCGTACGTGGCGCGGACGTCCGCTGCGTCGGTCTCCGCAATGCCCTGGACGTTGTGCTCGGGGGAAATGCGCAGGCCCACGCGGTTTGCGCCGAGGGCCGCAACCACGGCATTAATGGTTTCGATGACAAAGCGGGCGCGGTTCTCGGGCGATCCGCCGTAGCTGTCGGTCCGGATGTTGGAGTTCGGCGCGAGGAATTCGTGCAGGAGGTAACCGTTCGCCGAGTGCAGTTCGACGCCGTCGAAGCCCGCTTCGATCGCGTTGAGCGAGGCGTTGACGATTTCTTGGATGACCATCGGAAGTTCATCGGTGGTGAGTGCGTGCGGCACCGGGTACGGCTGCTTGCCGGCCGGGGTCCGGACAACCCCGTCAATGGTTACAGCGCTGGGGGCGACAATCGGCGCGCCACCGGTGATGTCGGAGTGGGAAACCCTGCCGCCGTGCATAATCTGGGCGAACATGCGGCCGCCTTCGGCGTGGACTGCATCCGTAACTTTCTTCCACCCGGCAACCTGCTCAGCCGTCACGATCCCGGGCTGGCCTGGGTAGGCCTGCCCGGCGGGGGTGGGGTAGATGCATTCACTGACGATGAGGCCAAGGGAAGCGCGCTGGCGGTAGTGCTCGACGACGAGCGGGCCCGGGACGCCCTCCTCACCTGCGCGGAGGCGCGTCAGGGGTGCCATCACCAGCCGGTTGGGAAGTTCAAGTTCGCCGAGGGTGAGTGGGGAAAACAGCATGCGCAGTTCCTTTCGAAGGCTGAAGACGTACTGCCTGTGCCAACTGTGGGGCGCCTGCAACTATTCCGATTTTGTGCGGGTGCGACTGGGATCACAGTCCCCCTGTCACCCGCTGGGCACCTAGCGTCCTGCTCCAGAGCCGGGGCAGCCCTGGCCCTGGGGATTGGCGTTGCAGTCGTCGGCGTAGTTGCGGGTGAGCGAGCGCCAGACGCTGATGGTCTGCGGCGGAGCACTGAACTGGCCCTGACCTGGAACCGGCAACGGAGGACCCGAGTTCACCGAATAGGTGCCCTGGAACGAGGTGGTCAGCACCACCTGGAAATCTCCCGTGGATGCATAGGCGTGGCTGGTGCGGGTCTTCTCGCCCCACCGGTCCTGCGGCAAAGGCCCGCCCGTGGATGGTTGGGGGCCGAAGACCGTCCCGTCGCCGTAGTTCCAGGTGTACTGGACGGGTGTTGCCACGACGTGAACCTGTTGACCGAACATGGTGATGTCGAACTGTTGTTCAACCGCTTCCGCGTAGAAGTTGGTTTCCGCGCCCCGGAGGGTATTCGGGCTGGGCTGCGCCACAACCTTGCCGGCACTGACTGGCAGGTTCTGGAACTGCCGCTGGATGTCGGCGGCGATCCGGGGCAGGAGGTCTTCGGGCTTCGGATCGTAAAGGCAGGTGGGGCCGGAGTGGTGTGCCCAAACCGCACCCGGTACGCCTCGTGGCCGCGACAGCCACATGACCGGAATGCCCTTTGCCCCGTCCTCCCGGTCCTTGCAGTCGAGTTGGCGGGCAAGGCAAGGAGT
>DATIMT010000290.1:0-1904 GCA_035475035.1 Arthrobacter sp.
CCGGGCGTCGATCGCCGAAATGGTCGTCCCCTACGGCGACCCCTCCCCGGTCCGGTCCTGGCAAAACTACTTCGACACCGGGGAATACCTGGTGGGCCAGTACGCCAATTCCCTGGAACTGGGCTGCGACTGCCTCGGGGAAATCACCTACCTGAGCCCCGTCATCAGCGACGCGTTCGGCAACCCGCGCGAGATCCGCAACGGCATCTGCATGCACGAGGAAGACTGGTCCATCCTCTCCAAGCACTCGGACCTGTGGACCGGGATCGACTACACCCGCCGCAACCGCCGCCTGGTGGTCTCCTTCTTCACCACCATCGGCAACTACGACTACGGCTTCTACTGGTACCTCTATCTGGACGGCACCATCGAATTCGAGGCCAAGGCCACCGGCGTCGTTTTCACCAGCGCCTACCCCGGCAAGGGGTACCCCTACGCCTCGGAACTGGCGCCGGGGCTTGGGGCGCCTTACCACCAGCACCTCTTCGGGGCGCGCCTGGACATGGCGTTGGACGGGCTGGCCAACCGCGTGGAGGAGGAGGACGTCGTGCGCGTGCCGCTGGGCGAGGGCAACGAACGCGGCAACGCTTTCACCCGCAAGCGCACCGTCCTGTCGCGGGAGTCAGAGGCTGTCCGCGAGGCCGACATGCGCGCCGGGCGGACCTGGGTGGTGACCAACCCGACGTCGTTGAACCGACTGGGCGAGCCCGTGGGGTACAAGCTGCATCCGCAGGGCCAGCCCATGCTGCTGGCGGATCCGGCCTCCTCAGTGGCGCAGCGGGCAGCCTTTGCCACAAAGGACTTGTGGGTCACCCAGTTCGCCGACGGGGAGCGCTACCCGACGGGGGACTTCGTCAACCAGCACAGCGGCGGTGCCGGCCTGCCGTCCTACATCGAGGCGGACCGGGACCTGGACGGCCAGGACATTGTCCTCTGGCACACGTTCGGCCTGACACATTTCCCGCGGCTCGAGGACTGGCCGATCATGCCGGTGGACTCCGTAGGCTTCAAGCTGCGCCCCGAAGGGTTCTTTGACCGCAACCCGGTGCTGGATGTACCGGCGAGCGGTCCGGCCGGGAAGGGACACCAAGGCGGGACCAGCGGTGACGACCACTGCCACTGCTGACACGGTGGGCACTGTCAGCCCCGGGCGGGGGACAGGATTCCCCGCCCGGCTGTGCGCGGCCATCGCACTCGCCTCCGTAGGCGCACACGGGTGGATGGGGTGGGAGCACCGCGCCATGCCGTGGGAAAGTGCGCTTATGCTCCTGATGGCCGCGGCCTGCCTGCCATGTGCCGTATCGGTGTGGCGCCGAGGCCACGACCGCGGCGTGCAGTTGCTTTTCGGCATGGCGCTGACCATGGTGGCCGTACATGCCGTCCTGCTGCTGGCCCCGGGAGCCAGGGCCGGGCACGGCCACGGCGGGATGGGATCGATGGGTTCGACAGCATCCATGGGGGTGGGCATGGCCGGCGCAGTGCCTGGGCCGGGGTCGATGCTGGGCATTGTGGCCCTCGAGCTGGCCGTGGCGGCACTGGCCGCCTGGTCCATGCGCCGGGCACGGCCGGCAGCGGGAGTCCAGATGCCTGGGAACTCACTTTGCGGGAGATGAGGGCGTTTTTGGTGGCCGGCGAGCCGCGGTGTAGGAGGGTTCACGGAGCCGCCGCGCCCATCGATAGGTGCCGGATCCGGGCAGCGGGTTTAGGACCGGATCGTACCGTGTCGCGGTGTCGGCAAGATCGGGAGCGGTTCCCAGGGTGAGGGGTCGCGAACTGCGTCCACGTACCCCCTGGCCGTGAGTAGTAAAAACCAAGCACCCAGAGGTTCTTTCCAAGTGCCCGCCGAAAGGGGCCGGGTGCGGCGAGCGGTAGGGCCGGAGCATGGAGGGTGCGGGCCGCCAGGA
>DATIMT010000291.1:0-7495 GCA_035475035.1 Arthrobacter sp.
GTTGCCTGCGGTACCCGCATTCCTTGCTGCGCGCCGTCGTCGTGCCGGCGGCACTGCTGACGTGCAGCCGGGGCAGGGCACCGAACCGCAGGCGCCGGCAACGCCCGGATCAGACGGGGCAGGATCAAACGGGTCGGGACCTAGCCAGCAACGACCGGGCCAGCAGTGACACCGGACGCTGAACGCTGCCCGCGCTGTCAACAGCAGATCCGCGCGGGTGCCACCTTTTGCACCGCCTGCGGAGCGCCATTGCCCAACAGGTCGGCGCGCCGCCCCCGTACGCCGGACCTGGCGGCGGAGCCCGGCAGCGGTGATGCCGGGCCAGCGCGCCCCGCGCACGCTACCGGGATTCCCGGTACTATCCCGGTAGTAGTTAGGCCCCCGGCAGGAGTGCCGGCGGGCACCGCGGCTAGGGGCACCGTGCATGTGGGCGCCTTGAACGCGGGAAGCGTGCACACGGGGAGCCCGCACACGGGCACCGGGCCGGGCAGGACCGGCGGTTCCACAAGGGTGGAAGCCGCTCCAGGGGGAGGAACGGGAATGGCAGTGAACCTTCAGCTTGTTCCGGCTACGGCGGGCAAGCGGCTTGGCGCTGCCGTCATCGACTGGCTGCCCGGTGTGGCGGTGCTGGTGGTGGCGTTCGCCATTGGATTCGCGGGGATCACCCGGACCAGGAGCGGCGGCTTCATCGTCTATGACACCTCGTCCCTGGTGTTGTTTGGCGGCATCGGCCTTGGCCTGACCCTGGTCTACTTGTTCGTGGTGCTCGGCCTGGAGGCCCGCAGCGGCAAAACGCCCGGCAACCTGCTGATGGGTATTCGCAGCGCGGACCAGGACGGCTACGCTCCGGGCGCCGGGGCCGTGTTCCTGCGCGGCCTTATTACCGGGGCCGGGATCCTGCTGGCCTTGCTGGTGGCGGTCCTGGTGGTGGTCTTCAGGTGGTTTGACGTGGCCCTGTTCATCCTTGGCCCGCTGCTCCTGGTAGCTGCGGCCTGGGCCGTGCTGGTGGTGGTTTCCAACCGGTGGGACAGGAATGGCGGGCTGCGCGGCTGGAATGACACTGCCGCCAAGACCCTGGTGTTCGACGTCAAGGCAGGCCGCGACCCCATCACCACCGGCGGCATCCAGGGCCCGTACAGCTTTGCGCCCCTGGACCTTCCGCCGGTGCAGCAGGTGCTGTCCCCGGTCGCGGGCGCCAGCGCGCCCCCGGCTGCAGGGTTTCAACCTGTCCCATTCCAGGCTGCGTCCTCCCAGCCGCCGGCACCCCAGGCACCTTCGCCGTCGGCCACCATGCCGTCGCAGACGATGCCCTACACCGCACCGGCCTCCTTCGCGCCACCGGCCGCATCCGTCCAGGATGTACCCGCCGCCGCCCAAGGTGGTCCGCAGGCTATCCCGACTGCAGGTTCCGCCGCTGGCCACCGGGTGCCGCCGCAGCACGTGGACGACGACGTCGAACGCACCCAGGTGCGCCCCGGAAACGGCGGCCCGGGCATTGTGGCGGTCCTTCGGATCCGCCTGGACGACGGCCGCGACTTCCAGCTGGACCGCAGCGTCCTGGTGGGCCGCAACCCGGTGGGGCAGGCCGGGGAACAGCACGCCCAGCTGCTGGCCGTGGACGATCCCGGCCGCTCCATCTCCAAGACGCACCTGCACCTGCTCATCGACGGCGCCGGCATTTGGGTCACGGACCGGCAGTCAACCAACGGAAGCGCCATCACCACCCCGGACGGCCTGCGCACCCCCCTCGTGCCGGGCGTCCCCACGTTTGTTACCCCGGGATCCAGCGTGCACTTTGGAGACCGTACCTTTTACCTAGGACAGGCATGAACCAGCACCCCGCCAGTGTTTCCTCGACCATCCAGCCGGGGCCGGGCCTCAGCCTCACCTACGGCTACGGGACCGACAGGGGACTCCGTCGGGAGCTGAACGAGGACTCCTACATCGCCGCCGATCCCGTCTTCGCCGTCGCTGACGGCATGGGCGGGCATGAGGCCGGCGAAATCGCCAGCGGCCTGTGCGTGCGTGCCCTGGCCACGATGCCGCAGCTCGCCACGGGGGAGCGCAGCATCACCGCCGCCGTGCTCCAGCAGTACCTGGTCCGTGCGGACACCTCCATCCGTGAGGCCACCGGAGCGCGTGCGGGCACCACCCTCACCGGTGCGGTCATCGTGGAACAGATGGGCATGCCGTACTGGCTCGTCCTGAACATCGGGGACTCGCGCACCTACCGGCTCAGCCAGGGACGGTTCGAACAGATCAGCGTGGACCACTCGGAGGTCCAGGAACTCGTGGACGCGGGCGAAATCACGGCCCAGGAAGCCACCGTCCACCCGCGCCGGCACGTGGTCACCCGGGCCCTGGGAACCGGGGATGAGACGGAGGCGGACTACTGGCTGCTCCCGGTCGAGGAAGGAGACCGCGTCCTGGTCTGCTCCGACGGCCTGACCGGGGAACTGTCGGACGATGACATCCTCCGGATCCTCAGCAGCGCGGCCGAGCCGCAGGAGGCCGTGGACGCCCTGATCCAGGCCGCCCTCCGCATGGGCGGCCGGGACAACGTCACGGCCATCGTGGTGGACGCCAGGAATGTTTCGAACGACGACGGCGCCGGCACCACGGCGCCCCGCCTCACCTCCGCTGACGGGGACGAAGTGACGCTGCCGCGGCCGCAGGCTCCCGAAGCCGTGACGCAGCCCCTGCCCGAACCGCTGGAGGACACCACGGACCAGGACGGGGAGCCGGACGATGACCGCCGCTAGCTACGTGCCCGGCACCTGGCTCGGCATTGTCAGGTCCCGCACTGCAGTCCTCCTGGGTCCCGAATCACCGGCGGAACTCGCAGGTGCGCTGTGGGAACTCCTGGCCGGCCGGCCCGAGCCGCACGAGGTCCTCGCGGCCGTGACCAGCAGTTCAGGCGGATCCCTCACCCGCATACCGTCCTTCGGGATCCTTGACTTCAACGGGTCCCTGCGGGTCTTCCTGCGCGGTGATATCAATCTCACGGTGGAGCAGCCGGGGGGAGCGGTGGACCTTGACGGGCGGGAGGTGACCACCTGGAATGAGCGCAAGTTCGTGGTTCCGGGCAAGTGCCAGGTGAAGATCGCTGATGGTGGCACCGGCAGCACGGGGGAGGCTGACGGCCAACCGGAACTGCCGCTCGCTGAAGGCGTAGTGCTGCTGCAGTCCCTGACCCTGGGCGCGCCGTCCGGCCGGGCCGCTGTCAATGGACAGGCTGCTGCAGGGAATACTGCGATGCCTGCTTCCGCCATTGTCGAGGTGCCGGCCCCGGATATCCTGCCGGAGCCTGCCGTCCTGCCGGAGCGTGCCGTCCTGCCGGAACCCGGGGACCTGCCCGAAACCACGCTCCTTCCCGAGCACGGGGCCTCGGCCGAGACGGTAATGGGCGTGATCGAGGAGGACCCGGACGATGACCGCCCGATCGACGGCGATGTGGACCTGTCCTCCCTGGATGGTCTCGACCCTGACGCCACAATTGGTCCGGACGCCATCATTAGTGCTGACGGAGAGGTTGTCGGGGAAGCGGTTGGTCTGGAATCAACAAGCCCGGAACCGGTGGAGGCAACCGGCGCAGACCCTGCTGGCGCAGGCCCTAAAGAAACTGATGCAGCACCCGCCGCGGAGACGACCACGTCCTACGACCATTTGTGGGACCGCACGGTAATGCGGAACATCGAAGACGCCGCCGTGCGTGAGGACCCCGACGCCGATTCCGGCCACGTCTCCGCGCAGCAGCCTGCAGCACTGCCCGCGGCCGAACCGCTGCCCGCTCTCGGGGCCGCCGAGGACGCGGCCCCCCACGCGCCGTCAACCCGTGCCGGGACGGGAACAGCAGACAGGGATCAAGCCGGGTCCGGCACAAGCCCGAACGACGGGCCAGCGGTCCCGCCCCGTCCTGCCTCCACCGGCGTCCTCATCGATTCCGTACCCTGGCGCACGGGGGGAACCACCCCCGGCGCCCAGCCAGCAGCTGCAGCGCCGGCTCCCGGCGCAGCGCAAGCCCTTGGGACGCCGCCGGCAGGGCAGAATGTGCCCTCATCGGCCCCCACGGCTGAAACCAACCAGGAACCGGCCCCCCGCCAGGAAGCCGCCCCTGCCCAGGAGCCAGGCGCCGGCTTCGATCCTGACCACGATGGCCAGACGGTCATGAAAAGCAGCCTCCCCGGCACAGCATCCGGCCCGGCAACGAACGCACCGGCCGCCCAGCAGGACGCCGCCGGCGGACCGCTGGTGCTGGCCCGGGTCTGCGCGCGGGGCCACGCCAATCCACCCACCCGTGCCCAGTGCAGCGCCTGCGGGGCTGCACTGTTGCCGGATGCCGTGCAGGTGTCCCGTCCGCGGCTGGGACGGATGCGCCTATCCACCGGCGAACTGCTGGACCTGGACCAGTCGATGGTCGTCGGCCGGCAGCCGTCCGTCTCCCGGGTCCAGGGCGGCGTCATGCCGCGGCTGGTCCAGGTTGCAAGTCCGGGCGGGGACATCTCCAGGTCGCACGTTGAGGTGCGGCTGGAGGGCTGGCACGTGATGCTCTGCGACCTCAAGGCCACCAACGGCACCGTGCTGGTCCGGGAGGGGCAGCCGCCGCGCCGCCTGGCCCAGAACGAGATGGCGATCCTGCTCGACGGCGACATCGCCGAGCTGGGCGAAAACATCTCACTGCGTTTTGAGGAGATTCCTTGAGTTCCAAACGGCCCGTTGCGCCGCCGCCCCGCATCCAGGGGTTCACCTACATCAGCCTGCTGGGCTCCGGCGGGTTCTCCGACGTCTACCTGTACGAACAGGACCGGCCGCGCCGGAAAGTCGCCGTCAAGGTGCTGCTGTCGGACCTCAAGACCGAGGGCGCGCGGCGGCGTTTCGAGTCCGAGGCCAACCTCATGGCCCAACTCTCCTCGCACCCCTACATCGTCACGATCTTCGAAGCGGAAGTAACCGACGACGGCCATTCCTACCTGGCCATGGAGTACTGCTCCCGGCCCAGCCTCGACGTGCGGTACCGGCGGCAGCGATTCAGCGTGGACGAGGTGTTGGCCGTCGGCATCCAGGTGGCCTCCGCCGTCGAAACCGCCCACCGTGCGGGCATCGCCCACCGCGACATTAAGCCTGCCAACATCCTGGTGACGGACTACAACCGTCCGGCCCTCACCGACTTCGGCATCTCCGGCACCCTGGCGGGGGATTCGGACGACGATTCGGGCATGTCCATTCCCTGGTCCCCGCCGGAGCAGTTTCGGGACGGCAGTGTTGACGGCGTCATGGTGGACGTGTGGGCCCTCGGCGCCACGCTCTATACCCTGCTGGCAGGCCGCTCGCCCTTCGTGATGCCGGGAGCGGACAACTCGCAGCGCGAACTGATCAACCGGATCAGCAACACGGCCCTGCCGCGGCTCGGCCGTGCCGATGTGCCGGAATCGCTGGAACTGGCGCTGGCCACGGCCATGGCCAAATCGCCGCAGTCCCGGTACTCCTCGGCACATGCCTTTGCCCTGGCCCTGCAGCGGATCCAGGCCGAGCTCAACCTCTCCGTTACGCCCTTCGAGGTCCTGGAGGAGCCCCAGCAGGAGGAGAACCATCCGGACGACGGCACCGAGGAGACGCGCGTCCGCAGCATCGCCGCCATTGACCCGGAGCGCACCGGCAGCGCGCCCACGTTCCCTGCCCGGACCCGCCCCGGCGCACCGGGCGGGGGAACTGACGCGACGGGGCGGAGGGGTGGCGCGGTCCCGCCGTCGTCCTTCACTCCCGCTGCCCCAAGCCAATGGCAACCCGCCCCGGCAGTGCCGCACATTCCCGCCCGCGCCACCGGAACAGTTGCTCCGGCAGCAGGCACGGCCGACGGCGCCGGGCAGGGTGAGTGGGCCCAGTCCACCGTCCTGCGCGGCAGCACAGGAGCGGCCAACTACGGTGCACCGGTAAAGGACATAGGGGGAACAGGGCAGGACACTGCCTACACTGCCGACGCAACAGTGCACCGGCCCGTGAAAGTGGACGAGCCCGAAGCGGCACCGGAAGCGGACCACGGCAAGCGCAACCTCTGGCTCGCGCTCGCCGGCGGAACCCTCCTGGCACTGGCGGCAGTGGTGGGCATCGTGGTGGCCAACACTGCGACGGGCACACCCAAGGTCGTGGAAACCCAGCAGGTCAGCAAACCGCCAGCGGATGCCCTGGACAACGGCACGGTGCCCGACGTTGAGGGCCTGAAGGGCGCCATCGGCGGCGACGGGGAAGCCAGCTTCACGTGGACCAACCCGCAGCCCAAGGACGGGGACACCTACAAATGGAAGGTGTACACCATCGGCGGCGGCGGAGAATTCCAGGCCATCGCGCAGCCGCCGGTCCGGTTACGGCCCAACCCCACCGGGCAGACCTGCATCCAGGTGATGATCGTGCGCACAGACGGCGCGTTCTCACCCATGGAGGCTGGCTCCATCGCCTGCATCGGACAGTGATATCCGGGCGTATGGGATTCCTGCATGCGCACCGCCAACAGCACATCATCAACACTTCGGCTACCGGAAAAGTTCTGCCTTGAGGAGGCACAGATCATGGGGGATCTAGCAATAGATTTCTGTGGCGAATGGTATGAACCATCGGATGAGGACATCTTCAATATCGGCCGCGAAGGCGACCTGGAGGTGGACGACAACCCGTACCTGCACCGGCAATTCCTGCAGGTGGCCCGCTATGACGGCATCTGGTGGCTCAGCAACGTGGGCAGCATGCTCTCCGCCACCGTGGCGGACGCCTCGGGCGGGATGCAGGCCTGGCTTTCGCCCGGCGCCCGGATCCCGCTGGTGTTCAGCCACACCAACATCATCTTCACGGCCGGTCCCACCACTTATGAGTTCGCAGTGCACCTGAAGACTCCCTCCTTCCGGCAGGAAGCCAGGGAAGGGGCCAGCAGCGGGGACACCACGATCGGCCCGGTGGTCTTCACGGACGCGCAGAAGGCGCTGATCGTGGCGCTCGCCGAGCCCGTGCTCCGGCGCGAAGGCACCGGCTTCAGCAGCATTCCGTCCTCGGCGGCGGCCGCCAAGACCCTGGGCTGGGCCCTGACCCGCTTCAACCGCAAACTCGACAACGTCTGCGACAAACTGGACCGCGTGGGCGTGGTGGGCCTGCGGGGCGGCGGCGGCAAGCTTGCCACCAACCGCCGGGCGCGGCTGGTGGAGCACGCCGTCACCACCCACCTGGTGACACCGGACGACCTGTACCTGCTGGAAAAGATGAGGGGCGTGGACGAAGGATGAGGATCCGGCTGACACTCCGCCGCGAACCCGCCGACGCCAAGGACCTGGCCGTCACCGTGGACGGCCTGGCCACCGTGGCCGACATCGCTACCGTGCTCTGGGCAGCGGACCCGGACCGCAAGGGAATGCCCGCCCCGGACAACCTGTCCCTGCGCATCGACGAAGCCTTCGTGGGCGCCGGGATCACCGGAAACATCCTGGCCCGGGAGGACAACCTCCTTGAATCG
>DATIMT010000292.1:0-45269 GCA_035475035.1 Arthrobacter sp.
ATGCGTTCCCGGGGCGTGGCGTGGCTCACCAGCGCCTCGCCCACCAGTATGGCGTTGGCGCCGCTGCCGGCGTAATGCGTGACGTCCTCAGCGTCGCGGACCCCGGACTCGGCAACCACTACTGCCTCGGCGGGAATCAGCCCCGCCAGTGAGGCAAAGACTGAACGGTCGACGTCGAGCGTCTTCAGGTTGCGCACGTTGACGCCGATGATCCGTGCGTTGGCCGCGACGGCACGCTCGATTTCCTCTTCCGTGTGGGTCTCCACGAGCACGTTCATGCCGAGTTCGGCGCTGAGGGCGCTGAATTCGGAGAGCTGGTGGTCCGAAAGGGCGGCCACGATGAGCAGGATGAGGTCGGCACCGTGGGCACGGGCCTCCCAGATCTGGTACTCGTCGAGGGTGAAGTCCTTCCGCAGCAGCGGGATGTCGACGGCGGCGCGCACGGCGTCGAGGTCGGCCAGGGAGCCGTTGAAGCGGCGCTGTTCGGTGAGGACGCTGATGACGGAGGCACCGCCGTCGGCGTACTGCCTGGCGAGCGACGCAGGATCCCCGATGCTCGCGAGATCGCCCTTGGAGGGGCTGCGGCGCTTGATTTCGGCAATGACTTTCAGCTGTTCCCGGGTTGGGGAGGTCCCGCCGAGGGCCGCCCAGGCATCACGGGCAGGTGCCGCGGCCTGGGCAAGGTCCTTCAGCTCGGCCAGGGAAACGAGCCGCTTCCTGGCCGCCATATCCTCCCTGACACCGGCGTTGATGTCGTCGAGAACAGTCGCCATCAGTGGCCGGAGTTCTTCAGCTTGCTGCCCTCTACGCCGTAGCCTGCCTTGCGCATGATGAAACCGAGGATCAGGCCGACGACCATGACAGCGATGCCGCCGATGAAGATGGGGGTGCTGGCAATGACGAAGGCGATGGCTGCGATGAGCGCGCCTACGAGCATCACGATGACGCAGGTCCAGGCGGCCGGGCTGTTGCCGTGGCCCAGTTCCTGGCTGTGGTCAATGGCGCCGGGGGCCGCCGTGCGGGTGCCTGACTTGGAAACGGACGCAGGTGCTTTGCTCATGGAAATCTCCTCAGGATGGATACTGCTTACATTCTGCCATTTTTTGGCTGCCGCCCGCGTACCGCGGGGCTTGGAGCCCACGCCGGGACTCGCGCCCGCTGGGGTCAGGTGGGGTCCTCGCCACGGGAAAGCCGGTCCCAGCTGTCGATCTCGTCCACGGGGCCGGCCACTGCTGCTGTCCCGGCCGCGCCCGCCGCATCGTATTTGGTGCGTGTCTTCCAGTAACGGGATGCGGGCAGGATCAGCAGGGCTGCCAGGGCCAGGAGGCAACCGGCGACGACGGCGAGCAACGGGAACGGGGTGAGCTCCACGTGCGCCTGGCTGCCGGAGATCCCGGTGGCGCCTGCAATCGATCCCTGGGCTGCCGCCAGCGGGTCAGCAAGGACGGTGGCCGCGGCGGTCACCACGCCGGCTGAGGCGAGGACAATAATGGCGGTGATGACCCACCGGGCGATCCTGCCGGCAATGGCCGCGGCGAGCCCGCCGGCCAGGGCCACCAGGGCCAGGGCCGTGACGGTGGTGGCGGCCTTGCTGCCCTGTACCTGGATGGCGCTTTGGGTGGCTCCGGCCTGGCCCACCTGGTTGGGGTCCAGGGTGGCCGTCATCCAGGTCTGGGTGGTGGTGCCGAACGCGGCCAGCGCCAGGAGGGCGATCAGCAGCACCAGCGTCGACTTGCGCGCCCAGACGGGCACTGCCCTGGCCTTTTCTGGCTTCCCTGCCTGCGCTGCCGCAACCCCTGAGTCTGACATCAGGACGCCGTCCCGCCGGGGAGGGATTCCGCGGAGATGTTGTGCAGCGATCCGGCCGTGTGAACGGCGCGCAGCGGAGCGGCGGCCTTGTTGACGGTTTCCTGGGCCTCGGTGGGGTTCACCGAGTCGGCCACGATGCCGCCGCCGGCCTGCACATAGGCGCGACCCTCCCGGATCAGGGCGGACCGGATGGCGATGGCCATGTCCATGTCCCCGGCGAAGTCGAGGTAGCCCACCACGCCGCCGTAAATGCCGCGGCGGTGCGGTTCCAGCTCGTCGAGCAGGCGCAGGGCCCTGGGTTTGGGGGCGCCCGAGAGGGTACCGGCCGGGAAGGTTGCCTTCAGCACGTCATATGCTTTGGCCTGCGGAGCGAGCCTGCCCACCACGGTGGACACCAGGTGCATGATGTGGCTGAAGCGCTCCACCTCCATGAACTGGGTGACATCCACGGTGCCTGCCACGCAGACCTTGGAAAGGTCGTTGCGGGACAGGTCCACCAGCATCAGGTGCTCGGCGCGTTCCTTCTGGTCCGCCAGGAGCTCCTCGGCGAGGGCCTTGTCCGCTTCCACGGTCTTTCCGCGCGGACGGGAGCCGGCGATGGGGTGGGTGATGACTTCCTCGCCCGTCACGGTCACCAGTGCTTCCGGTGAGGATCCAACAATCGAATACTCCCGGCCTTCGGCGTCGGCGAGGCTGAAGATGTACATGTAGGGGCTGGGGTTGGTGTTGCGCAGGACCCGGTAGACGTCCAGCGCGGACGCCTGGCACTCCATCTCGAACCGTCGCGAAATCACCACCTGGAAGACCTCGCCGTCCACGATGGCCTCCTTGCCGCGGTCCAGCGCGGCAAGGTATTCGGCCTCGTCCCACCGTTCCTGGACGCTGGAGGCAAAGTCCAGGGCCGCCGGTGCCAGCACGGAGACGGGCTGCACCACAGGGGCACTGACCTTGGCCAGGAGTTCCTTGACCCGGGACACGGCGTCGTGCCACGCCTCATCCACCCGCTCGGAGCTGTTGTCGAAGTTGATGGCGTTGGCGATGAGCAGGACCGTACCGTCCACGTTGTCGTGCACCGCCATGTCGGTGACCAGGTTCAGGGCCATTTCCGGCAGCTGCAGGTCGTCCTCCGGCGGGCTGACCAGCCGTTCCCAGTGCCGGACGGCCTCCCAACCAAGGAAGCCCACCAGGCCGGAGGTGAAGGGCGGCAGCCCCTCGAAACGGTCGGTGCGCAGGGCGTCAATGGTGTCGCGGATGGCGTCCACGGGGCTGCCGCTGACCGGAACGCCCGCCGGCGGTTGGCCAAGCCAGTGCGCCTGCCCGTCCCTGGTGGTCAGGGTGGCCCGGGACCTGGCGCCAATGAAGGAGTAGCGCGACCAGGCGCCGCCTACCGCCGCGGATTCCATCAGGAATGTGCCGGGCTGCCCCTGGGCCAGCTTCCGGTACAGCCCGATGGGGGTTTCGGCGTCGGCGAGGACCTTGAGCCTGACGGGAATGACGCGGCTGTGGCCCGCGAGTTCCCGGAATTCCTCGAGGCTTGGGCTGATGGTTCCAAGGTCCTGCATGGTTATGCTTGTCCGCCTGTTCTTTCGAAAGGGCCGGGATTGCCGGGCACCTTGGTGTGCTTGCTGGGGTGGCCGTTTTGCTCTGAGGGGCGCCGGCCGGGCAGCGTGTACCGTTCAGCCCGCCTGGCCTGCCACCACGTCGAGGGCCCTGCCGTCGAAACAGGTGCGGGTACCCGTGTGGCAGGCTGCACCGACCTGGTCCACGCGCACCAGCAGTGCGTCGCCGTCGCAGTCCATGGCCACGGATTTGACCCACTGGACGTGCCCGGAGGTGTCGCCCTTGCGCCAGTACTCCTGGCGTGAGCGGGAGTAGAACGTCACACGCCCGGTCGTCATGGTGCGGTGCAGGGCTTCGTCATCCATCCAGCCAAGCATCAGGACTTCGTTGGTGTCATACTGCTGCACCACTGCGGCCACCAGGCCGGCGCCGTCGCGCTTAAGCGCCGCTGCCACCTCTTGGGGAAGCGGGCTGGCCGGGGGTGCGGCCGGGACGGATTCCGCGGACGACGGCGCGGATTCCACGGACGCGGACGCGGCGGATCCTGCGGCTGGGACGGGGGTTGGCTGCTCAGACATCGGGTCAAGTCTAGTGCCTTCACGTGCCTGCACTCCTGTTGTGAACAACGGCACACCACCGGCCGCTGCAGTGCTGCCCAACTCCGCGACTCTCGTGCTAGTTTTCCAAGTGATGCATTTCGTCGAACCGTCCCGAGAAGTCCTTGCCGAAACCCTGCTTGCGGCCGGCCCTGATGCACCCACGCTGTGCAAGGGTTGGCGCACCAGGGACCTTGCCGCGCACCTGTACCTGCGCGAGCGGAAGGCCGCCGTCGGGCTCGGTTTGATCATCAAACGCCTGGCCAAGGCATCGGACCAGGCAACCGCCAAGCTGGCGGCCAAGCTGTCCGGCAATGAGGACTACGCCCGGCTGGTGAACACCTTCCGCGCCGGTCCGCCGGCGTTGTCGCCCATGAACATCAAGGCCCTGGACGAAAGTGCCAACCTGATCGAGTACTTCGTACACACCGAGGACATTCGGCGGGCAGTGGACCGGTGGGCGCCGAGGGCCCTGGATGAGGCGTATTCGGACGCACTCTGGGACGAACTGGTCAAGCGTGCGGCCATCCTGTACCGGGGCGTGGACCTGGGCATCGTCCTGGTCCGTCCGTCCGGTCCGCGCCATGTTGCCAAGCGCGCACCTGTCTCTGTGGCAATTGTCGGTGAGCCGGGCGAACTGCTGATGCATGCCCACGGGCGCACCCGCCACGCGCTGGTCACCTTCGAAGGCCAGCCCGACGCCGTCGCCCTCCTCCAGTCAGCCGAAGTAGGGCTTTGACATTTCCCTTGGGCTCAAACTCCGCGGGCCCACGCCCGTAGGGTTCCCTGGCCGAGCTTGCGAGGTTAGGGTGCGGGTGGGGACTACCTGACTTCGAAACCCGCAGCGCGGATGGCGTCCTTGACCTGGGTCATCATGTTGTCCGGCCCCCAGTGGAAGATTGAGGCCGCCAGCACGGCGTCCGCCCCGGCTGCAACGGCCGGCGGGAAGTGTGCCGGCTCCCCCGCACCGCCGGAAGCAATGATGGGAACCTTCACGGCGGCGCGGACCAGTTTGATGAGTTCAAGGTCGAAGCCGTCCTTGGTGCCGTCGGCGTCGATGGAGTTCAACAGGATCTCCCCCACGCCGCGGTCGGCGGCTTCCCTGGCCCACTCGACCGCGTCGATCCCGGTGCCGGTGCGCCCGCCATGCGTGGTCACTTCGAATCCCGATGCCGTGGGCTGTGACCCCGGGCGGGTTCGGCGGGCGTCAACGGACAGGACGAGCACCTGGGAACCAAAATGCCGGGTGATTTCATCGATGACGTCGGGCCGGGCGACGGCCGCGGTGTTGATGGAAGCCTTGTCCGCGCCGTAGCGCAGGAGCTTGTCCACCTCGGCCACGCCGCGGACGCCGCCGCCGACAGTGAGCGGAATGAAGACTTCCTCTGCGGTGCGGCGGACCACATCAAACGTGGTCTCGCGGTTGCCCGAAGACGCCGTCACGTCCAGGAAGGTCAGTTCGTCGGCGCCGGCGTTATCGTAGCGGTGGGCGAGTTCCACGGGGTCGCCGGCATCCCGGAGGCCCTCGAAGTTGACGCCTTTGACGACGCGCCCTGCGTCGACGTCAAGGCAGGGAATGACCCGTACTGCTACTGCCATGGGAACTCCTGGAATTCGATAATGCTGCTGGGAACCGGCTTGTGCCGCCGGCGGGTCCGCCGGCTCAGATGCGGCAGGCGTGGATGCTGCTGACCAGGATGGCGCGGGCGCCGAGGTCGTAGAGTTCATCCATGATCCGGTTGGTTTCCTTCTTTGGCACCATGGACCGGACGGCCACCCAGTCGGAGTCGCGCAGCGGCGAAACAGTGGGCGATTCGAGGCCGGGAGTCAGGCCGGCTGCTTTCTCCACAAGCTCCTTGCGGATGTCGTAATCCATCAGCACGTACTGGCGCGCCACCAGGACGCCCTGCAGGCGCCGGATGAGGACATCGATTTCCTTGGCTGTGCCGTTGGCGGCGCCCCCGTTGCCGGTCCGGCGGATCAGGACGGCCTCGGATTTGAGGATGGGGTCGCCGAAGATTTCCATGCCGGCGGCCTTGAGGGTGTTGCCGGTTTCCACGACGTCGGCGATGGCATCCGCGACGCCCAGGCGGACGGAGGACTCAACCGCGCCGTCAAGCCTGACCACCTTGGCGTTGATGCCGCGTTCGGCCAGGTAGGTGCGCAGCAGGCCATCGTAGCTGGTGGCAAGGCGCTTGCCGTCAAGCTCGGCGGCGGAACTGAAGTCGCCCACCGGTCCGGCAAAGCGGAATGTGGAGGCGGCGAAACCCAACGGAAGCAGCTCTTCGGCTTCCACCCCGGCGTCCAGCAGAAGGTCGCGGCCGGTGATGCCGACGTCGAGCGTTCCCTGACCGACGTATACCGCGATGTCGCGGGGGCGGAGGAAAAAGAACTCGATGTCGTTGTCAGGGTCCACCATGACCAGTTCGCGGCTGTCGCGCCGCTGGCGGTATCCGGCTTCGGAGAGCATGGCGGAGGCGGCTTCGGACAGGGAGCCCTTGTTGGGGACGGCTACTCGCAGCATGGGGAGGTTCTTTCTGGGGTGGAAGGTCTGGTTTTCAGGCAGTGCAGGCCACGGTGGGCCCGGCGGCAGCGCGCCGGACCGGTGGCTACAGATGCTTGTAAACGTCTTCCAGGGTCAGGCCTTTGGCGAGCATCAGGACCTGCAGGTGGTACAGCAGCTGGGAGATCTCCTCGGCCGCGGCTTCATCGGATTCATATTCGGCAGCCATCCACACTTCGGCTGCTTCCTCAACGACTTTTTTCCCGATGCCGTGAACACCGGACTCCAATTCAGCGACGGTGCGGGAGCCTTCCGGGCGGGTGGCTGCCTTCTCGCTGAGCTCAGCGAACAGCGTCTCGAAATTCTTCACGCCCTCCAGCCTACTTGCTGCGGCCGCAGCGGCGCTTCACGGGCGCTTGCATGACGGGCGCGATGTGAGCGATTACACACCGCGCCCGTAGTCAAGGCTTCCGCTAGCTCCGGTACTGCTTGAGGACGACGGCGGTGGCCAGCGCCGCGGTCACGGCCTCATGTCCCTTGTCTTCCTTGGAACCGGGCAGCCCGGCGCGATCCAGGCCCTGCTGTTCGTTGTCGCAGGTGAGCACGCCGAATCCCACCGGCACGCCGGTGGACACGCTGACGTCGGTGAGGCCCGACGTCGCGGCCTGGCAGACGTAGTCGAAGTGCGGGGTACCGCCGCGGATCACGACGCCGAGGGCAACGACGGCGTCAAAGTGCGGGGCCAGGCGCGCAGCAGCAACCGGAAGCTCAAAGCTGCCGGGAACGCGCAACACGGTGGGCTCGGCGATGCCGGCGTCCTTGGCGGCCCGGAGAGCGCCGTCCAGGAGCCCGTCCATGATCTGCGTATGCCAACTGGCTGCGATGATCGCAAGCTTCAGCTGCGAAGTCTCCGCCGGGTTAAGTGTGCTGAGGTCAATGTCGGGGGCGCCGTGTCCGCTCATGGGTTCTTCTGTTCCGTTCAGTCTCTGGGAGTTCAGTCTCTGGGAGTTCAGTCTTGTTCGTGGTCGAAAGGGGCTTCAGGGGCAGGGACGGGCACCGGAGCCACCTCGGTGTCCAGCAGCAGCCGGTGTTCCATACGGTCCTTCTTGGTGCGCAGGTACCGGATGTTCTGTTCACGCGACGGCACCTCCGTCGGAACCATTTCGACGACCTTCACCCCGGCCTTGGCCAGGCGGTTCTGCTTATCCGGATTGTTGCTCAGCAGCCGCACCTCGTGCAGGCCCATTTCGGCGAGGATCTGGGCCGCGGCCTTATAGCACCGGGCGTCAACGGGCAGGCCAAGCTGCTCGTTGGCTTCCACCGTGTCGAAGCCTGCTTCCTGCAGGGCGTAGGCCTTGATTTTGTTGGCGAGGCCAATGCCGCGGCCCTCCTGGCCGCGAAGGTAGAGCAGGGTCCCGCCGTTGTCCCGGATCAGTTCCAGCGCGAAGGCAAGCTGTTCCCCGCAGTCGCAGCGGTAGGAACCAAAGACATCGCCGGTCAGGCATTCGGAGTGGAGCCGCACCAGGGGGGCTTTACCGTCCGTGGGAGCGTTAGGGGAACTGACTGCCAGATGTTCCACACCGGTAACAAGGTCTGTCCACGCCTGGGCTACGAAGTCGCCGAAGGCGGTGGGCAGCTGCACCACAGGCCCTCCGCTGACAGGGTGGGGCGCCTCGCTGGACATTGGATGGTGTTTCCGGTGGCCGTTCTGGTGGCTGTCGTCGCTGGCTGCCGCTGCCGTCATCGTTTCTCCTTCTCTTCGCCCGGACTCACCCGGACTTCCTCACGCTGGGCTCCCCCGGCCCCGGCTTCAACATACGCCACCAGGTCCTCAATTGAGATCAGGGGGCAGCCATGTTCAGCTGCGAACGAACGAAGCCCGTCCAGGCGCATCATCTCGCCGTCGTCGTACACCACTTCCGCGATCACGCCCACGGGCTCCAGGCCGGCAAGGCGGCAGAGGTCCACGGCGGCCTCGGTGTGGCCCTGGCGTTCCCGCACACCACCGTCAACGGCACGGAGCGGAAAAATATGCCCCGGACGGGTTACGGACGCCGGACCCGCGTGCGGGTCCGCCAACACGCGGGCGGTCAAAGCCCGGTCCGTGGCGGAGATTCCCGTGCTGACGCCAGTGGCGGCGTCGCAGGACACGGTGTAGGCCGTGCTCTTGGCGTCCTCATTGATGGCCGTCATGGGAGGCAGCGCCAAGGCGTCCGCGCGGTCTCCGGTCAACGGCACGCAGATTACGCCGGAGCTGTACCGGATGGTCCACCCCATCAGGGCGGGCGTGGCGTGCTGGGCGGCGAAGATGATGTCGCCTTCGTTTTCGCGGTCCTCGTTGTCGACGACGAGCACGGGGCGGCCTGCGGCCATGGCGCGCACTGCCTCCTCAATGGAATCCAGCCCCCTGCCAGGCGCGGCCGGCCCTCCAAGTGATACCGGGCCGCTGTTGACGGGATCAGCGCCAACCACCGGTTCCAGGCGTACCGCGGCGTTCACCGTGCACCTCCGGCAACCGAGGCTTCGCCGGTGCCGCCCACTGCACCGGCGTCGCGGAAGGCGAGCAGCCGTTCGGTGTATTTGGCCAGGACGTCGACCTCCAGGTTCACGCGGCTGCCGGTGGTTTTGGTGCCCAGGCCGGTTTCCGCGAGCGTGGTGGGAATCAGGCCAACTTCGAACCAGGCCTCCTGCTCGGCCGCCGGGCTGACGGCTGTCACGGTGAGGGAGATGCCGTCGATGGCGATGGAGCCCTTCTCGGCAATGTAGCGGGCCAGGTTGGTGGGGACGCCGAAGCGCAGCCGCTCCCAGTTGCCCTGGGGTTCCCGTTCCAGCAGGACTCCCACGCCATCCACATGGCCCTGCACCACGTGCCCGTCCAGGCGGCCCCCCGCGGGAACACAGCGCTCCAGGTTGACTGAATCCCCGGCAACAAGTTCCCCGATGGTGCTCCGGACGAGGGTTTCCCCCATGACGTCCACACTGAACTCCTTGCCCTCAATGGCGGTTGCCGTGAGGCAGACCCCGTTGACGGCGACGGAGCCGCCAAGCGCTAGGCCATCGGTGGAGCCGGGGGCGTGGAGCCGGACGGTGGCGCTGGTGTTCCCCTCGCGCTCGACGGACAGCACCTGCCCCTGCTCGGCGATAATTCCGGTGAACATCAGTAGCCTCCCTGGGCTTGCTCCGCGGTACCGCGGGTTGGTGGGTGGTCAAGTGCAACTTTCCGTTGCGGTCTTAGGTGGAGCCTGAGGTCCCGGCCGAGCGTCCGGACGGCGCCGCCGTCGGCCTCGTCCCATTCCCATTGCTGGGCGTCCGGGAGGCTCCTAATGCCCAGCCCGTTCAGGGCGGGGGTGCCGGACCCCAGCAGGGTGGGGGCCAGGTAGACGATGAGTTCGTCAACCAGGCCCGCCGTGAGGAAGGAGCTAAGGATCTTTGAGCCGCCCTCCACCATGATGTGCCGGATGCCGGTTTCATACAGCATGGTCAACGCCTCCCGGGGATCACGCGTGGGAAGGTGCACGGCCCGGCCGTCCCCGCCGCGGATCGCTGCGTCGTCCGGAATCCCGCGCAGCCCCATGACGGCCCGTAGCGGCTGTTGGGGTGCGGGGTCGCCGGAAGGTTCCCGGGCGGTGAGGCGGGGGTTGTCCACCAGCACGGTCTGGGTGCCCACCAGGATCGCGTCGATGCGGCCGCGGATCCCGTGGTTGTCTGCCAGCGATTCCGGGCTGGAAATCCACTGGCTGGTGCCGTCCTCGGCAGCTATGCGGGCGTCCAGGGTCTGGGCGATGTGGAGGGTGACGAATGGGCGTTTGGCGGCTACTGCTTCAAACCATTGACGGTTCAGGTCCAGGGCCTCATCGGCGCCGAGGCCGCTGCGGACCCGGATGCCGGCTGCGCGCAGTGTTGCAGCGCCCCCGGCAGCGGGGTCATGCGGATCGTCGACGGCGTACACCACGTCGGTAATCCCGGCCGCGATGATCGCTTCCGTGCATGGCCCGGTGCGGCCCACATGGTTGCACGGTTCCAGCGTGACCACCATGGTGCAGCCGGAAAGATCCAGGCCTACGGCGGCGGCCTGCGCAATTGCGTCCGCCTCGGCATGGGCAGTGCCGGCACCCCGGTGGTAACCGGTGGCGAGTTGCCGGCCGTCAGGACTGACGATCACGGCGCCGACCAGGGGGTTCGCACCGCGCGGGCCCTGGAGGGCTGCCTGCAAGGCATGTTCCATGGCGCGGGTTTCGTCAGCGCTGAAGGCAGTGACCACTCCCGTGGCGGCATGCAGTTCCACGGCGCCCGTCATGCTGTTGCCGTTACGGAGTTGATGCCTGACATTGATGCGGCAGGACTTTCGGCGTCTAAGAGCCATCGCTTGGGGTTCATGTGTGTGTCGTTCCTTCCCGTCGAACCGCGATGGCTCCGGGGATATACGACAGCAGAACATTGCTGGCCCAGGGGCCGGCAGATACAGCTGTACGTGCTTCTCTCATCCAGACTTTAACTGTCGGTACCGGAATTCCACCGGTTCAACCGTCTGCCGGCATCCTCTGGGAGAACGCCGGCTCGCGGGTCGCGGACTGTAACCGCCGGTTCGGACTTACACCGACCCCGGAGCACGTATGTGTTTTGTTATTGTGCCATAACCGGCAGGGGCTCCCGCTTATTCCGTCGCCGCGCGTAATGTCCGGCTGCCCTTGCCGCGCAGCAAGTCGATGGCTGCCGCCGGATCGTCGGCGCCATAAACGGCCGACCCGGCCACAAAGACGTTCGCGCCGGCTTCAGCGGCGCGGGCGATGGTTTCTTCGGTGATGCCGCCGTCCACCTGGATGGCCACTTCCAGTCCGGAGCCGTCCACGGCTGCCCGGGCCCTCCTGATTTTGGGCAGGGTGACGTCCAGGAATGCCTGGCCACCAAAGCCCGGTTCCACCGTCATGATGAGCAGCATGTCCAGCTCCGGCAGCATGTCCAGGTAGGGTTCGACGGGCGTGGCGGGGCGGAGGGCCATCCCCGCCTTGGATCCCCTGCTGCGCAGTTCCCGCGCCAGCTTGATGGGCGCAATGGATGCCTCGGCGTGGAACGTGACCGATGCGAGGCCGGCATCGGCGAACCCGGGCGCCCAGCGGTCGGCGTCGGCAATCATCAGATGGGCGTCGAGGGGAACCGGACTGACGGCCTGGATCCGTTGCACCACGGGCAGCCCGAGGGTCAGGTTCGGGACGAAGTGGTTGTCCATGACGTCCACATGCACTGCGTCGGCGTTGCTGATGCGCTGCAGTTCGGCCTCAAGGTTGACGAAGTCGGCGGAGAGGATGCTTGGGTTGATGCAGCATTGCGTCACGGGGTTGCCTTTCGCTGAAGGTGCGTTGGTCTCATGAAACGATGTGGGCCGGGCTGCGGCAGGCCGGACCCGTTGCCCACAGTCGCTAAGTCAGGCTTTTGCCCTGATCAGGGGTTCTTCCTGATCAGGCGTTCTTCCTGATCAGGGCCAGGAACATCGCATCGGTGTGGTGGACGTGGGGCCAGAGCTGGGCCGTCAGCTCGTGGCCGGCGCCGAGGTTTCCGGTCAGGCTGACTGCGTCCAGGGCGGCCCCCGCGTCGAGGAGTTCCAGGTCCGAGCGCTTCCGGAGGACGTCAGCCACAACAGCCGTCGTTTC
The DNA here is from genome assembly GCA_035475035.1 of Arthrobacter sp. Classification (GTDB taxonomy): domain Bacteria; phylum Actinomycetota; class Actinomycetes; order Actinomycetales; family Micrococcaceae; genus Arthrobacter. Next base: position 12,117 of record DATIMT010000292.1, read on the forward strand.
TGCCGGGTGCGGTGAGCAGGTCACATAGGCCACTACTCCCCCGGGCCGGACTGCCGCCAGGGCGGAGGCCAGCAGTTCGCGCTGCAACGGGCCCAGGTCTGTAATGTCCTTGGGCGAGCGCCGCCACCGGGACTCCGGCCTGCGCCGAAGTGCTCCCAGGCCGGTGCAGGGAACGTCTACCAATACGCGGGTGTACTGCTCCGGCTGCTCGGTCCCTACATCCCGGCCGTCGCCGGTCCGGACCTGCCAGCTGCCCCGCGGAACGGCGGACAGCGCCTGGCTGACCAGCTTTGCGCGGTGCGGGGCGGGCTCGTTCGCCAGAAGCGTGGCGCCCCGCTGGTGGGCCAAGGCGCCCAGGAGGGCTGCCTTTCCGCCGGGGCCTGCGCACAGGTCGAGCCACGCTTCACCTTCACCTGCTGATGCACCTGCACCTGCCGCTGCACCTGCTGATGCTGCGCCGTCGACACCGGCAACCGGGGGCGCTGTACCATCGGCGCCTACACCGTCCACTGCCTGGCCGAGGTCCACAGCGGCCAGCGCCCTTGCCACCAGCTGGGAACCAACATCCTGCACCCGGGTGGTACCGGCGCGAACCGAGGCCAGACGGCCCAGGTCGCCACCGCTGGAGAGCGCAGAGCCTTCCACGAGTTCGCCGGGGGTGGCGCCGTTTTCCAATGCCTCGTCGAGGCTGCCCAGCCCCGGGAGGGCCACGAGGTTGACCACCGGGGCAGCGTTGTCCGCTTCCAACAGGTCATTGACTTCGGCTGCGGGACGGCCGTGAGCCACAAGCGACTGGCGCATGGCCCTGACAATCCATTCGGGGTGGGCATACCTGAGCGAGGCGATCTTTGTCTCGTCGGTTTCACCGTCCACCAGCAGGTCCAGCCATTCCACAAGGGGGTGGGCAGTGACCTTGCGGAGGACGGCATTGATCAACGCCGAAGGGCCTGCGCCGATGACGGCACGGGCGAGCCCCACGGTCTGGTCCAATGCCGCATGGGCAGGGACCCGCATGGCCAGCAGTTGGTGGGCGCCAATCCGGAGGGCGTCGAGGACAGCCGGGTCAAGCTGGGCCAGGGGCCGGTCCACGCACCGCGCGAGGATGGCGTCGTAGGTGCCTTGGCTGCGCAGCGCCCCGTAGCTCAGCTCGGTGGCGAAGCCGGCGTCCCGTTTGTCCAGGCGGTGATGACGGATCCGTGCGGGCAGGACCAGGTTGGCGTAGGCGTCCTCTTCCGCCACGGCGCGCAGCACTTCGAAGGCGACCAGGCGGGCGGGGTCGGCGCGCCTGGTCCGCTGCGACGGCGCCTGTTCGGTGAAGCTCCGCTGCGGCCCGCGGTTGCGTTCCCGCCCCTTGGCGTCCCGCCTGCCCGCATCCCCGGGCCCACCCCGGCCACGGCCGCCGCCGGCCGGTCCGCCGCTGCCGCCCTGACCGCTTTTCCCGGCGCCGCTGCGTCCTCCGACGCCCCCTCCGCCGATGTTGCGTCCACCTGTGTTGCCGCCGGCCCCGCTCATTCGAACACCACACTTTCCAGTGAAGCCATGCCACGTGCCCAGTCGGCTGCAGCCATCATCTTTTTCCCCGCAGGCTGGATCCGGGTGAGTTCCACGGCGTGCGAACCTGTCCCCACCAGCACGGTTTTCCCCTGCATTGCCACGGAGCCCGGGGCAAGCCCAGAAACATCCGGCCGGAGCCGGACAGGCTCGACCTTGACCCGCTGCCCGTCCAGCAGGGTCCAGGCACCGGGCTCAGGGGTGACGCCGCGTGCCTGCCTGCTGATGGCCAGGGCGGGATGGGCCCAGTTGAGGTGGCCATCCTCGAGAGTCAGTTTTGGTGCGAGTGATACTTCCCCTGCCTGCGGCTGCGGCGACGCCTTCCCGGCGGCGATGGCAGAGAGCGTCTGTGCCAGCAGGACCGCGCCGCTGTGGGACAGCCGCTCAAGCACGTCTCCTGCCGTGTCCTGGGGCCGGACTGCTTCGGTCAGGGTCCCGAAAACGGGCCCGGTGTCCAGTCCTTCCTCGAGCTGGAAGGTCACGGCACCGGTGACATCGTCTCCGGCCATGACGGACCGCTGGACGGGTGCCGCCCCGCGCCAGGCGGGCAGCAAAGAAAAATGCAGGTTGACCCAGCCGTGCCGGGGTATGCCCAGGGCGGCGGGGGGAACCAGTCCGCCGTAGGCAACGATGGCCGCGACGTCGGGCCGCACCGCGGAGATGCCGGCAATGGCCTCCGCGTCGACGCGGGCGGCATGGATGACATCAATGCCCAGCTCCGCGGCCCGTTGCGCAACGGGCGACGGCGTCAGCACGCGTTTCCGGCCCACCGGTGCATCGGGACGGGTCAGGACCGCGACGACGTCGAAGCCGGCCTCAATGAGGGCGTCCAGGGAGGGGACAGCGACGGCGGGTGTCCCCGCGAAAAGGACCCTCACCCGGCCGCGCCAAAACTGGAGCCGGGCGTACTGGTGCCGCCAAAGCTGGCCCCGCCGAAACTGGACCCGACACTCTTGGCGCGCTTGGCTGCGGTGCGCTCGGTGACGGCGTCGTAGTTGGCGTTGCGGATGGACCGCAGCGCGGACTTCCGGTCCTCCCCCTCAAGGCGGTCGGTATAGAGGATGCCGTCCAGGTGGTCGTTTTCGTGCTGGAAGCAGCGTGCCAGCATCCCCTCGCCATCGATGAAAACCGGGTTGCCACGCATGTCCACACCGGTGACCCGGGTGGCGCGGAAACGGCGGACGGGGAAGCCGAGTCCCGGAATGGACAGGCAGCCTTCCACTTGGTCTGGCTGATAGTCCGTGCTGTTCTCCAGGACCGGATTGATGATGTGCCCTTCCACGCCGTCAATGCGGTAGGTGAAAACTCGCTTGCTGACGCCGATCTGCGGAGCGGCAAGCCCGGCGCCTTCCACGTCCTCCATGGTTTCGGTCATGTCGGCGACCAGTTTGGCAAGCTCGGGTCCGAATTCCGTCACGGGATCGGCAACTGTGCGCAGCACAGGATCCCCGATGATGCGGATATTCAGAATGGCCATGCGCTTCTTGTCCTCACGGTTGGCGGTAAAGGGAACCTATCCAGTTTAGGTGCACTCACTCCTGGCCCACCCATTCACCTAGGCGGTGCGCGCCTGGGCCAGCGGCGGGGGCGCGATGGGCAGCAGGGCCCGGCCGGCGCTGATGGTATCGGCGTTCAGCTCCCAGACCCGGCGTAAGGCGCAGAACTTCCACCAGTGATGCTTGAGGACCTCGGGGTTGGCACGGACGGGACGGACCTCGGTCTCGCCGATGGCAACGGCCAGCAGGACCGGGTTTTCGCCGTACTTCCAGGGCTCCCAGCTTCCCGCCTCAGGATCCACGAGGCTTTCCTCCGCCTTCATGCCGGCCACCAGCTGCATCACCACCTTGTCATCCAGCGGTTTGACCTGGCCGTCGCGGGTGGTGCCCTTGGTCTTGTAATCGATCAGGCAGATGCGTCCATTGATCCGGGCCACAAGGTCGAGTGTGCCCGCGTATCCCACTGTGTTGTTCCAGACCGTGATTTCGGGGGCAAGGGGCTCCACCTGGAAGAGCTCCCACCACTCGTCAAAGCGGACGGCGAAGGCCTCTTCCCCGTTGGCGGCCAACGCCTCGCGGGCTTCCTTCATGGTGTGCGGGCGGCCCAGTGCCCGGAGCGCCACCTGCTCGCAGTAGTTGTGGACGCGGTCCCCGCGGCGCGCGGCATCATCCCGATAAGTCTCGGCAGCCTTGGCCGCACGGTTGATGGCCTGCTTGATTTTGGCAGGGCTCCCCAGGCAGTCAGAGAGCAGCGGGTCATTCGCCAGGCTGCTCGCGCCCATGTAGCCGAACCAGCCATCAAGGCCGTGCGGCTGCTGGCTGATGATGGTGGTGATAGAAGGTACCGAAAACTGCTCAGACGTTGACCGTGCATACATCCGGCCGTATTCGGTGGCGTGGGCGAGAAGCGGATCAGTCATACAAAGGACTCTTTCACAGGGGGCCGACAAAAGCTCCGGGAGCAGGAGCCGTGCACGAAAAAGGCCCGTTTCCGCTGCTGATGAGCGGAAACGGACCTCTGCGGTGGGCGATACTGGGTTCGAACCAGTGACCTCTTCGGTGTGAACGAAGCGCGCTACCACTGCGCCAATCGCCCCGATGCATTTGAATGCTAGCCCACCTACGGTCCATTTCAAAAATCGGCGGCGCCACCACATAAGCGGCGGCAGAAACGGGCAGCCCACGGCTTCGGCGTTCCCCGGCCCTGCATCACCTTTACACCCGGGGCCGGTCGAAAGCAGCAGCCTGGCGGACTGCAGCATTGTCGTCAAGGCGTCCTCACGCCGTCGCAAATTACACGCCTGTAACTCTCAGGATCCGCGCCATCAGGGGGATCCGGGGCCTGCCGCTCCGACACCTGCCGCAGCGATTTGGAGAATCCCTGAACCTCCTATATTGTTTTTACTCGTTGGAACGCGAGGAAATGCCGGAAACGGCAGGGAATCAACCCTCCAAAATGCGGACGTAGCTCAGCTGGTAGAGCACCACCTTGCCAAGGTGGATGTCGCGAGTTCGAATCTCGTCGTCCGCTCGCAGGACACTGTCACAGCAAACGTTCTTCGGAACCGAAGCTAACACGGTGGGTTGGCCGAGAGGCGAGGCAGCGGCCTGCAAAGCCGTATACACGGGTTCGAATCCCGTACCCACCTCGGTGAAAACCATGGTTTCCGGATTTTTCGGATTCAATGGGCGATTGGCGCAGCGGTAGCGCGCTTCCCTGACACGGAAGAGGTCACTGGTTCGATCCCAGTATCGCCCACTGGCAAGGCAACTTGCCCGCAGTAAAACCGGTATTCCGGATCATCCTGCACACGCGGACGTAGCTCAGCTGGTAGAGCACCACCTTGCCAAGGTGGATGTCGCGAGTTCGAATCTCGTCGTCCGCTCTCTTACATCCCATCAGCCGGTCTTCCGGTTCCGGGCGATTGGCGCAGCGGTAGCGCGCTTCCCTGACACGGAAGAGGTCACTGGTTCGATCCCAGTATCGCCCACACGAACAGCAGCTCCGCGGAGCTGCTTTTTTCGTTTCTCCGGCATCCGCTGCAGGCGAACTCCCTTGGCACACCTTTCACGCCCCGATAGGATCGAAGGCGCGAGGAGCGATCTGGCTCCGCGATAGAAGGGAGGTGCTCGTGGGTTTGATTGACGATCTAAAGGGCAAGGCTCAGGGTCTCATCCGCGGCAACGAGCAGGCCATCAAGGACGGCATCACCAAGGCCGGCGATCTCGTCGACACAAAGACCGGCGGCAAGTACGCAGGCCACGTCGACAAGATCCAGGATGGCGCTTCCAAGCTCATTGACAAGAACGGAACCCCGGGCCAGGCGCCTGCCGCCGGGAACGTTCCGCCGGCAGCTCCTGGAAATCCGGTTCCACCGGTCGACAGGGCTCCGTAAAGGATTTGGCCAGGGCTTTGCCCCAGCACGTCAACGGGGCGCGGGTCCCGCCGCGAGGCGGCGCCCGCGCCTTTGGCGTTTAAGGGCGGTCCTTGCACATAACGCGGCATTTGGCGTCCCGATTGCCCGTTCTCAAACCCGCGACGGTACCCTGCCGGTATGGCCAAGTCCCCCGCACGTTTCACAACAAAGGCCCGCCCCGCCCGGATCGAGTCCCGGCCCGTCGTCGCCGGGATCGTCACCGCCCTGGTGGGCTTCACCTCATCCTTTACCGTGGTCCTGGCCGGACTCAAGGCGGTGGGCGCTGATTCCGCCCAGGCAGCGTCAGGCCTGCTGGCACTGACCCTCGCCGTCGGACTTGGCGTCCTGGCCCTTTCCTGGCGCTCCAGGGTTCCGGTGACACTGGCCTGGTCCACGCCCGGCGCGGCGCTGCTTGCTGCATCGGGAATGCCCGACGGCGGGTGGGCGGCCGCCGTCGGGGCCTTCGTGGCTGCGGGGCTGCTGCTGTCCCTGACCGGCATGGTGCCCTCGCTCGGCAGGCTGATGGCGCGCATCCCGTCCACCCTGGCGCAGGCGATGCTGGCCGGGGTCCTGCTGCAGCTCTGCCTGGCCCCCTTCAAAGCCCTGGGCACAGTCCCTGGGTTCGTGGCGCCGGTGATCCTCTGCTGGCTGGTGATGATGAAGTTCGCTCCGCGCTGGGCGGTGCCGGGAGCGTTGCTTGTGGCGCTGGGCGTGATCGGAATGTCCCTGGCTGTGTCCGGGACGTCACTGGAGCCGGAAGGGCTGATGCCCGCACTCGCGTGGACCACACCCGCGTTCAGCCCGCAGGCCGCGGCGGGCATCGCCGTCCCGTTGTTCGTGGTGACCATGGCGTCGCAGAACGTTCCCGGAGTGGCCGTGCTGCGGTCATTCGGATATGACACCCCATGGCGGCCGGCGATGCTGGTCACCGGGGCGGGGACCATTGCGGCAGCGCCGTTCGGCGGCCACGCGATCAATCTTGCAGCACTCAGCGCGGCTCTTGCTGCGGGCGCCGAAGCCGGCGGGGACCGGAGCAGGAGGTGGATCGCGGGGTTTACGTCCGGGCTGGCGTACCTGGTGCTGGCGGCTTTTTCCGCTGCCCTGGTGTCGGTGGTGAGCCGGGCGCCGGCCGGGATGCTCGAAGCTGTGGCCGGATTGGCCCTGCTGGGAACCCTTGCTGCGGCAATTTCGGCTGCCTTGGCGGACCCGGAAGACCGCATTGCCCCGGCGGTCACGTTCCTGATGGCGGCCTCGGGGCTGGCCTTCGGCGGAATCGGTTCCGCCTTCTGGGCGCTGATTGCCGGGCTCGTGGTCCGGTGGGCGCTGAAGCCGCGCCAGAGCCCGGCGTCTGGGGGGAACTCCCGTTAGGAGGGTTCGTGGTTCTGGCCCTCACGGGCCAGCGCGGTGAGGCGGGAGACGGCACGGAAGTACTTCTTCATGTATCCGCCGGTCATCATCTCTTCAGTAAACAGTTTGTCGAAGGGGACGCCGCTGGCCAGGATGGGAACGTCCTTGTCGTAGAGCCTGTCCGCCAGGACCACGAACCGCAGCGCCACTGCCTGCTCCGTGATGGTGTCCACATTGCGCCACACCACGCCGTCAATGCCGTCGATGAGCTGCCGGTAGCGGCTGGGGTGCACGCCGGCCAGGTGGTGGATGAGGGTGGAGAACTCGTCCTGGGCCACGGTCCTGCCGTCGAACTCAGCCTTCATCTGGGCATTGAGCTCGCTGTTCTTCAACGGGGCCGGAGCAGCCGGCAGGCCACGGTGCCGGAAGTCCTCGCCGTCAATGCGGATGACGTCGAACTGGTCCGCCAGGACCTGGATCTCGCGCTGGAAGTCCACCGCTGCAAAGCGGCCGTCCCCCAGCGAGCCCGGCAGCGTGTTGGACGTGGCCGCGAGCTTGACGCCGGCGTCGGCCAATTCCCGCATCAGCCGGGACATCAGGACGGTGTCGCCCGGATCGTCCAGCTCGAATTCGTCAATGCACACCAGCTGGTAGCTGCTCAGGGCCTCCACTGTCTTGCGGAAGGACAGCGCGCCCACCAGGTTGGTGTACTCCACGAACGTGCCGAACGCTTTGGGGCCCGGCGACGCGTGCCAGAGTGACGCGAGCAGGTGTGTCTTCCCCACGCCGAATCCGCCGTCCAGGTAAATGCCCGCCCGGGATTCGTCCTTCTTGCCAAACAGCTTCTTGAACAGCCCGCCCCCGTTGCCCGAGCCCACGCCGTCGGCAAATCCCTGGAGGGCATGCACTGCCGCGGCCTGGCTGGGCTGCTTGGGATCGGGGCGGTAGCTCGAAAACGACACCTCGCCGAACCGCGGCGACGGGTAGAAACCCTTGAGGAGTTCGTCCACCGAAACTGCCGGAGTGCGGGCGGCAAGCTGTTCGATCTGTACCAAGGGTGGGTCCGTTCTGCTGGTGGTTGGTCCCCAGAAAGGATACCGGGAACCAGGGCCGCACCCGGGCGCCCCGCCCTTCCGCAGCCCTGCCCCGTGACCAAGGCAACATTTCGTCCTGTTAAGGAATACGGACAACGTCGGGGGCGCTGGCTAGGGTGGGAAGAGGTTCCAATGCCGTTCCCGCGGTTTCCCTTCCTCTAACTGAAAGGCCAACGTCATGCCCTACCCGGTTGAACAGAATGAGAAGTTCGCACCCTACGCGCACCCCGAACGGCTCGTTTCCACTGAATGGCTCGCGGCCGCCCTCGAGGGCGGCGCTGTGGAAAACGGCGGGCTGATCGTGGTGGAATCCGACGAGGACGTGCTCCTGTATGAAACCGGCCACATTCCGGGAGCTGTCAAGATTGACTGGCACACGGATTTGAACGACGACGTCACCCGGGACTACGTGAACGGCACCGCCTTCGCAGAACTCGCGGCGTCGAAAGGCATCTCCCGCGGCAGCACCGTGGTTATCTACGGCGACAAGTCCAACTGGTGGGCCTCCTACGCCCTGTGGGTCTTCACACTTTTCGGCCACCAGGACGTCCGGCTGCTCGACGGCGGCCGGGACAAGTGGATTGCCGAGGGCCGTGAACTGACCAAGGACAAGCCCGCGCCCGCGCCTGGAAACTACCCGGTGGTTGAGCGGGATGACGCCCCCATCCGCGCGTTCAAGGAGGACGTCCTGGCGCACCTGGGCAAGCCCCTCATCGATGTCCGCTCCCCCGAGGAATACACCGGCCAGCGCACCCACATGCCCGCATACCCGGAGGAGGGTGCGCTGCGCGGCGGCCACATCCCCACGGCCGCTTCCATCCCCTGGGCCCGCGCCGCTGCCGCCGACGGCACCTTCCGGAGCAGGGCGGAACTGGAGGCCATCTACCTGGGCGAGGCCGGACTGGCCGAGGGCGACGACGTGGTGGCCTACTGCCGCATCGGGGAGCGTTCCAGCCACACCTGGTTCGTCCTCAAGTACCTCCTGGGCTTCGATACCGTCCGCAACTATGACGGATCCTGGACCGAGTGGGGCAACGCCGTGCGCGTACCGATCGTCAAGGGCGCCGAGCGCGGCTCCGTTCCCGTCCCGGTCGGAGCCTGAGACGCCGCTCCCGCGTAGACTTGAAGCGATGACTACTCAAGCTTTGCCTTCCGCCCTGGCGGCTATTGTGGACGATTTCCAGGCCCTGACCGAACCCGAGAGGCTCCAGCTGCTGCTGGAGTTCTCCGAAGGGCTGCCGGAACTGCCCGAGCGGCTCAAGGACCACCCCGAACTCCTTGAGCAGGTGGTGGAGTGCCAGTCGCCGCTGTTCCTCACCATTGAGACGGAGAACAACGACGCCGGTGCTGCCGCCGGCGCCGTCCGGCTCTACTTCAAGGCCCCGGCGGAGGCTCCCACCACACGGGGTTTTGCAGGCGTCCTGCACGAAGGCCTGGACGGCCTGTCCGCGGCGGAAATCCTTTCCGTGCCGGACGACATGCCGGAACTGCTGGGCCTCACCAGGGCCATCACGCCGCTGCGCATGAGGGGCATGACCGCCATGCTGGGGAGGATCAAGCGCAAGGTGGCCGCCGCCTCCCGCGTCCACGGCTGACCAGCGACCCCCGGTGGCGCGCAAAAACGGCTCCCAGGGAACCCCGGCCACAGCGGCCTTGACCGCGGCCGGGGTTCCCTTTGTGCTGCATCCGTACACCCACCACCCTTCCGCCGCGAGCTACGGCACTGAGGCGGCCGAAGCCCTGGGCGTCGATCCCTCCCGCGTCTTCAAAACGTTGATGGTGGAAGTGGAAGGCAGGCTGGCGGTGGGCATCGTTCCCGTCAGCGGGACCCTGGACCTGAAGGCAATGGCTCTTGCGCTGGGGGCGAAGAAGGCTGCCATGGCAGATCCCGCCGCGGCCCAGCGGCGCAGCGGTTACGTCCTGGGTGGCATTTCCCCCGTCGGCCAGCGCCAGCCCTCCCCCACGGTGCTGGATTCCAGCGCGCTGGCGCTGGGCACGCTGCTGGTATCCGGGGGCCGCCGCGGACTGGACGTTGAGCTCGCCCCGGCTGATCTGGTGCAGCTGACGAACGCTGTTACCGCGCCCATCAGTTCGCTCAGCACCGGTAACACCGCACCGTAGATGCTCCCCTCCGGAGGGGACTACCCGGTGCGGCCGGTGAAGTGGTCCATGGTCCGGTTGACCCCCAGCAAGTCCATGAGCCTGTCAAAGACGCTGACCGGAAGGATCCGCAGGGCCGGAAGCAGGTTCACGATGGCCGGCAGGACCAGCTTCCGCTGCCCGGCCTCGACGGCGTCAAGGACCTTGGTTGCCACCTGTTCTTCGTGGAGGATGGGAAGCAGCCTGGGCCAGCGGGTCTGGACGCCGTCGAACATCCCGGTGTCGATGTAATAGGGGCACACCACCAGCGTATTGACGCCTGGACTTCCGGCGCGGAGTTCCGCGCGGAGTGACTCGTTGAAGCCGAAGGCGGCAAACTTGCTGGCCGAATAGTCGGTCTGGCGGGCCACACCCACCAGTCCGGCGGCACTGGCAATGGTGACCACTGTGCCGCGACGGCGGCTTGCCATTCCGCCAAGGAAGGAACGGGTGACCCAGTACAGGGCCAGGACGTTGACCTTCATGGTCCGCTCGATGGCTTCGTCCGTGGCGTCGAGGAGTTGCCGGCCGCTGACCACCCCGGCGTTGTTGACCAGGACGTCGACGGCTCCTGCAACTGCGGCGGCAGCCATCACCGCCGCACGGTCCGTGACGTCCACGGCATGGGCTTCGGCTGATCCGCCGGCAGCGCGGATTTCGTCGCGCACTGCCGCGCCACGTTCGGCGTCCACATCCCAGATAACCACCCGACTACCCCGCCGCGCGGCTCCGAGCGCCATGCGGCGGCCCAGCCCGCTGCCACCTCCGGTGACCAACAGTGTTGCGCCGGAAAGCCGGGTTCCTCTGGGCATGTCAGTTCTCCTGGGGTTTGGGCCGGTCGAGCCGGGGCGGCACGTGCTGTGGCAGTATGCCCGGCGTCACTGCCGGGTTCGGGGAAAGCGGCCCATCAGCGTGATGGCCCCTTTCATGATTCGTGCGTAGGCACGGTTGGACATTCCGGGGGCAGGGGCAACGCGGAGCAACCGCTGCACGGCAACAGTCTGCGGCTCAGTGTATTTGAGCATTCCTTCGCTGCCGTGGCGGCGGCCGGCGCCGGAGTCCTTCATGCCTCCCATCGGTGCATCATGGGATGCCCAGGTGGCTGCATAGCCTTCGTTGACGTTGACGGTTCCTGTCAGGAGCCTGCGGGCAACCGCTTCGCCGTGGCGGGCGGACCAAACGCTGGCATTCAGCCCGAACTCGGAGTCGTTGGCCAGGGCGACCGCTTCGTCGTCGTCCGCCACGCGGTAGACGGCAACCACCGGACCGAACGTCTCTTCCCGCGCGAGGAGCATGTCCTCCGTGACTCCCGTCAGGACTGTTGGTTCGTAAAACGCCGGGCCCAGGTCAAGCCGGCGCCGTCCGCCGGTGTGTAGCTGCGCGCCTTTGGCGAGGGCATCCTGGACGTGGCGGTCCACCCGCTCAAGCTGTGCCGCGCTGATGAGGGATCCCATGCCGATGTGCCAGTCCGCTCCGGCACCCATGCGGATGCCCTTGACCCCATTCACGAACGCGGCCAGGAAGCTGTCATGGACATCAGCATGCACGTAGATCCGTTCTATGCTGACGCACAGCTGTCCGGAGTTGGAAAAGCAGGCGTGCACGGCGCCGGCGGCGGCCTTGCCAATATCGGCATCGGCCAGCACCAGCATGGGGTTCTTCCCGCCGAGTTCGGCGGAGAAACCGATCAGCCGCTCCGCGCACTGGCGGGCCACGGTCTTGCCGGTCTTTGAGGATCCGGTGAACATAAGGAAATCGACCCGCTCAATCAACGCGGGGCCAAGGGCAGTGCCGGGCCCGGTGACGATCTGGAACAGGTCCGCGGGAAGGCCAGCCTGCCGCAGCAGCTTGAGCATCAGCAAAGCGGTGAAGGGTGTCTGTGAATCCGGCTTCAGGACGATGCCGTTCCCGGCCAGCAGTGCCGGGATGGCATCAGAAACCGCAAGGGTGAGCGGATAGTTCCAGGGGCTGATGACCCCGACCACGCCCTTGGGAACACGGTATTCGGTGGTGCGGGTCAGGACCGGGGCGGCGCCTTTGCGGCGGCGTGGCCCAAGAACCCGTTCAACGGTCCGCTCATAGTAGTCCGCGGTCAGCACAACGTCCGCGAGCTCCTCGAAGGCGCTCAGCCGGGACTTGCCGCTCTCTGCCTGCACCAGGTCCAGGATGTCCTGCTCCCGGTCCAGCACCAGCCCCCGGAAGCGCCGGACCACGGCGCGGCGTTCAGCAACAGGAACTCCGGCCCAGTCCCGCTGCGCCAGGCGCGCGGTGTCGACGGCGGCATTGACGTCATGCGTGTTGCATACGGGCACTTCGCCCAACAGTGCGCCGTCAAAGGGCGCGTGCGAAGCCTGGGTCGGCCGGCCCGGGGCTGTCGCCACCAGTCCCGAAAGCCCTACGGCCAGATCCCGGCCGCGGTCCATCACCGTTCCTGTCAGGCGTGGTTTCGCCACGTCACACCCCCGCCGGGGCCGGCCCGGCCTGCGAACCCGGGCCGGGTCCGGCTCCGGGGTTGAGCCGGGGTGCCAGCTGCTGCCGGAGCCAGGCTGTGACCAGCCGCTCCCAGCGTTCGGGGTCGACGTTCCATTCCTTCGTGTGGCGTGCGTGGTTGAAGGTTTCGAACGTGACCATGTCCGGATTCCGCTCGGCCAGCAATGCGGAGGGTCCGTACGGTACGTACTCGTCGTCGACGCTGTGGATGATCAGCGTCGGCGTCCGCAGTTCGACGGCCCTGGATACCCAGTCCATGACTTTCAGGTCCACGGGTGCCGAAAGGCCGGTGAGCCGGCGCCCCAGCGGATGGCCCAGCATCAACTGTCCGTAGCGGCCCACCAGCGACGGAATCCTGTTTAGCTGTGCATGGTGGGCCAACACGGTGACCCAGTCGATCACGGGCGCGTCGAGCACCATGGCCCGGATCAGGTGCCGGTACCGGGAAAGGTCTGCGGTCTGCAGGCAGATCGCCCCTCCCATGGACCAGCCGAACAAGACAACTTCCCCGGCACCATGGGCCAGTGCGTACTCAATGGCAGCCTCAATGTCCTGCCACTCCGTTGAACCCAGGCCATACCGGCCGTCATCTGCCGACGGCGCCAGGCCGTCGTTGCGGTAGGACACCAGCAGGCTGGTCAGTCCCAGTTCCAGAGCCGGCCCCACCGCCCGCAGCGCTTCCTGCCGGGTGGCGCCGCGCCCGTGCACCATGATGGCCCAGGTCTGCGAGGTCCCCTTGGCGCGGACCAGCCAGGCGGGCGCTTCGCCCCGCTCCACCGGGATCAGCACGTCCTCGGCCGGAATGCCGACGGCGGCCGGGTCCGGGTAGGCGGCTCCGCTCCACCATCCCCAGCGGGCTGTCGACAGGTCACCGCTGTAGACCGCTTCAACCTCGCGCAGCACCGTCCGCTCGGCGGGTGAATAGGAAATGATGCGGCCGATCCGCGCGTGGCCCTTGCCGCCGTCGAAAAAGAATCCGTAGACCCCGTCAACTGTGGTGTCATCGTCGGCGGCCAGGATCACCTGCTGCTTTTGCCCGTCCGGGATCACGGCCAGCACTTCCTTGTCGGCTGCCCGCTGGCGCGCCGGGGTAATCACGCGGCGGGCAAAATACACGGCGAGCGCCGAGGATCCCGCTCCCAGCAGGCTTGCCACAGATCCACCCGCAATGGCACCGCCGATGGCCCACTTTGCCCCCGGCGACATACCGCCGGAATCCCTGGTGGATGCAGTCATTGCAGGGCGCGCTCGCCGGAAAGGTGCCATGGCACTATTCTTACCGGCGTCACCGCAGATACCCGCATTGGCCGGGCAGCAGCGGCACGGCGCCCCGGGGCTGCCCGGGCTGCTCCGGGAGTGGGCTGGTCCTGCCGTTGGCTGATCCGGCGTGGGCTGTTCCGGCGGTTGGCTGTTCCCAAAGTGGGGCAAGGTCATGGGTGCAGTGCGGGCGTCCGCGGGCGGCGCTAGGCTAAGGCCATGAGTGATCCCATCATCATCCTGACCGAAGAACCCCTGGGCGCGGATGACCGCGTGAACATTGAACGGCTGGTGGATGGGGCTGACAGCAGGCTGCTGGTCCTGGTGCCGGCGAACACCGAACGGCACCTCCTGGTGGACTTCCTCGAAAACCTCTCCATGCTCGATGTTGCCAAGGCGTTCCGGGAGTTGGCGGCGCGCAACCCGGACGCGGCCACCGAGCGCGCGCACGCGGATGAAATCCTTGCGGCCTCGCTCGCGGCGCTGGAGGGACTGGGTGCCGGGGTGACCGGCCAGGTGGTGGAGGGCAAGGCGGTTGACGGCCTGGTGGCGAAGGTCCGGGAAACCGGCGCATCCCAGGCCGTGGTGATCACCAGGCCCCATGCTGTGTCCGATACCTTCCACACGGACTGGGCCAACAAGGCACAGGACCAACTCGGCGTTCCGGTGCTCCATTTGTATGCGGGCTCGGGATTTATCGGCGACTCCTGAGCGTTGGGATTGCTATGAGCATCTTTGGAAACAGCATTTTCGGTAACAAGGCGACAGGGTTCGTTGGAGGGGCACCGGGTACGCCGGAAGCGGGAAAGCGGGACACCGGCAGCCAGGAAATCACCAGCAAAGAGGGCGCCGTCGACAAGACCGATGCCCAGTGGCGGGAGGAACTGACCCCGGAGGAATACCACGTCCTGCGGCAGGCCGGGACCGAGCGGCCGTACACCGGCGAATACTGGGATACCCACGCTGAGGGCATGTACCAGTGCCGGGCCTGCGGCGCCGAACTGTTCACCAGCAACGAGAAGTTCGACTCCCACTGCGGGTGGCCGTCCTTCTGGGCACCCTTGGCGGAGGGCAACGTGCGCTACATCCATGACAGGACGCTGGGCATGGACCGGATCGAGGTGCGGTGCGCGAACTGTGACTCCCACCTGGGGCACGTGTTCGAGGGCGAGGGCTACGGTACCCCCACCGACCAGCGCTACTGCATCAATTCCGTGTCCCTCCGACTGGTCGCCAAGGATGATGCCCCGGACGGGATGTCCCAAAGCTAAGGCACCAGGGGATCCAGTTCGGCGCGGATCCGCCAGTGAAGGGCAGGTCTCGGCGCGGCCAGCCAACCCCCGAGGCTAAGGTTCTCTTACCGAAGACCCGGTTTGGCATAAGATCTGCTGGCTGCTTGTTACGCTCACCAGAGAAGCAAGCAACCAGAAAGGCAGCCGACGATGACAGAAACCCTGACCACCGCCGTCACCGGGATTTCCGCGCAGAACCAGGACTGGCTCCGGCTCAAGGCCGCCGCCACCGGGCTGCAGGCGCTCCAGGTCCAGGACGGCTCCGTCCCCCGGGCCGCGGACCACGCGGAGGCGGCGCAGTACGTGGATGCCATTGTGGCCGCAGTCCACGCCCTCACCCCCGCCTTTCCGCACGACGCAGCCTACCTGGAGGCCGTTTGCGCAGACTTCCAGGCATGGGCGGACGGCGGTTTCGCAGTTCCCGACTTCCTGTCCTCGCTCCTGGCGTTCCAGCCGCAGGAGCAGCGCCGCGACGGGCTGCAGCACCTTGTGGTCTTCCCCATGTACACCCAGAACGGCAGCAGCAACCGGCTGGTGGAGGCCGTGCTGGTCGAGGTCATCTGGCCGGAGTTCATCGCCGGGCTGGAAGGCGGGGACTACTCGAACAAGCTGTTCGTCCCCATCCGTTTCGTCGATTTCACTTCCGGCTACGACACCAACTCGGCCGTCCTCTTCCCCGAAACCGTAGCCGTCAGCCGGACCCCCACCTTCACGTGGGGCGCCATCTTCGCCGACCGTGAAGCCGCACGGTTCCGCCGCGTCCTGAAAGCTGCCGCGGACATCACCTCCCTGGAACTGCCGGAGGGCGCCGCCGAACTGCTCGCCGACCAGGACCTGACCGAGGCCACCTTCGTCATGTGGGACCTGATCCATGACCGGACGCACATGCGCGGCGACCTGCCGTTTGATCCGTTCATGATCAAGCAGCGGATGCCCTACTTCCTGTACTCACTGGAAGAACTGCGCTGCGACCTCACGGCGTTCCGCGAGTCGGTGCGGATCGAAAAGGATGACGACGCCGATCCCCAGGCCCGGCGGCACGCGAAGCTCGTGCAGTACGCCATCATCTTCGACCGCATCTTCCGCTTCGCCATCACCGGCAGCCGGATCCGGAACTACGACGGCCTGGGCGGCCAGCTCCTCTTCGCCTGGCTGCACCAGCAGCACGTGCTGCACTGGACGGATACCCGGCTTACCATCGACTGGGATCAGGTGGCGGACGCCGTGATCGCCCTGGGAGCCAGCATCGATGACCTGTACTGGCGTTCCATCGACCGCCCCAAGACCGCGCATTGGCTGGCGGCTTACCAGCTGGTGTCGGCCACCGTCACCCCCAACCCGGCCTCCGTGTGGGCCAAGGGCCCGGACGCGCTGCCGTTGGCAGGAACACCCCGCGGCCTCACGGACCAGGTGATGGACGACGAATTTCCGCTGTCCATGTTCTACGAGGCATTGGAGAAGAAGATGCGGCCCACCATTGAGTCCACCGCCGGGATCACCGGCCGCTCAGCGCTGTGACCGGTTCCGGGGAACCGGGAACCGCCGGTCCCCTCACCGTCGTGGTGACCGGCGGCAGCGGCGCTTCCGGAGTGGCCGTGGCGCGGGCGCTGGCTGCTGCCGGGCACCGGGTGGCCACGGTGGGATCGGACCGGGCCCGGATCGGGGAGGCAGCGCAGAAAGCGGGCGACGCCGTCTTGCCCTTTACCTGCGACCTCGCGGTCCTTCCGGACGTCCGGCAGCTGCGCGACGACGTCATCGGCGCCCTGGGGCCGGTGGACGGGGTCATCCACCTGGTGGGTGGCTGGCGCGGGGCCAAGGGCATAGTGGACCAGTCCGACGACGACTGGGACTTCCTGGAACGCGGTGCCGTCACCACGCTGCGCAACGTCGCTCGCGTCTTTTTCGACGACATCGCCGCATCCACCGCCGGGAGGTTTGCGATGGTGTCCTCCACTGCCCTGGACAAACCCGCTGCGGCCGTGGCCAGCTATGTGGCTGCGAAGGCGGCCGCGGAAGCCTGGACCTTGGCCATGGCGGATGGCTTCGGCCGTGCCTCCGAGGCCGGCGGAAGCCGGGCTGCCGCCACCATCCTGGTGGTCAAGGCGCTGGTGGACGATGAGCTGCGCCGCAGCCACCCGGAGCGCAGGTTCCCGGGGGCGACGGACGTGGCTGACCTGGCTGCCGCCGTCGTACGGCTTTTCGCCACTCCGGCCGCCGAGCTCAACGGTGCCCGGCTCCGGCTGGCGGACTGACCCCCACACGGGCTGTAACTGATGTGACTGTACCTACACTGGAAGCGTGAGCAATCCTATGACGACAACAGCAGACACCGGCGCTGCGCTGCGGCTGCACGACCCCAACGTGCGCGGCTTTGCCTCCGACAACTACTCCGGCGTCCACCCCGAAGTCCTCGCGGCACTGGCTGCAGCCAATGACGGGCACCAGGTCTCCTACGGCGAGGACGACTACACCGCGCGGCTGCAGGAACTGATGGTTGAGCACTTCGGCCCCGGCATCGAATGCTTCCCCGTCTTCAACGGCACCGGCGCCAACGTCCTGTCACTGCAGTCCCTGCTCCCCCGCTGGGGTGCCGTGGTATGTGCCTCCACCGCACATATCAACATGGACGAGAACGGGGCGCCGGAACGCATCGGCGGCCTCAAGCTCCTGCACGTCCCCACACCGGACGGCAAGCTGACCCCGGAACTGATCGACCGGGAAGCCTGGGGCTGGGGCGACGAGCACCGCGCCCAGCCACTCGCCGTCTCCATCACCCAGACCACGGAACTGGGCACCTGCTACACCCCGGAAGAGGTCCGTGCCATTGCCGACCATGCCCACGCCAAGGGCATGAAGCTGCACATGGACGGGGCGCGGCTGGCCAACGCCGCCGCCCACCTGGGCGTACCCCTTCGGGCCTTCACCCGGGATGCCGGCGTGGACATCCTGTCCTTCGGCGGCACCAAGAACGGGCTGCTCTTTGGCGAAGTGGTGGTGGCGTTGAACCCTGAGGTGGCCCACGGCCTGGTCTACCTGCGCAAGATGGATATGCAGCTTGCCTCGAAAATGCGGTTCATGTCCGCCCAGTTCATCGCCCTGCTGGAAGGCGACCTGTGGCTCCGCTCGGCGTCGCACGCCAACGCCATGGCCGCCCGGCTGCGCGCCGCCGTGGCCACCATCGAAGGCGTCCGGCCCACGCAGAAGACGGAATCCAACGGAGTCTTCGCCGTCCTTCCCCCCGGCACAGCGGACAGGCTGCGCAGTTCGTTCCGGTTCTACGACTGGGACGAAGCGGCAGGGGAAGTCCGGTGGATGTGCTCCTTTGACACCACGGAGGAGGACGTCGATACCTTTGCTGCCGCGATCCGCCATGAACTCCGGGATTACCGGGACGGCCAGGCCGGGTGACCGGCCGCGGACGGCGAGCCTTCATGCCCCGCCCCGTCCAGCCACGTAATCTGCCAAGGTGAACGCACTTGACCAGGTTCCCCCGGATTTCCTCCACGCCTTGGGAACCCTCAGGAAGGCACAGTGCCGCAAGGAACTGCGCCTCGCCGAAATCCCTGCCCCCGCACGGTTGGCGCCCTTCGCCGTCGCACTGGGCGCCGAGGTGATGGCGCCCGGCACCGGCGGCCCAACCACGCCCGTGCACGGACCAGCGGCCATGGCCTTTGCCGCCGCGTCCGGTACAGCGGCCCAGGGACCGGCGGACGAGGACGAAACGGAACTCGCCACCGGACGCTTCATCCTGCTCCATGACCCGGACGGCTCGGCGGTCTGGGACGGCGAGTTCCGGATTGTCACCTACATCCGCGCTGAACTGGAACCGGAAATGGGCAATGACCAGATGCTGGGAACGGTGGCGTGGACGTGGCTGGTGGAGGCACTGGAAACCCACAATGCGGCTTACCGGGCCGCCGGCGGCACCGCCACCCGCGTCCTTTCCGAAAGCTTCGGGACCCTTGCCGGCCGCCCAGGGTCCATCGACATCGAACTCCGGGCCTCCTGGACCCCCGATTCCTCCGACGTCCAGGCCCACCTTGAGGCCTGGTCCGACATGGTGTGCACGTTCGCCGGCCTCCCGCCGCTCCCCGACGGAGTCACCGCACTCCCGCCCCGCCGCCGAAGCCAGCAGAACGGTTATGGGACAGCCCGGTAAACTAAGGGCATCATGACCCCAAACATTCCGGAAAACACCACAGCCGGCGTCCCGGCTGCTGCTGCCGCACCCCACATCACGGTGGAGGGCTTTGACAGCCCCATCCCCGAAATCATCGACCTCGACGCGCCCAGGGACGGCGTTCCGCTGGTCATCGAAACCCAGGCCGGCCTGGAGCGCTGCGCCGCTGCCATTGCCGCAGGCACCGGGCCAGCCGGGGTGGACGCCGAGCGTGCCTCCGGCTTCCGCTACGGCCAACGGGCCTTCCTGGTCCAGATCCGCCGCGAGGGCGCCGGCACCTGGCTGATCGATCCCGAGCCGTTCGAGAACCTGGACATCATCAACGACGCCCTGCGCGGGGTCGAATGGATCCTCCACGCCGCCACCCAGGACCTGCCCTGCCTTTCGGAGCTGGGGATGTGGCCGGACAAGCTCTTCGATACAGAACTCGCCGCGCGCCTGGCAGGCCTGCCCCGCGTTGGCCTGGCCGCAGTCATCGAACAGCTGCTGGGATTCGGGCTGGCCAAGGAACATTCGGCGGCTGACTGGTCCACCCGCCCCCTGCCGGAGCCCTGGCTGCGTTACGCCGCCCTGGACGTGGAAGTGCTGACCGAGCTGCGCGAGGAACTCATCGAGCTGCTGCAGGCGGACGGGAAGCTGGAATACGCGGAGCAGGAATTTGCGGCCATCCTCGCAGCGGGCATCGCTCCCCCTCGAGTGGATCCCTGGCGGAAGACCTCGGGCCTGCACCAGATCCGCGACCGCCGCCAGCTCGCAGCCGTCCGCGAGCTGTGGCTGGAACGCGACGCGCTGGCGCAGAAACGGGACGTGGCGCCCGGCCGGCTTCTTCCGGACTCCGCACTCGTGGCAGCGGCGAAGGCCATGCCCTCCACTGTCCCCCAGCTGCTCAGCACCAAGGGGTTCCACGGCCGCGCTGCCCAGCGCGAAGCTCCGCGGTGGCTGCGCTGCATCGCCGCCGCCCGGGACCTGGAGGAATTGCCGCCCCTGCACTTGGCCACGAACGCCCCGCCACCGCCGCGGGTCTGGGCAGACCGCGATCCGGAAGCCGCCGCCCGCCTGGCCACGGCCCGGCCCCTGCTCCAGGGAAAGGCCGAGGAGCTGAACCTGCCGCTGGAAAACCTCCTGACGCCCGATTACCTGCGGCGCGTGGCATGGCGCCCTCCGGCGGAAATTACCGAAGCCTCGATTGCCGGGGAATTGCTGGCGCTCGGTGCCCGCCAGTGGCAGATTGAACTCACGGCTCCACTCATTGCCGGCGCCTTCCTGAACCCGCAGCCACTGCCGCCCAAGGAACCCAAACCCGTCGTTGCCGCAGGCGGCCAATAAGCGGTGCACGTTAGCTCTTGCAGGCTAAGTTACTCACGAGTAACATCGGTGTGACCGACGTCAGGCTGCTGCCGCCCTCCGGCATGCACCCGGCGCGTTACGTCTCGATGAGGAGTTACACGTGAGCCAGCACGGAACCGGCGCATCACCGCGCACTGTCCGCGACGTCGTCTTTGTGGACGGCATCCGCACACCCTTCGGCAAGGCCGGCGAGAAAGGAATCTACGCCGGAACCCGGGCCGATGACCTGATCGTGAAGTGCATCCGCGGCCTCCTGCGCCGCAACCCGTCCCTGCCCCCCGGGCGGATCGACGAGGTAGCCATCGCCGCCACCACCCAGACGGGCGACCAGGGCCTTACCCTCGGCCGGACCGCCGCACTGCTGGCCGGCCTGCCGCGGACGGTCCCGGGCTTCGCCATCGACCGGATGTGTGCCGGTGCCATGACAGCGGTCACCGCCACGGCCGGCGGCATCGGCTTCGGTGCGTACGACGTGGTGATTGCCGGCGGAGTGGAACACATGGGCCACCATCCCATGGGCTCCGGCGCCGACCCCAACCCACGGTTCATGTCCGAGCGCCTGGTGGACCCGGCAGCCCTGAACATGGGCAACACCGCCGAGAACCTGCACGACCGCTTCCCTGCCATCACCAGGCAACGCACCGACGCCTACGCCGTGGCCTCGCAGGACAAACTTGCCACCGCCTACCGGGACGGCAGGATCCAGCCGGACCTGGTTCCCGTTGCCGCCCGAAAGCCCGGCGAAGGCTGGACCGTCCACAGCATGGACGAACCGCCCCGTCCAGGCACCTCGCTGCCGGACCTCGCCGGCCTCCGCACGCCGTTCCGCGCCCACGGCCGGGTCACCGCCGGAAACGCCGCCGGCCTGAACGACGGCGCAACCGCCGCAGTCCTCGCATCCTCCGACGCAGCCGCGGAACTGGGCCTTCCCGTGAAGATGCGGCTGGTCAGCTACGCATACGCCGGGGTGGAGCCGGAGGTCATGGGCATCGGCCCGGTACCGGCGACCGAGAAAGCGCTGAAGAACGCCGGGCTGACCATCGATGACATCGGCCTGTTCGAGATCAACGAGGCCTTCGCCGTCCAGGTCCTGAGCTTCCTTGACCACTACGGCATTGCCGACGACGATCCCCGGGTCAACCGATACGGCGGCGCGATCGCCGTGGGCCACCCCCTCGCTTCCTCCGGCGTCCGGTTGATGATCCAGCTTGCCCGCCAGTTCGAGGAGGACCCCTCGGTGCGGTACGGGATCACCACCATGTGCGTGGGCCTTGGGATGGGCGGCACCGTGATCTGGGAGAACCCGCACCACCCTGACTACAGTGGAACCCCCTCCGGGGAGACCGCCGCTACCGTTTCCGAAGGAGCCTTGGCATGAGCGCCGTAGATTTCCGCAAGCTGGCGGACCTTTTCCCCAATGAGACCGTGACCCACTCCTATGTGCAGGACATCGTCCTGCCCGGCGCCGAGGGCGAGCCGAGCCCTGGTACCTTCGCGCTGGTCACCCTGGACAACGACTTGGACCACACCAAGCCCACCACCCTGGGCCCCAACACGCTGGTGGAGCTCGGAACGGTGTTGGAGGGCCTGCGGGACCGCGCGGCCCGCGGCGAGATCGTGGGTGTCGGCGTGACCGGCAAGCCGCATTATCTGGTGGCGGGCGCGGACCTGTCCGCCGTGAAGTCCCTGGAAAAGCGTGAGCACGGGCTGTGGATGGCACAGCTGGGCCACGATGTTTACGCCACCCTGGCAAACCTGGGCGTCCCCAGCTTCACCTTCATCAATGGTGCCGCCCTGGGTGGCGGCCTGGAGATCGCCCTGCAGTCCACCTACCGCACGGTGTCCACGGGCGCGGGAGCCCTGGCACTTCCGGAAGCATTCCTGGGCCTGGTGCCCGGGTGGGGCGGCGTCTACATCCTTCCCCGCCTGGTGGGCCCGGAAAATGCCGTGAAGGTCATGATCGAGAACCCGCTCAGCAACAACCGGACTCTTTCCGGTGCCCAGGCATTCGCCATGGGCATCGCCGACGCCGTCTTCGAGCCTGCCGACTTCCTTGAACAGTCGCTGGCCTGGGCAGCCGGTGTCATCTCCGGCGGGGTGGTTCCGGAGCGGCCGAACGCCGTCGACCCTTCCTCTCCTGACGCGGAAGCCCGCTGGACAGCTGCGGTGGACGCCGGCCGAAAGTTTGTCGAGGCCAAGACCTCGAACGCCTCGCCTGCGCCCGCAAAGGTCCTCGACCTCCTTGAGGCAAACCGCACCATGACCGCAGCGGAATCCGCGGCACTGGAATGCGAAACGCTGGCGGAGCTGATGCAGACAGACGAATTCCGCTCCACCGTCTACGCCTTCCTGGACCTGGTACAGAAGCGTGGCAAGCGCCCGGCCGGCGCCCCTGACCGCAAGCTGGCCCGTCCCGTGACCAAGGTGGGCGTGGTGGGCGCCGGGCTGATGGCCGGCCAACTGGCCCTGCTCTTTGCCCGCCAGCTGAAGGTGCCGGTGGTCCTGACCGACATCGACCAGGCGCGCGTGGACAAGGGCGTCGCTTACGTCCACGGCGAGGTGGACAAGCTGCTGGCGAAACAGCGGCTCAGCCAGGATGCGGCCAACCGCACCAAGGCGCTGGTGACGGGCTCGGTGTCAAAGGACGCTTTCGCGGACGCCGACTTCGTGATCGAAGCGGTTTTTGAAGAACTGCACATCAAGAAGCAGGTCTTCGCCGAACTGGAAGGCATTGTGGCGCCGGAGTGCATCCTGGCCACGAACACGTCTTCCCTTTCGGTGACGGAGATGGCCGCGGATCTCCAGTACCCGGAGCGGCTGGTCGGTTTCCACTTCTTCAACCCCGTGGCCGTGATGCCGCTGCTGGAGATCGTCCGCGCCCCGCGCACCGACGACGCCGTGCTGGCCACCGCCTTCGAACTCGCCAGGTCCCTGAAGAAGACCGGTGTGCTGGTCAAGGACGCCGCGGCGTTCGTGGTCAACCGCATCCTGCTCCGGCTCATGGGGGAAGTGACGGCCGCCTTTGATGAGGGCACCCCGGCAGAGGTGGCGGACAATGCGCTGCGGCCCATGGGGCTGCCCATGACGCCCTTCACCCTGCTGGCCATGGTGGGCCTGCCGGTGGCGCAGCACGTCCAGGAATCGCTGCACGCCGCCTTCGGTGACCGCTTCCCGGTCTCCACCAACCTCAAGAAGCTCATCGACAACAACGTCAAGGCACTGTGGGAGACCGCACCGGACGGGTCCGGGGCCATCCCCCACGCCACGCTCGAGCTGATGTCCCTTGGCTCCAGCCCTTCCAGCGGAGAGCAGGTGCTGCGCCGCGTCCAGGATGCCCTGGCTGAGGAGATCGGCCTCATGCTGGACGAGGGCGTGGTCGCGGGGCCTGAGGATGTGGATCTCTGCATGATCCTGGGCGCGGGCTGGCCCATGTTCCTGGGCGGTATCACCCCCTACCTGGACCGGGTGGGCGCCTCGGAACGGGTGAACGGCAAGCGCTTCCTGGCGCCGGGCGTCGCGTCCGCCGTCGCCTAAGTGGCACTGAGGCACAGGGGCGGTCAGGCCGGCGTCAGCCGGCCGCCGTCGAGCGCCAGGATGCGGTGCGCCGCCGTCCGTGCGTAGCCCAGGTCATGGGTGACGAGCACGACGGCGGCGCCCTCCGCTGCTGCCGAACCGACCGCGGCGTCAAGCAGGGCCAGCCCGTCGCCGTCGAGCGCCACCGACGGTTCGTCCAGCGCCAGGACGGCGGGCCTGCGCGCCAGGACCGTGGCCAGTGCCAGGAGCCGCCGGGCGGAAGCCGGCAGCTCGGCGGGATGCTCTGCGGCGGCGTCCGCCAGTCCGACCGCCTGCAGTGCTGCAGCGGCGCGGTGGGCCACCATGCCGGGTTCCACCAGCCGGTCCAGCCCGAAGCTGACCTCCCGCAGTACCGTCCGTTCGAACAACTGGTCGCGCGGTTGCTGGAACAGCACGCCCACGGATGCTGCCGTCCGTCCAACGGGCGCGCCTGAAATGTCACTGCCGCAGACCAGGACGCTGCCTGCGGTGGGCCGCAGCAGGCCGTTGAAGTGCCTCAGGAGCGTCGATTTTCCGGCGCCGTTGGGCCCTGTGACAGCCACGATTTCCCCCGGCTGGACCGCCAGGTGGACGTCCCGCAGCACCTGGGGCTGAGCGTTCAGCTTCCCTGCCTGCGCCGCCCTGCGCCGTCTCTTGCCGCGGGCCGCCGCTTCGGGGTACGCGAAGGACACTCCCCGGAGCTGCAGTGGTGCCGGCCCCGGCTGAGGCTCTGCGGGCCGCGGCTTTGACGGTGCTGCGGCCCCCCGTCCCATCCGGCCTCGGATTGCCGGCGGGAGCACTCCTGCGCCAGGTTCCATGCCGGCGGGAGCCCCGCACGCCATGACCGTGCCACCGGACAGCACCACCCAGGTGTCCGCTTCCAGGAGCAGCGGGTCGATCATCTGGCTGAGCATCACGACGGCGGTACCCCGCTTCAGCAGGTCCCGGACCAGGCTGGCAAGGTCGTTGGCCCCGGCCGTGTCCAAGGAGGCGAGAGGCTCATCCATGACCAACACCGGGGGTCCGGCGATGATGGCGCAGCCGACGGCCAGGCGGCGCAGCTGGCCACCGGAGAGCTGCGCCGGGTCCTGGTCCAGCTGGTTCCCAAGTCCCAGCAGCCCGGCTGTCCGCTCCACCGCAATTTGCATCGTGCCGCGCTCCATGCCGGCATTTTCCAAACCGAACGCGAGTTCCTCGGCCACCGTGGCCCGGACGGTGGACAGGACGGCGGCAGGATCCTGCGGTACAAACCCCACGTGCCGGCCCCATTGGGCAGGATCGATCCGAGGGTCCGCCGTACCGCCGTCGAACTCCAGCCTGGTGCCGGACAACTCGAGGAAACCTGCCAGTGTTCCGTGGCTCCCCGGAGGCAGCCAGCCGGCCAGCAGCCGGCCCAGGGTGGACTTGCCGCTCCCGGAGCCGCCCAGGATGGCTGTGAAGGATCCCGGCGCAAAGGACACATCCACATTGTGCAGGGCAGGGGCCTGCCCCTCGTGAAAGGTGAAGTCCCGGATGCCGGCTGCCAGTACCGGGCGGTTCGTGTGCACGGCCGGCCCGCTGGTGACCATGGGCTCAGCCACCCGGGCCTGCCTGCACCAGCCGGAGAACGATGGCCGCCAGGGCCGCGAGCACCAGGACTGCCCGCGCTGTGCGCTGCAGGCCGGAATCAGCCACCTCGCGGTAGCTGGTCCGGGGCCCGGTGTTGCTCAGTCCCCGGGCCTCCAGGGCGGCAGCCCGGGTGCCGGCATCCTCGATCAGGGAGAGGACCAGCGGCACGGCCTGCAGCCTGAAGGCGCCCATCCTGGACCACAGGCTGCGCGAGATGACCAGGCCACGGGACTCCTGGGCTTGCCGGATCCGCCGCGCCCGGGCTGCAATGGCGGGCAGCAGGGTCAAGGTGGATGCCAGGACGAAGGCGAACCGGCCCTGCACCCCGCGGGCGGACAACGCGGCCACGAGGGTGGGGACGCTGACACTGAACGAGAACAGCAGCAGGGCCAGGACCACGGCGGCCAGCAGCAGGATCCGCTGGCCGGCGAAGCCAAGGCCCTCCGTGGTGATCCTGGCCGGCCCCCACTCAGCCAGGACTGTTCTGCCCTCGGGGAAGAACAGCCCGTGCAGCCACAGCAGCGACAAGCCAAGCGGGACCAGGACCACGGCAGCCGCCGGCAGCACGCGGCGGGCCGTGCCGGCCGCCACGGACAGGCCAAGGCAAGCGGCAACCACGGCGAGGGACAGCAGCCAGCTGCCCGCCGCCGTCGTGATGGCCGCCGTGGCCGCGGCGGCCGTCAGCGACGTTAACGGGTTGAGCCGTACCCGCCTGGCGGGCGCTGCGGTCCACCCTGCCGATGATGCCGTCACAGGGTTCCGGTCAGCCGTTCCGTGCTGAATCGTGGGCAGTGCCCTTGGCCGGGCCGTGCCCCGCGGCGGCCGCCCCGCCCTCAGTCGTGGTATGGGCAGTCGTGGTATTGGCAGCCGGGGTGTTGCCGGCAAGTACCCGGTGGCGCCGGATGAAGGGGAACTGCAGGCGGGCCCGGCGGGGCAGGGCATAGACCAGGATGGCCACGATCGTGAACACAATGGCTTTGTCCATGGGGTCGGAGATCAGCGCCTGCTTGGTGATGGCGGCCAGGAGGGTATCGCCCATGGCGCGGAAGGCGCTAACGATCGCTCCTGTGGCCACGCCCGAGGTTCCGCCGAAGACGAAGGCGGCCACCGGGGCCGACACGACGCCGGCGATGATTCCGGTGACGAAACCGGCGACGGGAGCCAGGTAGAAGCGGCGGAAAAGGCCGTAGCGTGCAGCGAGCCCGGCCAGGCAGCCGATGAGGGCGGCGCCGGCGGCGAACGGCAGCACGGTGGGGTTGAAGAAGGACCAGACGATGCTGCTGAGCGCGCCCGTGGCGGCGCCGGCGGCGGGGCCCGCCAGGACGGCGATCAGTACCGTGCCGATGGCGTCAAGGTAGAAGGGGACCAGGGTGCTGCCGACGAACTGGCCGAGCACGATGTTCAGCACCAGGGCCACGGGGATCAGCACCAGGGTGGAAGCCGGGAGCGTGGGCAGGACGGCGATGATCAGCAGGACCGCCCCCGCCAGGAAACCGGTGAGGGCAATCAGGGCCGATGCGCTGCCCGGACCGCCGGTGATATCTGCCGGCTGGTTGAGCACCAGGTAGACGTAGGTGGCGGCGATGGCCACGGCGCCGAGGATCTCCAGCAGCCGGCGGCGGGCCGCGGGGCGTTCCTGGGACGGAAGCGTCAAAGAGGGCGATGACATGGGGAATGTTCCTTTGGGTGCGGGCAAATGGCCCGGCAGTACCGGGCCGGAGTGTCGCTGCCTATGTCACCTCGGCAGCAGCCGGCGGCAACTGCGCCGGGCCGGTCCGTGGCCCATTCTACCGGGCATCCGCCTTCCCGTAGCTGCCCTCCGGCGGGTGACTTCTTGACCCCACCCGCCGGTTTGTCGAGGCCGATGGCTTATCCAACCCGCCGGGCCAGGCTTCCGACGGTGGACACCAGCTCACGGAACGCCTGCTCCGGATTGTTGCTGGAAACGATCCTCGCGTTGGGGGCCTTGCCCCACAGTCCGCGAAAGTCAGCCACGGTGGTACCAGCCAGGAGCGGCGAATTGGTTTCGACGTCCACGGTGGCGGGCCGGGCCGTGTACTCCAGCGTGCCGGCCGCGACTCCTGCGGCGAAGAAGTCGTGGACGTGGGCCAGGTATCCCTGGTCGTAGAGCCGGTGGAACTCGAAATAGAAGCGCAGGGCATCTGACAAGTGCCTGATGAGGATGTTGCCGGAGCTGCTCCGCAGTCCTTCGGGCTGTTCCGCGAGCACCAGTTCGGGCTCGGCGGCGCCTGCAGCCTGGGCCAGCGCCCTGACATGGGCCGGGTGCAGCTCCATGCGTTCTGTGGTGTCCAGCGAGCAGACGATGGGCAGTTTCTCCAGTGGCCTTCCCCGGTACGCGGCGTAGACCTCCTTGGCTGCGTGCGGGTCCACGTGGGTGTTCCACTCGGCGGTGGGGGTGGTGTTGCCCTGGTGGTAGAAGGCGCCGCCCATGATCACCACCTTGGCCAGGAGGTCCGGGAGTTCCGGTTCCTTTCGCAGCGCCAGGGCGAAGTTGGTCAGCGGGGCGGTGATGAGCGCCGTGAGCTCCCCCGGCCTGGCCCTGGCATGTTCAATCCAGAGGTCCACGGCGTTCCGGGGGCTGATGCGGCCGGCAGGTTCTGGCAGGACGGCGTACCCGATGCCTTGCGGTCCGTGGGTCTCGGGGGTGGTGAGCAGCGGGATGGACAGGGGTTTCCGGGCACCCACCGCAACCTGGACGCCGGGGCGGCCGCACAGTTCCAGCAGTGCCAGGGTGTTGCGTGCCACCTGGTCGGCCTCCACGTTGCCGGGGGTGGCCGTGACCGCCACGAATTCCGTGTCCGGGAGGGCGGCGAGGTAGGCAAGGGCCAGGGCGTCGTCGATGCCGGTGTCAACGTCCAGGAGGTAGGCGGGCACGGCGGCCTAGAAGAGCGCGACCTTGGGCACCGCGGGGAAGATCCCGTCCAGGGTGGCAAGGTCTTCAGGCGTAGGGATCCAGTGTGCCGCTTCCGCGTTCTGCCTGACCTGCTCGGGCCTGGTGGCGCCGGCGATGACGCTGGCCACTGAAGGCTGGGCGGCGAGCCAGGAGAAGGCCACCTCGATCTCCGTCAGCCCGCGTTCCTTCGCGAAGGCGCTGAACCGGGCCAACTGGTCCCAGTCGGCGTCGTCCACCAGGTTGGTGCGGGTGTGGCTGAGCCGCGATCCCGCGGGAGCGTGTCCCGGCGAGTACTTGCCGGTCAGGAGCCCGTTGGCCAGCGGGAAATACGGCAGGAGGCCAAGGCCGAACTCCTCCGCGGCCGGGGTCACTTCAAGCTCGGCCCGCCGGTCCAGCAGGTTGTAGTGGTTCTGCGTGGAGATGAAGCGGGCGGTGCCCAGTTCGCGGGCCACGTACTCCGCCTGGGCAATCTGCCAGCCGGCCCGGTTGGAGTGGCCGATGTAGCGGACCTTGCCGCTGCGGACCAGGGTGTCCAGCGCCGCGAGGGTCTCGTCGATGGGGGTCACCGGATCCGGGGTGTGGAACTGGTAGAGGTCGATCCAGTCGGTGCCGAGCCGCCGCAGCGACGCCTCCACCGCCTGGATGATGTACCGCCGCGATCCGCGGGCACCGAAGTCCGGCCCGCTGCCGCCCTTCATGTCCATGCCGAACTTGGTAGCCAGCACCACGTCCGCGCGCCGCTGCCCCAGCGCCTTGCCGAGCATGGTTTCGCTCAGCCCGGGCTCCCGGCCGTAGGTGTCGGCAACATCGAAGAGGGTGATGCCGGCGTCGATGGCCGCGTGGACGACGGCGTCCGTTGCGTCCTGCGACTCGGTGGCGGTATTGGCCCGGCCCAGGTTGTTGCAGCCCAAGCCCACGGTGGAGACGGCCAGGCCTGATTTTCCAACTCGGCGGTAACTGGTCAAGGGACGCCTCCTAAAGGCTGAAGCTGCTGGCGGGCTTGGCTGAGTACTTGAGTTTGTAGTGGTCCGGGTCGCTGCAGGGCGCGGCACCGATGCTGAGCTTGGTGAAGTCCAGGTCCTCGCCGCGGGCGCAGATCTTGATGGCGTTGACGGCCTTGTTCACGTCCGGGCAGAGGCAGACGATGTTGAGCTTGTAGTCCGTGAATTCGGACCGCTCCACGGTGCCCAGGCCGCGCCAGGCGAGGTGGCTGATCAGGGCGTCCGTGGCCTTCTGCTCCAGGTAGCGGTCCCGGTCGGTGCCTTCCCTGGTCTTAAGCGCGAACTGCGCCACCACCCAGGACTGCTGCTCAGTGGGGATCTCGGCGTATCCGTCCTCCGCGCATTGCGCTGCGAAGGCGTCCAGGAGGCCGTCGGCAGCAGCGGCATCGGGAACGTCGGTTTCCTCGGTCTTGCTCTGGTGGCCAACCACACCAAAATTCATGACGAACTGGGAGTAGTCCTCATCGAACCAGGCCTCGCGGAAGTGGAGGGTCCCCTCGTCGTCGCGCTTGTAGACCCTGACAATGCCGCTCATATGCGTCCTTTGGTAAACCATTCGATGTCGGTGCCGTCGAATGGCGCTTGTTGTTCCTTCACGGCGTGGTACAGCGTGTCCGCGGCGGCCTGGATGTCTTCGATCAGTTGCTGCGGGTAGCGCATGGAGACGATGTGCTCGGCGAATTCATCCTGGTCGTCGATGAAGACGCCGCGGGAGTCGGTGCGGATGACGTCCAGGTCCATATCGATCACATGGAACTCGGTGACCGCGGGCCTGATGTGCGTCCACTCATGGCCCACTGCCAGGTCGATGTACACGCGGACCCCGCCGGGGTGGGCGGAGTCGTAGAACGTGGCCACCCAGTCGCCCTCGCGCGGCACCAGCAGGACCGCGTCGGAGCGCGTGTAGAACGCCGCGCCGGGGCGGGAGCAGAACTCGTTGGTGCCCTGGAAGATCCACCACCCGTGCCGGTCTTCGCCGAGGTACCGGCCAGGCACTACCCAGTGGGCCTTGCCGTTCCATTTCCGGTTCCGCGAAACCACCAACTGGCCCGGCTGCAGACCGTTGGGAACGCGGGTGGTGGTGGTGTGCAGAACCGGTCCGGACTCACCCGCAGGACCGGGGTACTTCAGTTCGTCCTCGTCCCTCACAGGATCGGAAGGCTGCCGGTGGTGGGGTGCTGCTGCCCGGGCAAGGGCCGCGCAAAGGGAACCTTAGTTCCCAAAACCTGCGCGACGACGTCGTGCGTGATCTGCTGGGCGGTCAGGCCCACCCGCTCAAGCACCTGGTTGCGGGTGCCGTGGTCCAGGAATTCGACGGGAAGGCCCACCTCGTTCAGGGCGGTGTCCACACCCGCGGCGCGCATCTCCTGCCGGATCCGTGAGCCGACGCCGCCGGCGCGGACGCCATCTTCGATGCAGACGACAAGACGGTGGTGCGAGGCCAGTGCAATGATGGACTGGCGGACCGGGAGGACCCAGCGGGGGTCGACCACTGTGGTGCTGATGCCCTGAGCGCCGAGCCGGTTGGAGACATCCAGGGCCAGCTCTGACATGGCACCGACGCTGACGATCAACACGTCATTTTCGGTGGAGCCGGAGGGGCGGCGGGCAAGGATGTCGACGCCGTCACTCAGCCGTTCAAGGGGCTCAACTGCAGGACCGACTGAACCCTTGGAGAAGCGGACCACGCTGGGAGCGTCGCTGATGGCCACCGCCTCGCGCAGTTCCTCCCGGAGCCGGGTGGCGTCGCGGGGTGCGGCAAGGTGGAGGCCGGGGACGATCTGGACCATGGCCATGTCCCACATGCCGTGGTGGCTGGCGCCGTCCGGGCCGGTGACGCCGGCCCGGTCCAGGACCATGGTGACCCCGGCTTTGTGGAGGGCGACGTCCATGAGCAGCTGGTCGAAGGCCCGGTTCAGGAAGGTTGCGTAGACGGCCACGACGGGGTGCAGCCCACCGAAGGCCATGCCGGCGGCGGCGGTGAGTGCGTGCTGTTCGGCGATGCCGACGTCGATGACGCGCTCCGGGTGCCTGGCCGCGAATTTGTGCAGGCCCACCGGGATCAGCATGGCCCCGGTGATCCCGACGATGTCGTCCCGCTCGTCGGCTATGGCAGCGATCTCGTCGGCGAAAACGGAGGTCCAGGACTGTGCCCCGCCGCTGCCGGTTGGTTCGCCGGTTTCCGGATCGATAATGCCGACGGCATGGAACTGGTCGGCCTCATGGGCACGGGCGGGGGCGTAGCCGTGGCCCTTTTCCGTCATGGCGTGGACAATCACGGGGCCGCCGTAGTTCCTGGCGGTGGAGAGCGCATGTTCCATGGCCTGGAGGTTGTGGCCGTCCACCGGGCCGATATACTTCATGCCGAGGTCCTCGAACATGCCCTGCGGTGCCCACCAGTCCTTGATGCCCTTCTTCATGGCATGCAGGCTCTTATAGGTGAACTGGCCCGCGGGGCCGCCGTTCTGGAGCTTTTTCTTCCACCAGTCCAGCGCGCCTTCGTAGGCGGGCGCGGCGCGGAAGGAGTCGATGGTGGGGCGCAGTGACGCCAGGTAGTCGGCGAATCCACCCACGGTGGGTGCGTAGGACCGGCCGTTGTCGTTGACCACGATGACCACGCGGCGCTTCTTGTCGGCCGCGATGTTGTTGATGGCTTCCCAGGCCATCCCGCCGGTCAGGGCCCCGTCCCCCACGATGGCGACGACGTGCCGGTCGCCTTCACCGGTTAGCTGCCGGGCGCGGGATATGCCGTCAGCCCACGACAGGGAAGAAGACGCGTGTGAGCTTTCGACGATGTCGTGCTCTGATTCAGCCCTCGCAGGGTAGCCGGAGAGGCCCCCTTCCTGGCGGAGGGTGCTGAAATCCTGGCGTCCGGTCAGCAGCTTATGGACGTAGGACTGGTGGCCCGTGTCAAAGACGATGCTGTCCCGGGGGGATTCGAAGATGCGGTGCACGGCCAGCGTCAGTTCCACGACGCCGAGGTTGGGTCCGAGGTGGCCGCCCGTCTGGGAGACGTTCGTGATCAGGAAGTCCCTGATCTCCGAGGCCAGCTGTTCCAGCTGTTCCTCGGTCAACTCGTTCAGGTCCTGCGGATTCCGGATGGTGTCCAAGATTCCCAATGACCCCTCCTTCGGGTGGTAGACGTGCCGTTTAACTCTAACGCCTTGGTTTTGGCTGCAAAGCCGAAGCCCAGGCTGGTCGGTGACCGGCCGGGGCTTCGGGGTGGCTGCTGCCTGCTGGCAGATCCCGCTAGTTCGAGGAGATCTGGCGCAGCACGTACTGCAGGATGCCGCCGTTGCGGTAGTAGTCCGCTTCACCGGGGGTGTCGATGCGCAGGACGGCGTCGAAGGACTTCGAGGAGCCGTCCTCGGCGGTGGCGGTGACCTTCAGGGTCTTGGGCGTGGTGCCCTCGTTGAGGGCGGTGACGCCCTCCACCGAGAAGGTTTCCGTACCGGTCAGGCCCAGGCT
>DATIMT010000293.1:0-3480 GCA_035475035.1 Arthrobacter sp.
GGAACCCAGTCCAACTTCTTCCGGCTGGAGAACCCGGAACGGGAAGACGCCTAGGGGCAGCCCGGAACCCAGGCCACAAAAAGCGATACCGCTGGCCGGGCAAAGCAGAAAGCGAAAGTCTGCTGCTTTGCCCGGCCAGCGCCCAAAGAAGACTGCTACAGACGCGTATCGAATGATCCGCAGAACACGTTCTCGTTGAACGTGCCCTGGAATTCGGACTTGCCCTGGATCTTCTCTACCGCAGCCCGGATGGCCTCCCGTGTCCCGGCGTGGGCGTGGATGGCGGTCTTCACCATCGGCACGTCGATCAGGTGGTTCGGCTGGTTCAGGGACACAAACACCGTCGGCACCTCCGTGACGTACCACGGGATCTCCGCGGCCATCGGGGATGACCACTTGATCCGGATGGCGGCCTCCTGGGCAAAGCCCTTCACATTGGCAAACACGAACGCGGCATCGTACTTCTCCGCGTAGTCCCCTGTGGCCTCCTCCGAAATGACGGACATAAAGTTCACACCGGCCTCCCCGGCGGCTTCGCGCTGTTCGGCAGTCCGGAACAAAGACACCTCGAACCCGGCGGCTTCCAGTTCCTCCTTCACCACCTCCAGGTAGGCCAGCGGGTCAGCGCGGGTGAAGTCCGCTCCCCCTGAAATGCCATACAACCTGATCCGTGGATGGGTCACAGGCGTAATGGGCAGGTTCCCCGCGGTGTCCTTGACCAGGGTCACCGTCTTGTCCGCGATTTCCGCAGCAATGGCCCGGTGCGAAGCGCTCCCGATAACGCCAAGCGCCTCGGCCGGCGGCACCAGCTGGTCAGCAGACTTGAGGTGCAGCCCCAGCGACGCCTTCAGCCCAAGAATCCGCCGCAGGGCATCGTGCAGACGCTGCTCGCTGATAACACCGGATTTATACCCGTCCAGCATGTACCGGAAGTCTTCGGCCGGATTCCGGAAGAACAGGAACATGTCACAGCCGGCGGCAATGGTTGCAGGCACCAGGTCCCTGCGCTTCATCACCTGCGTCAGGCCCACCATCTGTGAGGCATCCGTGAGCACCAGCCCGTTGAACCCCAGCTCGCCCCGGAGCAGGTCCTGCAGCAGCTCAGGAGACAACGTGGCCGGGAGGATCTCCGCGTCAGCCATATCCGGCCGGAAATGCCGCGAGACCTCCGGCGCCCCGATGTGCCCCGCCATGATGGACTGCACGCCGTGCGCAATCATCTCCCGGTACACATGCCCATAGGTCCGGTCCCACTGCTCATAGGAGAAAGTGTTGTAGGACGTCACCACGTGCTGGTCCCGCTCGTCCACGCCGTCGCCCGGGAAATGCTTCATGGCGCAGGCAGTGGGTGACTCGCTGATCCCGTCGAAATACTCCTTGGCCCGCTCCACCACGATCTCCGGGGTGTTGCCAAAGGAGCGCGTGGAAATGACCGTGTTCCGCCAGTTGTAGTGGATGTCCACGATTGGCGCGAAGGCCCAGTTGCAGCCCAGTGCCGCCGTCTCCACCCCCGCCACCTGCCCCATCTGCCGCGCAATGTTCTTGTCCGGGTGGGAACCGGCCTGCAGGTGCGTGGAGACGAACGTGCCGTCGTCGCAGCTGCCGGCCCCTCCCATTTCCGGATTGGACGCGATCAGCAGCGGAATCCGGGACCTGGACTGTGCATAGCGGATGTGCTCCTGCACGGCAGCGGATGGCCCGGGCCGGTACCGCATGCCGCCCACGTGGTAGTTCTCCAGCACGCCATCGAGGTACTGCGGGGAGTAGTCATTGTTGTGGTTGATGAACAGCTGCCCAATCTTTTCCTCAAGCGTCATGGCACCTACGGTGCCCTCGACCCAGGCGATCGCGTCGGCGTCGAGATTGAACGGCGCCGCCGCAAGGTCGACGTCGTACTGCCGCGGGGTGCGCGGCGCGTCAACGGCGGGACGTACGACGGCGGCAATCCCCTTGAGTGCCTCGGCCACCACGTCCCCGACGGGTGCGGCGATGTCCACCACCACACCACGTTCGTCCTCCTGCAGCGGTTCCAGGGTGGCGAGCTGGGATTCGAGCAGTGCCGGTGGCATGAAGTGCCCGGTGCGGCCCTCTGTTCGTGCCTTCAGGACCTCCTTGCTGCCGTTCAGGTGCAGGAAGATGGTGTCCGGGGCCTGTTCGCGGATGGCGTCGCGGTAGCTGCGGCGGAGGGCGGAGCAGGCAAGCACCATTCCGCCGTCGCCCGCGCCAGCCAGTTCGCGGCCCACGGTGGCGAGCCAGGGCCAGCGGTCCTCGTCCGTCAGGGGCGTCCCGGCGGCCATCTTGGCGACGTTCTCCACCGGATGGAGGGAGTCGCCGTCAAGGAACGCGACGCCCAGTTCGCGCGCCACGAGATCCCCGATGGTGGTCTTGCCGGAGCCGGAGACGCCCATCACCACTACACGGGACTTAGGGTTTCCGGGGTGATTGTTGCTCACGGTTGTCCTCTTACCAGTCGTGGACGGTGCCGTCGACCAGGCGGTTGTAGGGCAGGTAGGCCTGTTGGTAGGGGTAGGCGGCTGCGGCTTCTTCGTTGAACTCGACGCCGATGCCGGGCTTATCGCCCGGGTGCAGGTAACCATCGGTGAAGGTCATGGACTGCTCGAAGACCTCGTTGGTCCTGGCCGAGTGCTGCATGTATTCCTGGATCCCGTAGTTATGGATCGCCAGGCCCACATGCAACTGCGCGGCGAAACCCACGGGAGAAATGTCCGTGGGCCCATGGAAGCCGGACTTGATCTGGTACTGCGCAGCGAAATCCATCACCTTCTTCAACGGACTGATCCCGCCAAAGTGCGTGGAAGCGGCCCGGACATAATCGATCAACTGTTCCTTGATCAACGTCTGGAAGTCATAGACCGTGTTGAAGATCTCCCCGATCGCCAACGGCGTGGTGGTGTGCTGCCGGACCAGGCGCAGCCCCTCCTGGTTCTCCGCCGGGGTGCAGTCCTCCAGCCAGAACAAGTCATACGGCTCCAACGCCTTGCCCAGCTTCGCGGCCTGGATCGGCGTCATCCGGTGATGCCCGTCATGCAGCAACGGGATCTCCGGGCCGAACTCATTCCGGACCGCCTCAAACACCGTCGGCAAATGCCGCAAATACGCCCGGGTATCCCAGTCCTCCTCCAGCGGGAACGCACCCCGGCCCGCCGGCTCATAGTCATACCGCTCCCCCGACGCCTGCGCCTGCGCCGCCACCCCATACACCGCCTTGATCCCCGGGACCGCGGTCTGGATCCGGATCGACTTGTACCCCAACTCCAGATGCTCCCGGACCGAATCAAACAACGACGGGATATCCGCCCCGGACGCATGCCCGTACGCCCGCAACCCGTTCCGCGACGCACCACCGAGCAACTGGTACACCGGCATCCCGGCCAGCTTGCCCTTGATATCCCACAACGCCATATCCACCGCCGCGATCGCCGCCATCGTCACCGGCCCCCGCCGCCAATACGCGCTCCG
>DATIMT010000294.1:0-21807 GCA_035475035.1 Arthrobacter sp.
CGCCGGCAGGGTTCCCTGGCCGAGCGAAGCGAGGTTAGGGAGCCGGTGGGTGGGGCCACGCCGGCAGGGTTCCCTGGCCGAGCGAAGCGAGGTTAGGGAGCCGGTGGGGATTAGTGGAAGAAGTGGCGGGCGCCGGTGAAGTACATGGTGATGCCGGCCGCGTTCGCTGCGGCGATCACTTCTTCGTCACGGACGGATCCGCCGGGCTGCACGACGGCGCGGACACCGGCGTCGATCAGGATCTGCAGGCCGTCGGCGAACGGGAAGAACGCGTCGGAGGCGGCCACGGCACCGCGGGCCCGCTGGGGCGCGCCGTCACCGCCGGCGTTGGAGGCACCGCCGGCACCTTCGACGTCAGACTCCACCGTCACGCCCAGCGTGTTGGCCCGCTCCACGGCCAGGCGGCAGGAATCGAGCCGGTTGACCTGGCCCATGCCGATACCCACGGCGGCGCCGTTCTCGGCAAGGAGGATGGCGTTGGACTTGGCGGCCCGGCAGGCGGTCCAGGCGAAGGCGAGGTCGGCGAGGGTCTTCTCGTCCGCGGCTTCACCGGCGGCGAGTGTCCAGTTGGCGGGGTTGTCGCCGTCGGCGTCCACCTTGTCACTCACCTGGACCAGCATGCCGCCGGAGACCTGGCGGAACTCCGTGGGGTACCGGCCGTAGCCGTCGGGCAGGGCGAGCAGGCGGATGTTCTTCTTCTTGGAAAGGATCTCCACTGCCTCGGGCTCGAAGCCGGGCGCGATGACAACCTCGGTGAAAATATCCTTCACCGTGTTGGCCATTCCAGCAGTCACCGTGCGGTTGGCGGCAATGACGCCACCGAAGGCCGAGACCGGATCGCAGGCGTGGGCCTTGGCGTGCGCGTCCGCGATTGGGTCCGCGGCATCCTTGGAGCCGACGGCCACACCGCAGGGGTTGGCGTGCTTGATGATGGCGACGGCGGGTTCGCTGAAGTCGTAGGCAGCGCGCAGGGCGGCGTCGGCGTCCACGAAGTTGTTGTAGCTCATGGCCTTGCCGTGCAGCTGGTCCGCCTGGGCGATGCCGGCCGGCGCAGCCTTGTCCACGTACAGTGCAGCCTGCTGGTGCGGGTTTTCGCCGTAGCGAAGGACCTCGGAGCGTTCCAGGGACAGGCCGGCGTAGGCGGGCCAGTCAATGATGCCGTCGCCGTCCTCGTCCAGGAACTGGCTGGCGGTCCAGGTGGCCACGGCGTTGTCGTAGGCGGCGGTGTGGGCGAAGGCCTTGGCGGCGAGGCGGCGGCGGGTCTTCAGGTCGAAGCCGCCGGCCGCGGCAGCCTCCACCACCTGGCCGTAAAAGGACGGATCCACCACAATGGCGACGGCGGCGTGGTTCTTAGCCGCCGAGCGCACCATCGCGGGACCTCCGATGTCGATCTGCTCCACGACGTCGTCCTGGGCAGCGCCGGACTTGACGGTCTCCACGAACGGGTAGAGGTTTACCACCACCAGGTCAAAGGCTTCGATGTCCATGCTGGCGAGGGTTTCCATGTGGGCCGGGACGCGCCGGTCCGCCAGGATTCCCCCGTGGACGCGCGGGTGCAGTGTCTTGACCCGGCCGTCCAGCATCTCGGGTGAACCGGTGACCTCCTCCACCTCCTGCACGGGGATGCCCGCGGCGGCGATCTTCTTGGCCGTGGATCCGGTGGAGACGAGCTTCACGCCCGCAGCGTGCAGGCCTTGGGCGAGCTCCTCCAGGCCGGTCTTGTCGTAAACCGAGATCAGGGCCCGGCGGATGGGTACACGGTCAATGGATACGCGCTCATGCTGCGTGAAGCTCACAAATGTCTCCGTCTTATATCGCGGATCAGGGCCGCGGTCGGTGGGGATACGGCCAGTTTATCGCGAAGGGCGCGATTGCCCGGCGTGGCCGCCGGAGTGTGAACGGGATGGGCCCGGGCTAAAGTTTTGGACAGGAGGCGGCGATGAATACTTACACCACTGTGCCCAGCGGCGAACAGGTGGTCCAGGAACTGCCCTGGCGATGGAAAGTCCAGGGCAGGATCTTTTTGATCGGGGGCCTCGGCTTCATGTTCGATGCCTGGGATGTGACCCTGAACGGCATCCTGATTCCGTTGTTGTCAAAGCACTGGTCCCTCTCCGCAGGGGAAGCGGCATGGGTAGGCA
Organism: Arthrobacter sp.; assembly: GCA_035475035.1. Taxonomy (GTDB): domain Bacteria; phylum Actinomycetota; class Actinomycetes; order Actinomycetales; family Micrococcaceae; genus Arthrobacter. Next base: position 2,142 of record DATIMT010000294.1, read on the forward strand.
CAGCCAACCTGATCGGCATGGCCCTGGGCGCCTTCGTCTGGGGAACCATAGCGGACACCGTGGGGCGCAGGAAGGCTTTCACGGCCACCTTGCTGCTGTTCTCCATCTTTACCGTGTTCGGCGCGTTCGCCCCTGATTTCGTCTGGTTCTGCATCTTCCGGTTCATGGCAGGATTCGGTCTAGGCGGCTGCATTCCCGTGGACTACGCACTGGTGGGTGAGTTCACGCCGCGGAAGCAGCGCGGGAAGGTGCTGACGGCCATGGACGGGTGGTGGCCGGTGGGCGCTGCGCTGGCAGGGTTCGTATCAGCCGGGCTGGTGGCCCTGTACGGCGACTGGCGCCTGACCATGCTGGTGATGGTCCTGCCCGCCCTGCTGGTCTTCTGGGTCCGCCGCAGTGTGCCCGAGTCCCCGCTGTTCCTGATCCGAAAAGGCCGGCGGGAGGAAGCGGCCCGGATCATCGACGGGCTGGTGGACGCCACAGGTGCAGAACCCCGCGCCTACAGCCTTCCGGATGCCAGGGACGTGCCTCGCCTGTCCGCCGGCAGCGCCTGGACGCAGCTGCGTTCCGTCTGGCAGTTCAACTGGAAGATCACCACGGCGGCCTGGGCCCTCTTCTTCAGCATCCTGCTGGTGTACTACCTGTCCCTGACCTGGATGCCGAGGATCCTGATCGGCGCCGGGTTCGCCGAGTACAAGGCATTCGTCACCACAGCCTCCATGGCCGCCGTCGGATTCCTTGGCGTGGTCGTGGCCGCCCTCCTGGTGGAACGGGTGGGGCGCAAATGGATCCTCGCCATCACCGGCCCGCTGTCCGCACTGACCCTGGTGATCGTGGCCTTCGTGGTGGACATCCCCACGGCCGCGGTGTTCTGGCTGCTGGTGTTCGGGTTCGTGGTCCAGGTTGCCATCCCCGTGCTCTACGCATACGTGTCCGAGCTGTATCCCACCGAGCTGCGGGGCACCGGCTTCGGCTGGGCGTCAACGTTCTCCCGGCTGGGCGCGGGCTTCGGGCCGCTGATCTTTGCCAACTACTTCTGGCCGGAGCTCGGGCTGGCCACATCGTTTGCGCTGGCGGGGGCCCTGGTGCTGGTGTCCGTGCTGTGGATGGCCTTCTTTTCCCCCGAAACCCGCCAGCAGCGCCTGCAGTAGGGGCCGGGTGCGGTCAGCGGTGCGATGCCGGTTCGGCGGCAAGGGCGGCCAGGGTGGAAACCAGGAGCCGCCGCTCCACTACCTTGATGCGCTCGTGCAGGGTTTCCTCGGTGTCGGAGTCCTCGATCGTTACGGCCTCCTGCGCAATGATCGGCCCGGTGTCCACGCCGGCGTCCGCCCAGTGCACCGTGCAGCCCGTGACCTTCACGCCATATGCCATGGCGTCGCGCACGCCATGGGCGCCGGGGAATGCCGGGAGCAGCGCGGGGTGGGTGTTGAGGTACCTGCCGTTAAACGCGTCGATAAAACCTGGGCTGACGATCCGCATGAACCCCGAGGAAACCACCACGTCCGGTTTGTAGGCGGCCACGGCCTCGGTCAGTGCGGCGTTCCAGTCGGCACGGTCAGGGTAGGCCTTGAAGTCCACCACGAACGTGGGGATTCCTGCGGCAGCTGAGCGTTCCACGCCGTACGTTCCTTCGCGGTCGGCGCCCACCGCCGCGATCTCCAGGTCGAGTTCGCCTGCCTTGACGGCGTCGATGACGGCCTGGAGATTGGACCCGGTTCCGGAAACGAGGACGACGATACGCATTGGTCCAGCTTAGGTGCAGGCTCGCGTACGCTGGAAAACATGAACAGCGAACCGGGCCGGAGCGGGCAGGTCAAGCCCCCGGCCAGCGAGGCGGCCAAGGCCTCCCTTGCCAGGACCCACACCCTGTTCCGGATGTTTGTGGTCTCGGTGCTCGGCGCGTTCTTCGTGTACCAACTGGACGTCGGCTATCTCTGGCTCACAACGCTGCTTACCGGGGCGAGCCTGGTCCTGGGCATCTTCCTGCTGGTCAGGGCCCTCCGGTTAAAGGAATCGAAACTGGTTCTCCTGGGCACCATTTCAGGGCTGGTGGTTGCCGCCGTCATGGTACTGCTGATTGTCACCACCATGGTCCTGTTTGACCAGGTGCGCGAGTACCAGGCCTGCCTTGGCCGGGCGCTGACCGACCGGGCCACCCACGCGTGCATGGTGCAATTCCAGGATGTCCTGCCCACCAAGGTGCGCTGACCCCACGCTGGGTCCTAGTGGACCAGTTCCGCGTTCTGTTCAACGTCCGCAATTTTCTCGTGTTCCAGCCATGGTCCTGCCGCATAGCCAATCACGACGCCGGCACCTGCCCCCGCGGCCACCCACAGCCCCGTGCACAGCGGGTCGGGTCCAATCTCAGTCAGGCGGCCGAGCCCGGCTGAGCCCCTGGACAGCCAGGCCAGGCACATGGTCAACAGGCCGGCGGACAGCCCTGCCAACACCCCGAGGACCAAGGTGGAGACTGTTGCCGTGAACCAGCGGGCGTGGACCTTGATGGCGAGCCACTCATCGAAGTGGTTTTCTCCCTCCCGGAGGAACCACCAGCCCGCCATGGCGCCGGCCAGTACCGGGACGATCAGGGCCACAACGGCGTAGTCCAGGGGACCCGAGGGGATGGCCGCCAGGACGGGTATCGACGGGATCGGGCCAACGGCGGTACCCAGCGGGCCTGCCTCGGAGCCAACACCCATGGAGAAGCCGGCGCCGGATGTCCAGGCGAGGGCGAAGACCACAAGGTTGGGCAGGAAACCGAGCTGCGCGATGGTGAGGGCGGCACCTCCTACCGGGCCGGCGTCGAGCGCTTCATAGACGGACACCACAAGGTTCCAGTGGATGAACAGGTCGACGGCCAGCAGCGCTGCGGCCAAAGCCAGCGCGGAAACCACCGCCACGAATCCCGCCTTAGCCGCGGATGCGAAGTAGGATCCGGCCCAGCGGGAATGCTGGCTGGTGCGCGAAATCCAGTCCACGGCGTCGACGCCGATGAGCCGGCTCCAGGAGCCTGCCTCCCGGCGCGCGCCGATCACCATGCCCAGCCCGTACGGAACCAGGGGAACCAGCATGGCGTACCAAAGATTGATGACGACGTCGGCGTTGCGGCAGACGAATCCGGTAGCCGCGCCGAACGCTGCATAGACCATCCACGAGCCCAACAGCGCCTGCCACAACTGGTCCGTGTAGGAAGCCCGGGCCAGCCGGCGGCCGGCACGCCAGGCCAGGAGGAACGGGATCAGGGTCAGGCCCAGGGGAATCAGGCTCAGGACGCCGGAGCCGCCGTGCGTGGCCGTCCCGGGTCCGGCTCCCGCCAGTTCCAGGGGCACGCCGTGGACCAGGAGCCAGGATTGGCCTGCCAGCCGCGCCAGGACCTCGAACTGCCCGTTCTGGAAACCGGCGGTGGCCCACACGGCAACAATGGGCGCCACCACCACCAGCGCGGAAATGATGGCCGCCTGCGCCGTTTCAAGGGCGCCCTGCAGCCACAAGGGCATGGGAAGGCCACGGTCTCCGGTCTGATCAGCACGCAGTTTCATCGTTTTCCATGGTGTCACGCCGGGTGCGTCCTGCCCGCGAACGACAGGCTTCGCGGGGTCATGGATGAACAATCAATGCACCGCCTGCCGGCGCTTTTTCCAGTGCCCGGCCGTAAAATTGGTAGCAACCAACACCCGCCGCCCCCAAGGGGTTGTGCTGCGATTTCTGCTGGCCGCCGCCCCTGACCCGGCGCCAGCAAAGGACCCGGGATTCCGTAAACCGGGAAAACAGGAGCCGCGAATGAGAGATGAACCGTAAGTTCTGAAGATATTCGTCCTACTGGCTGGTGCAGTCACGACTGATCAGCGCGGCTGCACCAGCGTCTTAAAGCAGAGCGGCGCCGGGAGCCTCCAAGGGTGGCTCCCGGCGCCGTTCACCGTGTCCGGGCTGCTGGTTCAGTCAGCATGCCCGTGGATCAGGGCACACGACCCGGTCAGCGGCGGTTCCCGCCATCTGTTTCAATGTTCTCCTTGCGGACTTCCTCGTTGACCGTGGCCTCGTCGCGGACAACGTCCTTGTCCAGCCGGACCCGCTCCACCGGGACGGCTTCCTTCTCCACCACCGGGCGCTCCTCGTGGAGGACCACCTCGTGCTCCTCTTCGCTGATGTCCGGTCCGTTCAGGGCTGAACCGCGGTTGGCGTCCGTGATGGGCTCGCGCTCCACGCGGACTTCTTCGCGCTCCACCGGGATGGTCTTGGTGACATTCTCAGTGGTCACGTACTTGCGCAGCCGTGCCCGGCCAGTGGCCTGACGTTCCGTACCCACGTTCAGCTGTTCCTCGGACCGCGTCATGGCGTCGTCCGTGGTAGGGCCGGAGGTGTCGTGGCCAACGGCTCCACGTGAGCTCGTGTCCCGGTCGGCGGTGTCGTGGTGGGAGGTGATGCCTGCCGTGGGGGTGCCGGCATTCAGGTCTGCGTCTCCCTGCAGGTCAACGTTTCCGGCCGTACCGGAGGTCGCCTCGGTGTAGGTCCGTGCGCCGTGCTCGTAGTAGGTGTAGAGCCGGTCCTCTTCCTCGGGGGTGAGGTGGCCGTCCGCATCCACCCGGGGAGCGTCCTTGACATGCTCCTTGGTGAAAGGGACCACCAGGTCTTCGCCCTGGTTGTGTGCGCCCTCAACTGGCACGAACGACTCCGAGGTGCCGAAAAGTCCGGTCTTGACCGTGACCCATGTGGGCTCACCCGTGTCGTCGTCTGCGTACAGCTGGCCGATCGAACCGATCTTCGAGCCGTCCGAACCGACGACGTTGCCGCCCTTGGTGAGCAGGTTTTCAAGATTTTCCCTGTTGAGCATGACTCTCCTTGGATCTGTCTTTGCACTGGGTCTGCTGGCAGTGGATGCCCCGGCGCCGGCTGTTCCCGACGTCCGGCCTCCGCCCCGGCTGCTTGAGGCTCTGCGCTGTCTGCCCATCTACCGTAAGCATGCTTAGCATCGAATGCAAAGCCTACTTACTAAAATTCTTTTTCAGCCGCGGGCCAGTTGTTCACCGGGGCTTCTCCTCCGGGTCACGATTCCTCCCCCGCCATTTCAGGGAAGGCGCCCACGGTTGAGGGGTGAGGATCGCAATCGTGGCCGAGTCATTTTTGCCGTTGATGAACGGTGTCACCCATTCAATCCTGCGGGTCCTGGACCATCTCCAGGACCGGGGCGACGAGGTCCTGGTGATAGCCCCTTCCGCCCAGGACGGGCAGGCTGCGGTCCAGGTCAAAGGCGCCGAGGTGCACAGACTTCCCGCGGTTCCGCTGGCAGGCTATGCGAACGTGCGGGTGGCGCTGGGGGGTGTGTACCGGGTCAAGCGCATCCTTGCCGAGTACGCGCCCGACGTCGTCCATCTTGCCTCGCCATTCGTGCTGGGCTGGCGGGCCGCCCAGGCGGCCAGCCAGCTGGGCATTCCCACCGTGGCCGTCTACCAGACCGAGGTCCCCAGCTACGCCGCCCGGTACGGCGTGCCCTTCCTGGAGAACTGGGCCTGGAACCGGGTGGAGAATATCCATCTGCTCGCCACACGCACCCTGGTGCCCTCCACGTTCGCGCTGAACCAGTTGCGCGGCCGGGGCATCCCGCGGGTGCGGATGTGGCGGCGCGGGGTGGACACCGCGCGGTTTTCGCCGGAAAAGCGCGACGACGGCTGGCGGGCTTCGATTGCCCCCAACGGTGGGCGGATCATCGGCTACGTGGGCAGGCTTGCGGTGGAAAAACAGGTGGAAGACCTTGCCGCGCTGACCGGAATTCCCAACACGAGGCTGGTCATCGTTGGGGACGGACCCCAGCGGGGCGCCTTGGAGGAAGCGCTCCCCGGCGCGGTGTTCACCGGATTCCTGGGCGGGGAAGACCTGGCCCGGGCGGTGGCATCCTTCGATCTCTTCGTCCATCCCGGCGAGTTCGAAACCTTCTGCCAGACCATCCAGGAGGCCATGGCATCGGGTGTGCCGGTGGTGGCCACAGGGCGGGGCGGGCCGTTGGATCTGGTGGAGAATTCGCGCACCGGCTGGCTGTACGAACCAGGCGACCTGTCGGCCCTCCGCGCCCGGGTGCAGGACTTGATGGGCGACGACGCCAAGCGCCGGGCCTTCGCCGCCGCGGCCCATGCGTCGGTACAGCACAGAACCTGGCCGGCGCTCTGCACGGAACTGGTGCAGCACTACACGGATGCCATCGAGGCGGTTCAGGTTCCCCCGCAGAAGCCAGCAACGGCAGGAGCACCGTCATGAGGATTTCGGTCATCGGCTGCGGTTACCTGGGTGCCGTGCACGCGGCCACCCTTGCATCCATGGGCCACACCGTAGTGGGCATCGACGTCGACCCGGGCAAGGTGCAGCTGCTATCGCAGGGGGCGGCGCCGTTCCACGAGCCCGGGCTGGATGAGCTCCTTCAGGACGGCAGGGACACCGGCAGGCTGCGGTTCTCCACCGAGCCGGCGGACGCCAGGGACGCCCAGGTGCACTTCCTGTGCGTGGGGACGCCCCAGGGCAGGGCGTCCGACGCCGCCGACCTCACCTTCCTGGTCTCCGCCGCGGTGGCCCTGCTGCCGCACCTGGCCGCGGGCGCCGTCGTCGTGGGCAAATCCACGGTGCCCGTTGGCACGGTGGACATGCTTGCCGGCATCCTGGCGCCGCGGCCCGACGTGCTGCTCGGCTGGAACCCCGAGTTCCTGCGGCAGGGCACCGCTGTGAAGGACTCGCTGGTGCCTGACCGGCTGGTCTACGGTGTGGAGGGCGGCCGCGGCACCGCCTTCAACCCGGCAACCGGTGCACCCCGTGGAGTGACGGCGGCATTGGATGCGGTCTATGAGCCGCTGCTGGCAGCGGGCATCCCCCGCCTGGTCTGCAACTTCGCCACGGCAGAGCTCATCAAGTCGGCCGCGAACGCGTACCTCGCCACCAAGGTCAGCTTCATCAACGCCGTCGCGGAACTTTGCGATGCTGCCGGCGCCGACGTGACAGAGCTCAGCGAGGCGATGGGCCTGGACCCCCGGATCGGCAGCCGGTACCTGCACGCGGGGCTGGGCTTTGGCGGCGGCTGCCTGCCCAAGGATATCCGCAGCTTCCGCACCCAGGCGGCCACACTTGGGGTACCTGCCCTGGAGGACTGGATGCACCTGGTGGATTCGGTGAACCTCGGCCAGCGCGAGAGGACGGTGGACCTCGCCGCAGAGCTGTGCGGCGGGGCGCTGGCCGGGCGTTCCATCACCGTCCTGGGCGCCTCCTTCAAGCCCGATACCGACGACATCCGCGACTCCCCCGCCCTGGACGTGGCAGACCGGCTGGCCGCCGCCGGGGCGCACGTCACTGTCACGGACCCCAAAGCGGTCAACCTTGCATGGCGCCGCTACCCGCGCCTCCGTTTCGAGGTGTCCGCGATGCGGGCACTCCAGGACGCGGAAGTGGTGCTGCTCCTCACCGAATGGGACGAGTACCGGCAGCTGTGTCCCGCCACCGCCGGCCGGCTGGTACGACGGCGGGTGCTGCTGGATGCACGCAACGTCCTGGACGCTGTGGCGTGGCAGGCAGAAGGATGGCTGGTTCGCGGCCTGGGCACCTCGGGCGGGGCGTTGACCGAACCGGTCGTCGTTGCGCGCTGACCCTTAATCCAGGAGCCCCAACTCGGCGAAGGCCAACGCGACGCCGGCCCCGGCCGGTCCTGCGGTGGTCCTGTCCGCCACGGCCAGGACACGCGGGTGGCCGCCCTCGACGGCAATGCCGATGCCGGCGTACTCCAGCATTTCAATATCGTTGGCGCTGTCACCGATGGCCACAATGTCTTCCCTGTCCAGCCCAAGCCGGGCCTCGACCACCTGGATGCCCACCGCCTTGTGCGTGCCGGCCATGAAGATCTCCCCCGCCCGGTCTCCCAGCGCAGACAGCGAGCTCGGGATCAGCCCCACTTCCGGGCCGAAAGTTGCAGTCAGCCGGGTCAGCGGCACGGGCGAATCGAAGACGGAGATTTTGGCGTAGGAGGTTGCGCGGAGATCGTCGCTGTACTGCATCGGGCCCAGGATGTCCTCGAGCGGATCGACATCGGTGCTGAGCACTCCGTCGTGCTGTGGACGGCCGGCGAAGATGGGACCCAGCACGTCCCTCAGCCGCCGGTCCACACCGGTGCGGCCATACAGGGCCTCGGGTGCTTCCAGGATGTAGGCGGCATTGTGGGCATCGAGGGATGCGACAATCCGCGCTGCCAGGCCCGGTTCAAAACGGGCGTCCTTGAGGATCTCGCCGTTGACCTCTACCCGTGCACCGGCGCCCGTGATGGTGCCGTCAAAACCCACGGCGAGGATGTGGTCAGGGACCATGGACAGCGGCCGCCCGGTGCAGACAAAGACGAGGTGGCCCATTTTCCGGGCAGTCCGGACGGCGTCCACATGCGCTGCCGGGGCGAGGCCATGGTCGGCGTACGTGCCGTCGATGTCGAGGAAGATGGCACGGGGCCTGGCGGTCTGGCTGGGCATGCCTGCGCTCCTTGGTCTGTTGCGGGACTTGTAATCCTAGCGGCGGAGGCGGCGCCGGCCGCACGGGAAATATCCGCTTTCTCCAGCACCTGCCCGGAAAAAGTCCCGTATTTCCGCCGTGAAACTGACAGTCATCCTGTGATAATCAAAGCCTTGCAGAATAGTAAGCCTGCTGATTGAATGATGGAACCGGAAATGGGGGCCCGGCACATCTTACTGACAAGGAGTGGCAACATGGGCATTATCGGATTTCTCATTTTGGGCCTGATTGCTGGAGCCATCGCAAAGGCCATCCTGCCGGGCCGTCAGGGCGGCGGCTGGGTGGTAACCCTGGTCCTCGGCGTCGTCGGGGCCATCTTGGGCGGCTGGATCGGATCGCTGATCTTTGGCGGCGGGCTGGCCGAATTCTTCGACCTCAGGACCTGGCTGCTGGCCATTCTCGGTTCAATCATCGTTCTGCTGATCTACGGGGCAGTCACCAACCGCAGCGGCCGCAGGGTGTAGCCGCATAATTCATTTCCGTTAGAAGCGCCGGACCCCTAAAAAGGGGGACGGCGCTTTTTACGTCCGACGCTGAATAATTGCAGCCGGTGGTACCCGCCCAATTCCCGCGGATGGCCTTTATGATGGCGAAGGGGGTGGTGTAATGACGGGTTTTGTGGGCCGTGGCAACGATGTGGCATTGCAGTCTTTCGGCGTGGTCATGGACGCGAGCCCGGACGCGCTGCTGGCCTTGACCGCGGACGGCGTCATCCTGGCAGCCAACTCGGCAGCAGCAAGGCTCTTCGGTTTACCGCAGGAGGCATTTGGCGGCCTGGACCACCGTGCACTGGTTGCGGAGGGCTTCCGCGACGAGGTGGGCCGCCTGTTCCACGAGCTCCTCGCGCAGCCGGAAGTGCATCCGCTGCCGCGGGAAATCAGGGGGTTGCGGCACGACGGCAGCGAGATCGCCATTGAAGTGGCCGCCGCGCTGCTCCCCCAGCCAATCGCAACCGACCCCCCGGGCAAACACCCTGGGCAGGCAGAACCAACCGGAGTATGGCTGCTGCTTTCCGCCCGTGGCACAGCACACCGGAAAGCGGCGGACGAGGGCCTGCGGGAGGCCATGTCGTTGTTGACGGCCACGCTCGAATCCACTGCCGACGGCATCCTGGTCATGGGCAATGACGGCAGGGTGGCCGGATTCAACGAGCAGTTCCTCACCATGTGGAGCATCCCGCCCGGGCTGATGGAAGCAGACAGCGATGAACCTGCAATGCGGCTTGTCATGGGCCAGGTGGCGGATCCTGTTCCGTTCACCGCCCGGCTGAGTGAAGTCCAGGCGGACGTTGCCGCGGAAAGCCACGACGTCGTGGAGCTCCGCGACGGACGCACTTTGGAAAGGTATTCGCGGCCCCAGCGGGTGGGCGACAAAATCGTGGGCCGGGTATGGAGCTTCCGCGACGTCACCCCGCGGCGGAAGGCGCAGGAGCAGGCACAACGGGCCATGATGGACTTGGCGGTCCAGGCTGAAAAGCTGCGGGCCATGGCGTTCCAGGACCCGCTGACCGGGCTCGCCAACAGGGCCGTTTTCAACGATGCCCTGGCTGAATCACTGCAGGAACCCCGGCTGAAGACAGTGGATGTCCTGCTCCTTGACCTGGACGACTTCAAGGAAGTCAACGACATCCTTGGCCATCAGGCTGGCGATGACATGCTCATCGAAGTGGCACGCCGGCTCCGCGGCTGCGTCCCCGCAGCTGACGTCGTTGCCCGGCTGGGCGGCGACGAATTCGTGGTGCTGTTGACGGCCTGCCCGGACGCCGACGCGATCGCGGAGTGCATCGTGCGCTGCCTGCATGTGCCCGTGACCATCGGCGGCACCGTCCTCCGCCCCAGCCTGAGCCTGGGACTCGCCTCGGTGGGACGGGACAGTGTTGGGCCTTCTGAACTGCTGCGGCACGCGGACATTGCGATGTATGCGGCCAAGGCTGCAGGCAAGAACCGCTTCCTGCGCTTCCACCCGGACATGATGCAGGCCCTGGTGCAGCGTACGCACATGGAGAGCGGACTGCGGCTGGCCGTTCCGCGCGGCGAAATCACCGTGGACTTCCAGCCGATCGTGTCGCACCGCATGGGGCAGGTGGTCCAGTTGGAGGCGCTTGCCAGGTGGGACCGCGGTGGTGAGCGGGTGCCGCCGTCGATCTTCATTCCGCTCGCCGAGCGCACCGGGCTGATCAGCGAGATCGGGGCCGAGGTGATGGCCTCCGGAATGGTGCAGTTGGCGGGGTGGCTCAGCGAGGATCCCTCGCGGTCCCTGGCCGTCAACGTCTCCGGGGTCCAACTGCAGGAACCGGACTTCGCCGAGACTGTCGCGAGGCTGGCGAACGCCAGCGGCGTGGCCCCCTACCAGCTGGTCCTGGAAGTTACCGAGAGCGTGTTTTTCGATGCCGACTGGAGCCTGATCCGGCAGCTCAGTACGCTGCGGGACGCCGGCGCCAGGGTGGCGCTGGACGATTTCGGCACCGGCTACTCCTCGCTGGGCCGGCTCCAGGACCTTCCCGTGGACACGGTCAAGATCGATAGGTCGTTTGTGTCCATGGTGCGGACCGGCAATGAGCGCCTGCCCATTCTTAGCTCCATGATCAACATGGCCCACAGCCTGGGTTTGACGGTCACTGCGGAAGGGATCGAGACGGCGGCGCAGGCGGATTACCTGACGGCACTGGAGTGCGACTCGCTGCAGGGCTACCTGTTCTCATTGCCGGAGCCGGGTGACCGGCTTGGCCAGGCACTGCACCATGCCGAAGAGTCCCTAAATGCTTTGAAGGGCCGGTAAGCCCGGGCTCCTGTGCCTGGCTGCTTCGCCTAGGCTGCTTCCTGCCGGCCCGGGCGCTGCGGCTTGATGGGGGCCGACTGGGAAGCTTCTGGCTCTGCCGGCTTGGAAGCTTCAGCGGCAGTGTCAGGGTCCGACGGCGTGATCCCGCCCGTGGCCTCAACGGCAGCTTCGTTGCTGGTTTCCTGAACGGGTGCGGCGGTGCGGTTGCGGCGCCAGCGGCGGACCAGGTCGACGGCGGCCAGCAGTCCCGCGAGGGGGGTCAACACAGCGGCGGCGTAGACGAACAGCATCCAGGTCAGGGTGGTCAGTGGCGGCTGGTTGTTGTTGAGCAGGGACAGCCCGCCGAGCATGGCCACAACCCAAAACAGGACTACGGCCGTCAGTACGGCGCCGGCAGGAAAATACTGGTTGGTCACGACTTTTTTCAGGGTTTCCATGCGCTTCCTCCTGCCTGGCGGGGGGACGGCAAGAGCCGCTCAAAGACAAGTATGCGGCCCGGCCGGCGCGAAACCGCGCAAGACGACACGGCGAGTGATGAAGCTAACGTGAGCACCCGCCGTCGTACGAACTTCCGCACCAAAAAGGGGCCCTGCGCCCTTCCCGGGAAGACGTTGGGCGAATACCGTAATGCCTGTCTGCCCAAATAATGGAGGTTCCCATGCGCAAAGTCACTGCCGGCCTGTTCCATTCCGTGGACGGGGTGGTGTCCGAACCTTTCAAGTTCCAGTTCGACAGTTTCGACGAGGAGCTCGGTGCCGGCTTGACCCGGATGATGAACGCCGTGGACACCGTGGTCCTGGGCCGGGTCAGCTACCAGGAGTGGGCCGGTTATTGGCCGGACGCCTCGGCAGACCAGGACTTTGCCGCATTCATCAACCCGGTGGAAAAGTTCGTTGCCTCGCGCACCCTCACCGGTCCGCTGGAGTGGCAGAACTCGCAGCTGATGGACGCACCGCTTGGGGAGTTCGTGGCCGGTCTGAAGGAGCGCGACGGCGGCGAGATCGCCGTGTGCGGAAGTATCTCCGTGGTACGGCAGCTGCTGTTTGCCGGGCTCCTGGACTCGCTGCAGTTGATGACGCACCCCGTGATCGCCGGCAGCGGCCGAAAGCTGTTCGAGGACGGAGACCCGCTGACCCGGCTGGTGCTGCAGGAGCAGTCGACCACCAGCCAGGGCAATGTGTTGAGCACCTATGGGGTACGGCCCGAGTAGGTTACGCGGCCAGCGGCGCCCCGAAAAGCTCCTCCGCGAGCCGGGCCAGATGCTCCGGGATGTCGGCTTCGGCTCCGTGTTCGCCGCGGCCAAGGAAGACCGCGGTGCCCCGGATCCCGTCAAGGTCCAGGCCGCATTCGTGCATCAGCTGCCAGGCGCGGAAGTTAACCGGCAGGAGCATGGTGACGCTTTCCGCGTTGAGGTAGACATGCCAGTCGCCGCGGATCACCGACTCCAGCGGCCCGTCCACCAGGGCTTCCAGGGACTGCAGGTCCGCTGCCACCTGCTCGATGCGGATGGCTTCGGAGTTGCCGGCCGGTACTACCAGTGCTGTGTAAGTTCTGTTGTTCATCGTTCGTTTCTCCATAGGTTTTAACACCCGTGGAGACGGCAGTGTTCCCACCCCAGCGCCGTCGCTAGGCCTTCCCTGCCAGCCCTGCCAATGCGGCGATGTCGCGCGGCGTGGTCCGGCAGCAGCCGCCCACGATGCGGGCACCCAACCCCCACCAGCCGGCGGCACTCGCAGCAAGGCTCGAAGGAGCGTCGCTTGAAGGGGCCAGGCCATCTGCAGCCGTCAGCTCTGCGGTCCACGTCTTCGTCGCGGGATCGTAGGTTTCCCCGGAGTTGGGGTAGGCCACCAACGGCTTGTTGGTGTGCAGGCGGAGGGCTGTGAGCGCTGGACCAGCCAGGTTGAGCGGGACGCAGTTCACCCCCAGCGCGGCAACGTGGTGCTGCCCGTCCAGGAGCCGGGCCACATTGGCGAGCGGAGTTCCATCGCTGATATGCCCGCCGTCGCGCAGTGAGAAGGAGAACCAGGTTTCGACGCCGTGTTCCCGGCTGAGTGCCACCAGCGCCTCCGCCTCGGCGAAGGAAGGCAGGGTTTCACAAGCCAGGAGGTCTACGCCCGCGCTTACCAGCGCGGCGATGCGTGGAGCATGGAATTCCCTGAACTCCCCGCCCGTGAGCACATAGTCCCCGCGGTATTCGGAACCATCGGCGAGATAGGCGCCATAGGGCCCCACGGAACCGGCAACCAGCAGCGGCCCGGATTCGGGATGTTCGGCCAGATGCTCCCGCCGCGCTTCAGCCGCCAACTGCACGGACAAGGCCACGAGCTCCAGGGACTCCTGTTCGCCTATCCCCCGGGCGGCAAAACCCTGGGGCGTGGCCTGGTAGCTGGCGGTGGTGGCGATATTGGCGCCGGCTGCAAAGTAGTCGCGGTGGACGTCCCTGATCAGGCCGGGCTGTTCCAGCAGGACCTTGGCGGACCAGAGGGGGTCGTCCAGGTTGCAGCCACGGGCTTCGAGTTCTGTCGCCAGGGCGCCGTCGGCAATCAGGGACGCCCCGGACCCCAGCACGGCGGACAGCGACGAAGTGGGAGGCATGTGATCACTATAAGCACCAGCTCATGCTTTTACTGAGTGTTACCTACTTAGTGCCCGCACCGTCACTGGCCCGGTGGACCGGGCCGCGGACCCGGCCGCTAAACTCAGGTCCATGTCGAAGACCTCCAGCATGGGCCGCGGAATCGAGGCCGTGCTGGCGATCGGCGCACGCCATACCAGCGGACTTCCGGGCGGAACTGCTGCCGACATCGCCACCGATCTGGGCAGGGACCGCAGCCAGGTATCCCGCAGCCTGCGCACGGCAGAGCAGGAAGGCTTCCTGGCGCGGACCGTCAAGCGAAGCTACGCCCTGGATTGGTCGGTCTTCACCGATGCGCAGCTCCTGACCGAACGCCGGCTCCAGTCCGACGGTGGAACTGCGCTTGAGGCCCTGGCCGCCGAAACCGATGAGGCCTGTTTCCTCGGGGTGCTGCGCGGGGACAGCACAGTGACCATCGGCGAGAGCGTGCCGGCCGGCAGCAACCTGGTGGGATCGTGGCTGGGCCGCCCCTACCCCGCCTACTGCAGTGACGCCGGTCAGGCGGCATTGTGGGAAACGCCGGAGACGCAAGTCCGCAGCGTCTTTTCGAAGGTGGAGTTCATCCGGCATGGCCCCAACACCCCAGCCGGCGTGGAAGAATTCCTCGCACGGAGGCAGGATGCGTGGAGGCGTGGCTACTCGATCGTGGATGAGGAGGCCGAGCCCGGACTGTACTCACTGGCCGTGCCTGTCCGGGACTTCAAAAGCGATGTGGTGGCGGCACTGCAGATCGTGGGGATCAAGGAAAGGCTGGAGCCGCGCCGGGAATTCTGCGCCGCGGCGCTCGTGGCCCAGGGGCAGTGGCTGGAGTCCAGGCTGGGCTACCAGGGGCGGGACTAACCCAGAGGCTGGACTAGCCCTTGGGTTGGCCTACACCGGGGATTGAAAAGCGCTGAGCCGTTGGGCCGCCCGGGCAAGCATGGCCGCGACGGCCGCCGCATCCTTCCCAAGCTCCGCACTGCTGCCAAGCACGCTGAGTGCGGCGATGATGGAACCGCCGGCGTCCCGCACAGGCACAGCGAGCTCCACCACTCCGTGCTCAAACTCCTCCGAAGCGGCTATGAAGCCGGCGTCCCGGTCGCGGACCAGGAGATCCCAAATCCCGTCCGTTGAGTGGGCAGCGCCGGGGCCACCGATCCCGATGTAGTTCACGCCCTCCAGCAAGTCGTCCAGGCCGGACCGGTCGAAGTCCCAGAGAAGGGCCCTGCCGGCGCCGGTGCACCACACGGGAGTCACCAGGCCGGGTGCCACGAAACTGCCGGGAACGGCATCGTTGCTGGAGGCGCGCAGCAGGATGACGCGGAATCCGTCACGGACGGAGAGCCGTGCCCGAAGCCCCAGTCCGGCAACGAGCGCCTCGAGCAGTGGCCCTGCTTCCCGGACCCAGCCGGAGTTCAGGGCGGCTGCGAGGCTGAAGAAGCGCGGGCCCATGCGGAAAGGCCCGCGGTCCGGGCGCTCAAGCAGTTCCAGGCTGCACAGTTCCTGCGATAACCGCGACACCCGGCTCTGCTCCATGCCCAGTTCCGCCGCCAGCTGGGACACCCCCAGCGGCTGCTGCCCCCGCTTTTCCCGGTCCGCCACCAGCCGGACAATCCGCAGTCCCTGCGCCATCGAGGACGCCTCGCGGGTTGATGTCACGCTTCCCTGCCCCTCCCGGCTGCCGATCACGCCCCATTGTTCCACGCCGCCGCCGGGATCTTTGGCGTGCCAGCCATGGAACGGAACAAAGACGACGGCGCCGCGGCGGAAGGTTCCCCGGCCCCTCCCCCCGCTCTGCCGGCGTCGTCCGTTCCCGGCCTATTGCCCTGTCTGCACAGCCGTGCGTCCGTGCCGGAAGTGGAAGTAGATGTAGCAGGCGGCGACGAAGGGGATGCCGAAGTAGAGGGCGGCCGCCTGGGCGGGGTCGAGCGCGATGCCGACGAGGGAGATGACGCAAAGGGAGAACGCCAGGATGGGCACCAGCGGAAACAGCGGCGCCTTGTAGGCCAGGGTGGAGATGTCGCCGCCATTCCGAACAAAGGCACGGCGGTGGAAGTAGTGCGAGGCAGTGATGGACATCCATACCCCCACCACGGCGAAGCCCGCCACCGATACGAGGACCAGGTAGACGGTCTCCGGCGCCGCCACACTGCTGATGAGGGAGGCGAGGCCGCCCACCATGCTGACCGAGAGCGCAACCAGGGGGATGCCCCGGCTGGTCAGCTTCTTCAGTGCCCGCGGGGCATGGCCCTCGTCGGCGAGCGAGTAGAGCATGCGGGCGCAGGAGAAGAGGCCGCTGTTTCCCGCGGAAAGGAGGGCGGTGATGATCACGAAGTTCATGATGTCCGCAGCGAACGGAATGCCGATGGCGGAGAACACGGTCACGAACGGGCTCTCGTCCAGGCCGACTTCCGTATAGGGGATGGTGGCTGCGATGACGGCGATGGCGCCCACGAAGAAGATCAGCAGCCGGATCACGGTGGTGCGCAGCGCCTTGGGGATGGCGGTGGCGGGATCCTTGGTTTCACCGGCTGCCACGCCGATCAGCTCCGAGCCGGAGAAGGCGTAGAAGACGGCGAGCACCGTGACCAGGATCCCGGTGAAGCCGTTGGGGAACGGCCCGGATTCGGTGGCGAAGTTCTGGAACAGGAAGGGGTGGACGCCGCCGCTGAGCGGGTGGAAGCCGAACAGGGCGGCGCCGCCCAGGACGATCAGGCCGATGATGGCCGCCACCTTCACGATGGCGAACCAGAACTCGGCCTCGCCGAAGAACCTCGAGGATACGGCGTTGAACGCGAAAAGCACGGTGGCAAAGACCAGGCACCAGACCCACACCTCAACGTCGGGGAACCAGCGCTGCATAAGGAGCCCCGACGCGGTGAACTCCGAGCCGATGGCCACCGCCCAGCAGAGCCAGTACAGCCAGGCGGTGGCGAATCCGGTGGCCGGTCCGATGGAGCGGGCGGCGTAGATATGGAAGGCGCCGGACACCGGGTAGGCGATCGCAAGTTCACCCAGGCAAGCCATGACCAGGTAAACCACAAACGCACCCACCAGGTACGCGATGACCGCACCGAGCGGACCGGCCTGGGAGATGGTGTACCCCGAGCTGACGAACAGTCCGGAACCGATGACCCCGCCCATCGCGATCATGACCAGGTGCCGCGACCCCATGGAGCGCCGGAGGGCGGACCCAGCCGGCGGTTGCGCTGCCGGCCTTGGATCCAGGGTAAGCGGGGGTGAGGGTTCCACGGGATCTCCAAACGAAGAATTGCACGATGTCAGTGCCGAAAGTAGCACGATGACCGAATTTAGCAGCATCAAAAGCATAAATGGATGCTCATATTGCACGGCGTTACATCCGGTGCCGCTTCCCAGCCCGTGAAAAGGGCGACGGCGGCACTTCCCCGGGTGCCGTCGTCGTGCCTTCATGTCGGGGCCGGGAAGGTGCGCCGGGTAAACTTGACCGGTCATGCACTGTTCCTACTTCGATGCCGGCAGCTGCCGTTCCTGCACCCAGATGGGCATCTCCTACGGTGAACAGCTGGCCGGCAAGCAGCAGCATTGCCAGGCCCTCCTGTCCGGGCACGCCCAGCTCGAATGGCTGCCGCCGGTAGCAAGCCAGGAGTCCGGCTTCCGCAACAAGGCCAAAATGGTGGTCGGCGGGACCGCGCAGAACCCTACGATCGGGATCCTCGACGCCGACGGCCACGGCGTGGACCTGCGCAAGTGCGGCGTCTGCTCCCCCGGCCTGCAGGCCTGCTTTCCAGTGCTGGCAAACTTCATCCGCAGGGTCCGGCTGACGCCCTATGACGTTCCGCGCCGGACTGGCGAGCTCAAGCACGTCATCATCACCGAATCGCCGGACGGGGAGGTCATGCTCCGCCTGGTCCTGCGCTCGGAACAGGTGATGCCGCGCATCCGGAAGCACCTTCCGGAGCTCCTGGCCGCCCTGCCGCAGGTCAAGGTGGTCTCGGTCAACCTGCACCCGGAGCACAAGGCGGTACTCGAAGGTGACCGGGAGATCCTGCTGACGGAGCAGTCCACCCTGAACATGCGGGTCAACGACATCAACCTGCACCTGCGGCCGCAAAGCTTCTTCCAGACCAACACGGAGATGGCCGCGGCCCTGTACCGCCAGGGGCGCGAGTGGGTCAACGAACTGGCACCGGCCTCGGTATGGGACCTGTACTGCGGCGTGGGCGGGTTCGCCCTGCACAGCGCAGCGCCATCCCGCACGGTCACGGGCATCGAAACCAGCAGCGAAGCGATCGTGTCCGCCCGGCTCAGCAGCGGCGAAGCCGGCCTGGAGGGCATGGCGTTCCAGGCCGGCGACGCCACAGCCTTCGCCCTCGCCGCCGAACAGTCCCCGGAGCTGGTGATCGTGAACCCGCCCCGGCGCGGGATCGGCAAGGAGTTGTGCGGCTGGCTGGAATCGTCGGACGTGCAGCACATCGTGTATTCCAGCTGCAACGCGCAGTCCCTGGCCCGCGACCTGGCCGCGCTCCCCTCGTTCACCGCGCGGCGGGCCCGGGTCCTGGATATGTTCCCGCAGACCACGCACTACGAGGTGATGGTGCTGCTGGAACGGGCGGCCTAAAGGCCACCGCTAGTTCCCGCGCACGCGTTCGACGGCGGCCGCGCTGGCTTCCCGCCCGCCGGCCCGCAGCCCCGCCGCCACTCCTTCGGCGTCGGGAGCGGAGCGGTTTTGGCTCAGCTTTTCTTTGGCCTCGATCCGGCTGATCACCAGCTCCACACCAACGATCGCCCGCAATTGCCCGGCAATGAACTTCTCCGGCGCGTCGTCCACGCTCCAGGGCCGCTCCCGGCCCTTCTCATGCAGGCCCGTCAGGTGCCGGACATGCTGCGCCAGCCAGCCGGCGTCGTCATGGATCATCAACTCGCCGTACACGTGCGCGGTGCTGTAGTTCCAGGTGGGGACCACGCGGCCGTGCTCCGCCTTGGAGGCGTACCACGACGGCGTGATGTAGTCATCGGGGCCCTGGATGATGGCGAGTGCTTCACCGGTTGCCGCCGTGGACCACTGCGGGTTGTTGCGCGCCATGTGGGCCTGCAGCGCTCCGTGCTCCCCTACTGCCGGGTTGAAGGCGAAGGGCAGCAGCGTTGCCAGCAGTCCCTGGTCCGTCATGGTGATGAGGTTGGCTGCGCCAGGGCTGGTCAGGAGGTTCTGGAGGGCTTCGGGGGCGGCGGCAAAGTGGGCCGGAATGTACATGGGAGACCTTTCGTGGTTAGCGGAGAGGGCGGGTGAGCCGGGCGGGGCGGTTGAGCCGGACGC
This sequence comes from Arthrobacter sp., assembly GCA_035475035.1. GTDB lineage: Bacteria > Actinomycetota > Actinomycetes > Actinomycetales > Micrococcaceae > Arthrobacter. The sequence continues at coordinate 21,356 of DATIMT010000294.1, forward strand.
GGACGGCAGCGGCGGCACAGAGGATGACGGCCAGGGCGCCGATGACGGTGGCCCAGGTGAGTGCCTCCCCCAGCAGGAGCGCTGCCCAGCCGATACTGAGGACCGGCTGGAGCAGCTGGATCTGGCTCACCTGGGCCATGGGGCCGATGGCCAGACCGCGGTACCAGGCGAAAAAGCCAAGGAACATGCTCACCACGGCGAGGTAGCCGAAGGCCGCCCATTGGACCGGCGTAGCCGACGGCGGCTGGTCCAGGGCGGAAACCACGGCGAGGACCAGCATGGCCGGCGCCGCGAGGACCAGCGCCCAGGCGATGGTCTGCCCCGAACCCAGTTGGCGCGCCAGCAGGCCGCCTTCCGCATACCCCACCGCGGCACACGCCACGGCACCCAGCAGCAGGAGGTCGGCCCACTGCAAATGCCCGACTCCCCCGGACTGCAGGACGGCGAAGGAG